>JBDKUC010000022.1:0-12340 GCA_039679885.1 Thermoguttaceae bacterium | reverse complement strand
GGGGACTCGAACCCCCGACACCCAGATCCACAATCTGGTACTCTAACCAACTGAGCTACAGCCACCACACTCTTGCGCGGCAATGACTTAGGCTCACCTTTGGCCTGCCGATCGTCAGCCGCCGCGTCGCTCGCACCGTCCTGCATCGCAGCCGGCGGGCGACACGAATAAGTATGACAGGCTTCCGGCCAATCGTCAACCGGCCTTCGGGCGCGCAGACGCAGATCGGGCGCCTCGGCAGCGATCAAGCGGCCAGTTCGGCCGCAAAGTCTGCGCAGCCTCGTTGGCAACGGGCGACAAAACGCCGCCCGCTACTCGTAGCGCAGGGCCTCGATCGGGTCCAGTCGCGAGGCTTTCCAGGCCGGATAGAAGCCGAAGATGACGCCGACGCCGACGGAAACCAGCACCGCGGCGATGATGGCCGACACGGAAAGTTGCGTTGGCCAGTGCTTAACCATGCGGACGACGATCGACGCACCGCGGCCGAAGAGGATGCCCAAGGCCCCGCCGACGAGACACAGCACGACGGCCTCGACGAGAAACTGCCGCAGGATATGGTAACTCCGTGCGCCGACGGCCATGCGGAGCCCGATCTCGCGCGTGCGCTCCGTGACGGACACCAGCATGATGTTCATAATGCCCACGCCGCCGACGATCAACGAGATTAGGGCCACGACCAGCAACAGGGAGCTCATCTGTCGCGTGTTGGAACTCAACGCCTCGATAAGCTGACTCATGTCGCGAATGTTGAAGTCGTCCGACTGGTCGTCCTTGATCCGGTGTCGCTCATGCAGCAACGCGGTGATTTCGCTGATCGCCTGCGGAATGTCTTCCGTCGAGTAGGCTTTGACGGCAATCTGGTCCACATTGGCGAAGCGAACCGGCTGAGGGGTGTCGGCGCTCTCCGTCGTCGAAAGCGCGGGATACAGCGGCTCCGGATCGGGATAGAGGTTGTCCAACGCGTTGATCGTGTCGGTCGTGGCGGCGCTTTGGTTGGTGTTCGTCAGCGCCGAGCCGCTGACGCGGTACTTGATCGTGGTCCATGGCGCCAGGATGACGTCGTCCTGGTCCATGCCCATCATGTTGTTCCCCTTCTTGCTCAACACGCCGACGACGCGGAAGGAGACGTTCTTGATGCGGATTTCCTTCCCCAACGGCGACTCGTTCTGGAACAATTCGCGCCGAATGGTGGCGCCGATGACACACACCTTGTTGGCGTTGCGAACGTCTGTGTCGCCAAACATCTCTCCTTCGTCGAAATCCTCCCACTCCTGAACCTTCAGAAATTCGGTGGCGACGCCGTTGATGAACGTAGGCACCCAGTTCCGGCTGCCGTAGACGATCTGCGCTCGGGTGCGGACTAATGGCGAGACGGCGCTGACAGCGGGGCACTGGTGTGCGATCTCCTCGGCGTCTTGCGGCGTCAGCGTCATGACGGTTCCGGCGCCAAAGCTGATGCCGCCGCTACTGGCGGCCCCAGACTGAACCGTGAGCGTGCTGGCGCCCATGCTGGCGATGCTCTTCTGCATCATGGCCTTCGCGCCCTGACCGATTTCGGTCATGGCGATGACCGCGCCGACGGCGATAATGACGCCCAGGGCGCTGAGGGCCGACCGCATCTTGTTCCGCCGCAAGGCGTTCATCGCCGTAAGGAACGTGCGAGGCATCAGCGACGCGACGGTTCGACGCCGGGCGACGGGTGACTCCGCCGCCGTCTCCTCCGGCTCGACCTCCGCGGCGGCCAGCAGGCGATCTCCCGTCGCCGCGCTCGCGATGCTCTCAACCGGAAAACTGGCCGGCGGCGTCGCCGCAGCGGCGGGTTGCCCCATCAAAAGGCGATCGTCGTCTCGCCGCCCAAAGTCGTCCCCCCCTGCGTGTGCGCTCGACATAGAGGCGGTCGTGGGATGGCCGTTGAGACGGTCCAGCCGGCCGTCAGTGCCGAACGGCTCGCCGGTCGAGGCCGGCGGTGACGCCAGCGGCGAGGCATCGTCGGCCGCGATTTGGCCGTCGGAAATGTGGATGGTCCGCGTCGCATAGGTCGCCACGTCCGGATCGTGAGTCACCAGGATGACGGTGATTCCCTCGGCATTGAGCTGCTGGAACATCCGCAGGATTTCGACGCTGGTGTGCGAGTCGAGGTTGCCCGTCGGCTCGTCGGCCAGAATAAGCGAGGGGCGATTAATCAGCGACCGGGCGATCGCCACACGCTGCTGCTGGCCGCCGGACATTTGCGATGGCTCGTGGTGCATCCGCTCGTTCAGCCCGACCCGACTGAGCAATGCAGTGGCCGAATGCCGCGACTCTTTCGATGTGGGGCGGTGCAGCGAGTAGTCCAACGGCATCACGACGTTGTGGATGGCCGTGGTCCGCGGCAGCAGATTAAAGCTCTGAAAAACGAAGCCGATCTTGTCGGTGCGTACGATCGCTCGCTGGTTCGGCGTCAGCCGGCTCATTTCCTGGCCGTCGAGCCAATATTGGCCGGAGCTCGGGTGGTCGAGGCAGCCGAGGATGTTCATCAGCGTCGTCTTGCCCGAGCCGGAGGCGCCCATCAACGCGACCATCTCGCCCTGGTTGATCACCAGCGAGACGCCGCGCAGCACCGATACGTCGACCTCGCCGAGGTGATATGTCTTATGCAGGTCTACCAGCCGGATCAGTTCCATATCACATCGACGCGACGTTGTTCGTGGCGATGCCTCTTAGGGCGTCATGCAGAGCGTGACGAATACCATCTACTTTTTCGCACCGTGGCGGATTTGTGGCATGAACGGATTCTTCGTGGCTGCGTCGGCGCCGTCGTCGCCATTGTCGCGGCTCTTGCCGATCACGACTTCCATTCCTTCGGTCAGCCCCTCGCCGGACACTTCGGTCAGCGCGCCGTCGGTCTGCCCCACTTTGACCTTGAGCCGGCGGACGAAATCGCCGTCTTTGACCCAGAGATGCTTGTTGTCGCCAGACCGTTTGCTCTGCCGCTGGACCGGGCTGGCAGCCGTGTCGGGACCGCTCTTCTGGGACCCGAATTTGACGCTGTCGGCAGACTCTCGTCGAGTCGGTCGTCGCTGCTCGGGAACGATTTCCGAATCTTGCGGCTTCCATCGCAGCGCCGCGTTCGGCGCCAGCAAGACGTTCGACCGCCGATCGATCTCGAACTTCACGTTGGTCGTCATAAAAGGAAGGATCTTGCCGTTCGGATGATCGGGAGTCGGCGGGTTGTCCGTGCCCACAACGACGGTATACGTCACGACGTTTTGCGTCATCTGGGCGGCCAACCGAACCTGAAGAACTTTCCCTTCGAAGACTTCGCCGGGATAGGTGTCGACGGTGAACCGCGCCGGCTGGCCCGCTCGGATCCGCCCGATATCGGCCTCGTTGACGGAGGCCCAGACCTGGATCTTCCGCAAATCGGTGGCCACGAGGAAGATGGGCTGCGCGCTCATCGCGGCGACGACGGTTTGCCCGAGGTTGACCCGTCGCCGGATCACGACGCCCTTCACCGGCGAGATAATCTTGGTGTAATTGAGATTCGTTTGGGCCAGCGAGAGGTCGGCCTCGCACTGTTGAATCGTGGCGCGGCCGACGTCGACGTTCGCCTTGTTCACCTGCCAGTTGGCCCGGGCCAGATCGTAGTCGGTGTCGGCAATGGCCTTTTGCGGCCGGAGGCTTTGGGCTCGCTTCCACTCCTGCTCCGTCTGGTCCGCCTTTGCCTGAAGCTGGACGAGATCGGCCTTGGCGTGGACCAACGCCGCCACCGCCTTGTTGACCTGAGCCTGGTAGATCGTCGGGTCAATTTCCGCCAAGACGGTTCCATCCTCGACGGCCGTGCCATAGTCGACGCGCTTCGCCGGGTCGTGCGGATCAACTCCGAAGGACAAGACGCGCCCTGTCACCTGAGCGCCGACGTCGATCAGGTCTTCCGGCTCCGCCGTCCCCGTGGCGCCGATGGTCACCAACAGCGTGTCGCGTTTGACCGTGGCGGTTCGAAAGCTCGGCGGCGGCTCGACGTTCACGTAGTTGAACGTGTAGTAAGCTGCGCAGCTCCCGATAGCCGCCAAGACAACCAACAGGATTAGGATGGCTCTCATCAGATCGCTCTCACAAAAGCACTTTGGAGGTGGGCTGATAGGGGCTGCGAGCGTCATTGGCCTGGCCCTTCGCTGCAACGGCGGCACGCAACAGAAGCTGCAGCCCCCCGGTGACTTCACCGCGTTCAGCGGGAGACAACTGCCCGAGCACCTTGCTGATCTTGGCGATGCGGGCCTCCTCATAGAGTCCCATCAACCGCTCGCCACGTTCCGTCAGTTGCAGACAGCGAACACGACGATCATCGCCGCGAGGGACGCGTTTGACCAGCTTGGCCCGCTCTAGACGATCGGCGATCTGAGTCATCGCGCTCAGCGAGGCGCCAAGTTCCCGCCCGATGGCCGACATGGCCTGGGGACCGCGCCGCAGGACGGAGCACACTCGCAGTTGCCCCAGCGGCAGACTGACCATCGGATTGGCCAACCCCGCGTTCAGTTGCCGCATGAGCGCCGGAAGCAGGTCGGCAACCGTTTTCGCATCTGCGGAAAGTAGGCTCTCATCGCTCATGGGACACCTGCTGGTCGGGCACGCATGGTGGTTGAAGACGCCCGACCGGAGACCACTTTATTGTTCTGTATTATTAAGATACATAAACCTTTTTGCCGTGTCAACGCGGAGCTGCCGACGAGGAGGTGCATGTTGCGCTTTGCGAAAAGCGGGATGCCAGCCACCACAACGCCGCGACCGGTGGTCGCGGCCCCCCGAGGGATTCGCGAAAACGGCGTCTTCGACGCGACCAACGGTCGCGGCTTTATGACGGGGGCTGCAAAACGCGACTTACCAGACGGTGCGTTCCCACGGGCGACCGTGGGAACGAGGTTGCCGCTTGCTTGATTCAACAGTGTTGGGGCTACGACTGGTTGCCCGGCCACAACGGCTGCTCGCCGATTGGCAGATTTGGCGGCGGCGGCAAACCCGCCCCGTGTCCGGTTGGCTGCGTCGTCGGAGCGGCGGGCGGGGCGGGAACGGGCGGTGGCGTGGGCTGCGGCTCGCCCGGCGCCGGCCCGGCCATTACCGATTGCGGCACGCCCGGATCGCCTGACAGCCTCAGCTCCCATCCGCCGCCGAGCGCCCGATAGGTGGAGATCAGTCCCTGGGCGATTTGTCCGTGGGCTTGGGCCGCGGCGTCTTGCTGGGTCACCATGTTTTGCTCGATCGTGACGTAGCGGTTGAAGTCAACGGATCCCGTCTGGTACTGCTGAAGGACCATCTTGACGGCCCTCTCGGCGGCCGCAACGCTTTCATCGAGCAGACGAGCCCGCCGTTGCGACTGAAGGAAGGTGACGAGCCCATCCTCGACGTCTGCGTTGGCTTGCAGCACCGTTCGCTGATAGGCCGCCACGAGTTCCTGGAAACGGGCGTTCTGGAAGCGGACGTCGTTGACGATCCGCCCGTAGTTCAGCACGTTCCATTGGAACGATGGCCCAACGCTGCCATTGAACGCGGAGCTTTTGAACAGGTCGCGGAAGCTTGAGGCGGCATAGCCCATCGTGCCGTTGACCGTGAAGACGGGGTAGAGCTGGGCCTCGGCGATCCCGATCTGCTCGGCTTGTGCGGCGGCCAGGCGCTCTGCCTGCCGGACGTCTGGCCGCCGGCGGAGCAGGTCGCACGGAACGCCGATGGCCACTTGCGGCGGCGACGTTGGAATCGGGCCGGCGCCAATCAGATTCTGCAGGTCAACCGTCGGCATGCCCAGTAGAACGCAGAGCGCGTCTTCCGATTGGCGAACGTCAATCTCCAATAGAGGAACTCCGGCTTCGGTCTGCCGCAAGTTGCTCAACGCTTGATCGGAGTCGAGCGGAGTCTGGTGGAAGCCGGCCGCCAGTCGATCGTTGACGTATTTCAACACGCCGCGTTGGAGCTCAACGTTGGCCTGGAGCAGTCGGATCCGTTCCTGATCGGTGCGGATTCGCACGTAGTTGCTGGCCACGTCGCTCAGCAGGGTGACAAGGACGTTGTCATAGTCGGCCACGGTGGCGTCGAGATTGTCGCCGGCTTCCGTAACGGCGCGGCGTAGGCGACCCCAGAAGTCCAGCTCCCATTGCATCCGAAAGCCATAGTCCCAGGCGTTTGCGAACGGGGCGCCGGCGCCGCCGACTCGCCGGTAATCGCCAAAGGCGGTCTGCGACTGCGGGAACAATTCACCCCGGACAATCGCCAGTTGCGCCCGCGCCTGGAGCACTCGGAAACCGGCCTCGCGCAGGCTGAGGTTCTGCCGGTAGGCGCAAGCGACCAGTTCGTTCAGCTTCGGATCGTTGAAGACGGTCCACCACCGGCAGATGTTCTGCGGATCGCCGGCGGCCGGGATGTGCGGCGCGTCGATCCAGCGGTCGGCCACGGGCGCAGGCGGCGTGCAGTAGTTCGGCCCGACCTTGAAGCCGTTTTGAACGTACTGGCGCAGGCCGGTGCAGCACCCGCCGCTGAACAGAATCACCGATAAGGCAAACGACAGAACGGCGGCCCCCGGCCGGGATAGTCGAAGCATTGCCTACTCCCCCCTTCAATGCAGAGCGTCTTTCGTGCTAATCGGCAGATTCCTCATTGCCGAAATAGTCGAAACATCCGCTTCGACGCGGAGGGTTTGCCCAGATTACCGCGGAGCGAGTGACGATGCACTGCGACTACGCGATTGCCGCGGGACTCGGAGAGATGGGCAGACTTTACCGCCGCGCAGCGAACAAGGCGTATCGGCCGAAGCTGGAACGACGAACAACTCTGCAATCGCCCGGCGTCAGTGCTGGGAGGCACTCTCCTCGTTCCCACGGTCCTCCGTGGGAACGCACGTATCGGACGCTGTGCGTCCCCGGCGCAACTTATTGGTCGGGAGCTCTGCGAGCGTCCGCGACGCTAAGCGTCGTAGCAAGGCGTATTCCCACGCGGGAGCGTGGGAACAAGGCAAAATGGTGGGGCTCGCTGCGCTCGCCCCACCCTACGATGTTCGCCAACTTGGACAACCGATCAGTTCGGCGTCACTGGTGGGGGAACTTGCGTTCCTTCCAGGTCCAGTCCCGCGATTCTTCGCTCTTCACCAGCCGGCGATCGATGAAGTCCGCGATGCCGGCTTGAAGGTTGAACTTCTGATCCAACAGCTTCGTCCCCTGAAGGCTGGTGGGCAGAGGGATGAAGAACAGGGTCTGCTCGTCCGTCTTGTTTGGCCCGGTCGGCTCGATGTGGTATGTCTTGAACAGGCCGTGAACCCGCTTGGCCTCGGGCAGTTCCTTCGGATCCTCCTTGCCGACGACGATCATCATGGCAATGTCCCGTTGCACGGCGGGAACCCGGGCGGCTTGATTCAGCGGCAAGCCGGGCAATGTCAGCTTCGGCGAGATCAGGACCAACGCCTTCACGAAGCGGCCGAGCTTCAACGGGCCGTAGTAGAGCGTCGGGCCGTCGTAAGCCGTCGCGTCATAGGCGGCGAAGTCGAGTGCAACCGACGCGCCCATATCGGCGCCGACGATGCAGAGCTTGTCGAGATTCAATTCGCCCGCGTTGTTCCGCTCCCAGAGAAAATCTTTGACGGCCTTCATGTCCTGGTAGACCATGAGGCTGAACTGACTCGGAGGCATCTTCGCGGCGTCGAGCCGTTCGTCCTTGCCGCCGCGTCGCCGCGTGCTTTCGCCATGGCCGCGCAAGTCGGGAGCGACGACCGCATGGCCTTGCGCCTGCAATGCCAGGGCGAGCTCCCTCATCTCGCTACGGTTCTGCTTCCAGCCATGCAGCACCACCACGGGAATCGTTTCCTTTCCCTTGGTCCCACGGTAGTAGGTCGCGGCAATCTGCACGCCGTCATCGGTGCGGAGGAGGACGTCTTCCGGCTTCGGCAACTCGTCCTTATCCGACTTCTTGTTGTCAGCAGCCCGACAAAGGGTGACGCCGGACGGTCCCAGCCAGACCAACGCGGCCACCGCGAGCGTTGCAGCCAATGGAATGATTCTCGCGAAGCGGGCAGCCGTGGACAGTGCGTGTGAAGAGACTTGCATGGCCTTCGCCCTTCGATAGACGCCTGAAGAAAAGACACTCGATACGTTTATATCGTAAGACGGCCGCCCCGCCGCGTCAATCGAGCTCGGGGACGGCGGGAAGTCGTTCGTAGTTCCGGCTTTAGCCGGTGTTCGCAGCGAAATCGCCGCCTAAAAGGCGGAACTACGAACGGCTTTGCCGTCTCCCTAGGGGGCAACCGACGTCGTAACGGACAGCGGTCAGTTTATGCCACCTTGACCCAGAGGCGTATCGCGTGTCCGGCCACATCGAGCTCGACCGGCTCCGCGCCGGGCAACGCTTCGAGCTTGATTTCGGCGGCCAGCGTTTCTCCGCGGAGGTAGCCGTCGAATTGCTCGGCCGCCGCCTTGAGTTCCGCCGATTCCGTGGCGATCCCGACCACGATCCGATCGGTGAACTCGCAGCCCAGCTCCTTGCGGCGGTCCTGAATCGTGCGGACCAACTCCCGGGCGAGCCCTTCGCGGATCAGCTCCTCGGTCAGTTCGGTGGCCAGCACGACGACAACCGACCGTCCCTGGGCGGCCGCCCAGCCTTCTTTCGCTTGCAGGCGGACCTGGACGTCCTCCGAACTGAGCGACACCGGGCCATCAGGGAGCGCAAGCGTTGCGCTGCCGGTCGTTTCGAGCTCGGCCAGCAGCTTTGCCGCGTCTGCCGCGCCAAGCGCCTTCCGCAGCGCCGGCAGACGCTTGCCCAACCGTGGACCAAGCCGTTTCAGATCGGGCAACACCGTGTACGTGATGTACTGATCGGCATGGCCGATGAACTCGACCCGCTTGACGTTCAACTCGTCGCCAATGAGCGACGCATGTTCTTCGAGCCACGGCCGATCGGCGCCGTCGGCCAACACGACCTCGACGCGGGAAAGCGGCTGACGCACTTTGAGTTTCGCGCCCATCCGCGCGCTGCGGCCCAACGAGACGATCTCCCGCATGAGCGACATTCGCTTGGAAAGCTCCTCGTCGATCGCCGCCGCATCGGCCACCGGATAGTCGCAGAGGTGAACGCTCTCGGCAACCAGGGACGCATCGGCGCCGCCAAACGCCGCCACGGCCAGATTCTGCCACAGGGCCTCGGCCAGGAACGGGACGAAGGGGGCAATCAACTTGCAGGTCGTCAACAGGCACTCGTAGAGCGTCCAATAGGCGTCGGCCTTGTCGGTCGACTCTTCCGCCCGGCCGCTGCTCCAGAAACGGTCGCGGCTGCGGCGGACATACCAGTTGCTCAAGGCGTCGACGAACTCGGTCAGCCGCGTGCAGGCGTTGTAGTTGTCATAGGCGTCCATGTGAAGGACGGCAGCCTGCACCGTACGGCTCAGCTCGCTCAGGATCCAGCGGTCGAGTTCGCCGCGATCCGCGATCGGCCGGTAGCCTTTCGCTCGCGTCAACACGTCCGGCCCGAGTTGGCCCGGCGAGACGCCGGCTGCTCGCAGCGCGGCCGCCGGGTCGAAACCGTCGATGTTCGCGTAGATCACAAAGAAGCTGTAGACGTTCCAGAGGCGGAGCAGGAACTCGGGGATGCTGTCCTTGATCGCCTGCTCGCTGTAGCGGATCGACGTCCACGGCGGCTGATTTGCGAAGAAATACCACCGCAACGCGTCGGCCCCATAAAGGTCGAAAATGTCGCTGGGATCGCGGTAGTTCCGCTTGCTCTTCGACATCTTCTGCCCGTCCTCGCCGAGCATCAGGCCGAGGACGATGCAGTTGCGGAACGGGTGGGGATAGGGATAGGACAGGGGAGAGGGGAGAGGGGAGAGGGGAGAGGACGCCTCCGATCTCTGACCTGTGATCTTTGCGTCCTGACCTTCTTTACTAGCATTACTGGGCACTGAAGTGCCCAGCCCTCGTTCGTTGGCGTTTTTTCCTTCGCTGAACAGCAGCGTGCTGATGGCCAACTGGCTGTAGAACCAGCCGCGGGTCAGATCGAGCGCTTCGCTGATGAAGTCGGCTGGGAACTGATTGCGAAACCGCTCGGCCGAGCCGGGCTTGTGCGGGTAGCCCCACTGCGCGAAGGGCATCGCGCCGGAGTCGAACCAGCAGTCGATCACCTCGGGCACGCGTTCCATCCGACCGCCCGCCGCCTTGGGCGACTGATAGGTGACCGCGTCGATGTACGGCTTGTGGACCTTCAGGTCCTCGGCCAAGTCAGGATTCTCTCGCTTCGCCTTCTCCCAGACCTCGACGCCCTCAACGCCCGGCTTGGCCAACAGCTCCGTGTAGCTGCCGACCGCCTCCATGTAGCCGGTCTTGTTGCACTTCCAGATCGGCAGCGGCGTTCCCCAGTAGCGTTCGCGTGAGAGGGCCCAATCGACGTTCGTTTCGAGGAAGTTGCCAAAGCGGCCCTCCTTGATGTGCTCGGGCAGCCAATTGATGTGGCTGTTGTTCTCGAGCATCTTCTCCTTGAACTCCGTGGTGCGGATGAACCAGCTCCGACGAGGATACTGGATCAGCGGGTCCTCGTCGGCCCTCCAGCAGAACGGATAGTCGTGCAGGTACTGCTCCTGATGGAAGAGCTTCCCCTCGGCCTTCAATTGGCGGATGATGTCGCGATCGCAGTCCTTGACCCAACGGCCCTTGTACTCGGGCGTATCGGCCGTAAACGTTCCGTCCGCGGCAACGGAGCAGATCAATCTCGGGCCTTCGCCATCGACGAACCTCGCGTGCTCGGCCTGAAGCAGATCAAAGTCGACCTCGCCAAACGCCGGCGCCTGGTGGACGATGCCCGTGCCCGTGTCCGTCGTCACGAACTCAGCCGGCACGACGCGCCAAGCGATCGCCTGGCTTCCACCCTGTTTAAGCTGGCCCTGCTTGTCGCCCAAGAGGTCATAGTAATGTCGGAACGGCGGCACGTAGCGGAGTCCGATGAGCTGTTGGCCGGGAAGCGTCGTGAGCACGGATAGCTTCTTGCCGGCCTTTGCTGCGACCGCTTCGACCAAGGCCGAGGCGAGAATCAGTTTCCGCGATTCGCCTTCGACGGCCACGACCGAGTACTCCAGGTCCGGCTTCACGGCCGCGAACTGGTTGCTCGGAAGCGTCCAAGGCGTCGTCGTCCAGACCAGAAGATCGGCGTCCTTGAGCAACGCCGCACGGCCCTCACCCTGACCCTCTCCCAAAGGGCGAGGGGACTTCTCTTGCGAAGCCGCACCCTCTTCCCTCTCCCCTCTCCCCTCTCCCCTGTCCCCTGCAATCGGGAACCGGACGAAGACGCTCGGATCGGCCACCTCGCGATAGCCTTGACCGACTTCGCCGCTGCTCAGGGCGGTTCCGCCTTGCGCCCACCACCAGACGATCTTGTACCCCTGGTAGAGCAGCCCGCGGTCGAACAACGACTTGAGCGCCCACCAGACGCTCTCGACGTAACTCTGGTGGAAGGTCACGTAGGCTTCATCGAGGTGAATCCAGAAGCCGATCCGCTCGGTGAGTTGCTCCCACTCACGCGTATAGCGGAAGACGCTTTCGACGCACTTGCGGATAAACGGCTCGACGCCGTAGGCCTCGATCTCCTCCTTCGAGTGAATGCCAAGCTCCTTGCAGACCTCGACCTCGACGGGCAGGCCGTGAGTGTCCCAGCCGGCCTTGCGCTCGCAGCGGTAGCCTCGCATGGTCCGATAGCGGGGAAATAGGTCTTTGATCGACCGAGTCAGGCAGTGGCCGGGGTGAGGGAGGCCGTTGGCCGTCGGGGGGCCTTCATAGAAGACGAACGCCGGACTGCCAGCCCTCGCGGCCAGCGATTTCTCGTAGATGGCCCGCTCTTTCCAGCGTCGGGCAATCTCTTCTTCGAGTTTTGGGAACGAAACGGAGCTTTCGACGGGTTGAAACATGGAACCGAGGTGCGTAAAAGCACCGGCATCAAACACGTTGCTCGCATGGGCGCGCCTTGCGCGCCCACCGGATTATCAGCGTAAACCTTTAGTAGACCAAGCCGGACTGGTTGACGCAACCGGGACCGCGAAGGTCGGCGGTTCGATCTAGATCGCTTGAAGCCCTACTTTCCGTCGCTCAGCGTCCGCTCGATCACGTCTTTGCTCTTCCGAGCGTCGGCGTTGTTCGGATCGATTTGCAGAATGGCGTCGAAGTCGGCCAACGCCCGATCGAGTTGATGCTGCTTGTAGTTGGCGAAACCACGATTGGCGTACGCGCCGAGATACTTCGGATCGAGGCGGATGGCCTGACTGTAATTGGCCACGGCATTGGGGATGTCGTCCTTCTGCCGGCAGGCCAGGCCGCGATTGTAATAGATTTCCGCGAATCGCGGATACAGTTCC
>JBDKUC010000106.1:0-26062 GCA_039679885.1 Thermoguttaceae bacterium | reverse complement strand
GCCGAAGCAATCGCGTCCATGCGTCACCTCCTGATGGCAAGACCAGCCCTACCCGCGCAAGTCTGCCGTAATACGGAGGTTGTGTCTAGATGAGATGTTTACAGCAGTGGTGCTTGCACGCACGCGTGGTCGGCCGACGCGGGAAAAGCCGCGTGGTCGGCCGAAAAGCCGCGTGGTTGCAAGCAACCACCCTACGGGCGTGATCTGGCTTCACGCGGAGCGTGAAGAGTACGATGGGGGTTTGCCGTTCGAGGATTCTTGACAATCCGCCCTGGAACCCCTAACCTCAAGGGTTGTTTGCGTGCCGTATGTCCAACCTCTCGCGTCGCAGGCGGCCGTCCATTGCTGTCTGCGGCACTGCCCCAGTAGGACTTAGCGCTTTCGGCGAAGTCCCCAGACGGCGAAGAGCCTCGCAGCGACGGACGCTCGCGCGGTCCGCCTGCTGCGGATCCAGCCCGGCCGTCTGCTGGGTCGTACCATGAAAGGGCAGGATGCTCGATCGCCTCGATTATCAAGCTGTCGGCCTCATTTCGGGTCTCGAAGTCCATCAACAACTTCTCACCAACGAGAAGCTGTTCTGCCGCTGTCCGGCGGGTCTGTACACCCACACCCACGACGGCGAAGTGCTGCGCCACATGCGCCCGACGCTCTCGGAGCTGGGCGAGTACGATGGCACGGCGCTGATGGAGTTCAAGACGAAGAAGGAAATCGTCTATCTGCTCAACCAGCAGAACGTCTGCACCTATGAGATGGACGACACGCCGCCGTTCCTGGTGAACCAGGAGGCGATCGACGTGGCCATCGAACTGTGCCTGACGATGAACCTGGACATCATCGACGAGGTCCACATCGCGCGGAAGCAGTATCTCGACGGCTCCATTCCGACCGGCTTCCAGCGGACGGCCATCGTCGGCGTCAACGGCTGGCTGCCGTTCAAGGGGCGGCGGCTGACGATCACGCACGTCAGCGTCGAGGAGGATTCTTGCCGCGAGGTGAAGGACAAGGGACATCAGATCATCTGGCGGACCGATCGGCTCGGGATGCCGCTGACCGAAACGGTGACCGGCCCTGAACTGTACACGCCGGAGGACGTCCGCGACGCAATTCTGCTCTGCGGGCTGGTGGCGCGAAGCACCGGCCGGGTGCGGACCGGCATCGGCGCGAGCCGCCAGGACGTGAACGTCAGCGTTCGCGGCGGCGATCGTTGCGAGATCAAGGGCGTGCCGCGGGCCGGGCTGGCCGTGAAGCTCGTTCACAACGAGGGCTGGCGGCAAGTCAATCTGCTGAAGATTCGCGACGAACTGCATCGTCGCGGGCTTCGCACGCCGGACGCGATCCGGATGACGCCGTACAACGTGAGCGACATCTTCGCCTCGGCCGATTTGGGCTTCGTTCAGCGGGCGCTTCAGACGGGCGGCAAGGTCTTTGCCGTGAAGATCGACGGCGTCGAGGGGATCGCGCAACATCCGACCCAGCCCGACACGACCTTCCTCGACGAGTTGCGCGGACGGGTTCGAGTCATCGCCTGTCTGGACGAGGCGCCGATCGTCTTGAGCAGCGGCGCGATGCCCGAGTTCCCCGAGAAGCATGGCGTCATGGAGCGGATTCGCAAGCGGGTGCGGTTGGGCGAGGGGGACGATTACTTCATTGTGTTCGGGCCCGAGGAGGACTGCCGCACGGCCGCCGACGAGATTCGCATTCGGTTTGCCGACGCGACGCAGGGCGTGCCGAAGGAAACGCGGCAGGCCCTGGTGGGCGGCTTCACGACGTTCGAGCGCATCCTGCCGGGACCGGATCGGATGTACCCCGACACGGATTCCCCGCCATCCCGCATCACCAAGGAGCGGATGGAGGCGGCCCGAGCGAGGCTGCGGCCGGCGCCGTGGGACCGGATTGCGAAATACACGTCGTGGCGCGTGCCGGAAGAGACGGCCCACTATCTAATCCGTCGCGGCGGGGCCGAGATCGTCGACGCCGTGGTCGAAAAGACGGGCGTCGACGGGCTGCTGGCCGGCGTGACGATTGGGCAGCACACGAAGGCGCTCCAGCGTCGCGGCATTCCGGTCAGCCGGTTGGGCGCCGCGGAATGGATTCAGGTCTTCGACCTCTACACCAGTGGGCGGATTCCGCGAGAGGCGATCCCGGCCGTCGCCGCCCGGATGGCCGAAGACACGCTGGACGCGGACGGGGCGTGCAAGGCGCTCGAGATCGACCTGCAGCAGCCGGACCTCTGGTCGAAGGAGGCCCAGCGCGTCGCCCTCGACGGCTACCGCCGCACTAAGGACGATTCGCCGGATCGGCAAGCTCGCTTCCTCGTCGGCCAAGCCGTGCGGATGCTCAAGGGCAAGGCCCCGGCCGCAGAAGTGGCGGAGTTTGTGAAAGCGAAGTTGCGGGCTTAGGGCATACGGGGCCGGAATAGCGCCCGAGGGGCCGCCGACAGGGGGCTTGCCGTCCCGCGGAGAGGACGGTAGGATAGGCTCGCAGACTGCCCGGGCCGCTCTGAATGGCCCAGGATGCGACCACGGGCGCACTTTTCGTTCTATCAATTCAAGGAGGTAGTAAGATGCAACCGCTGCGCTGCCTCGCTGTCGCGTATCTGATTGTTATATCCGCCAGTTTCGGGTGTAACAGGGCGAGTGTGTTCCCAAGAGAAGCGCTGGAGACCGCTCTACGGGGCAAGATTCCGGCCTACGTCTCCATTGGCGAAATGGAAGTGGAGGCAACCGTGGATGCCAACGGTAGGGGGCAAGCGAACTTCAAAGTAGCTCTCGCACCTAAAGAGGACCTCTACGTAATTGATCGTAAGGTCGACGGCACACCTGTTGTAACGCTGCTCAGATTAAGCCAGCGCGCCGGAGAGAAGAGTTGCGTGTACGGCGTGGCGGAGGTCTCCAAGATCGTCGACCATTGGATCGTCGACAACGTTCGTGTTCAAAGCGGGATGCAACGGTTCGGAGACCCCATCGGATCATTCGGCGCCGAGCATTACGTAGCGGGAAGTCAAGAGGCAGACCGCGCGCTCAAACTCCAAGCCGACAATGCAAAGGCGGAGGAGCGAAAACGGAAGCAGGAGTTGGCCGAGCAAGCGAGGCGTGACGCGGAGCTTCGCGAGGAACGAGAACGGCAAGAGCGAGAAGCCCGCGAAAAGATCGCTAAGCTCAGGGAAGAGGAAAAGGCACGTCAACGAGAATCGGAGCTCCGCGAGGAACGAAGACAAATCGAGGAGGCGAAGAAACGAGAGGCCGCACGTGAAGAGAAGCGTCAAAAGGTTCTCCTGGCGACCGCTCCGGGCGTCAAATACTCCGGCACGATCTCCAACCAGTTTGACCAGCGAGAAAAGATATCGATGCAATTCAAGGATCGTGACAGTTCCGATGTCGAGGTGCTTTTTTTCAGCCCCGCCGACAGACGCAAGAAACGAATCTTCAAGGGGCAAATCGTCTTCAATCCGAAGCCTGAAATTAGACTAGAATCGACTGCTGACGTGTACCCTAACCCAAATGCTCCGAGGAAAGATGAAGCAGGGGCTTCGGACTACTTCTATTTCCACCACTTCTATTCGAACCATGGCGGCGAAATCCAGATCGTGCTCGAAGTGACCGAAACTGGGGGATTGCAGGGAGGGGGCGGTAAATACAGCCTCAGCCTTGAGCGGGAAACCAATCAAGCAAAGCAACGCGGGGAGAACAAGAATAGCGGCGGAGCGGAATCATCCTCCGATCCAAGGGAGCACCGGGGGGAAACCGCGGGAGCGTCGAAACAGCGATGAACGGCAGTTCTGTCACGTCTCGGCCACGCCGGGCACCAGCGATGGCGGGTGGCGGGTGGCACTTGGCGGTGGGATTTGGATGCTGGCGGACCTGAAGTAGAAGTGGTTTTGCGCCTCTTCTGGGAGGGCATTGCCATGAGCAACATCCACGCCGTGGTCGAAAAGACGGGCGTCGACGGGCTGCTGGCCGGCGTGACGATCGGGCAGCACGCGAAGGCGCTCCAGCGTCGCGGCATTCCGGTCAGCCGGTTGGGCGCCGCGGAATGGATTCAGGTCTTCGACCTCTACACCGGCGGGCGGATTCCGCGAGAAGCGATTTCGGCCGTCGCCGCCCGGATGGCCGAAGACACGCTGGACGCGGAGGGGGCGTGCAAGGCGCTCGAGATCGACCTCCAGCAGCCGGACCTCTGGTCGAAGGAGGCCCAGCGTGTCGCCCTCGACGGCTACCGCCGCACCAAGGACGATTCGCCCGAGCGGCAAGCTCGCTTCCTCGTCGGCCAAGCCGTCCACATGCTCAAAGGCAAGGCCCCGGCCGCAGAAGTGGCGGAGTTTGTGAAAGCGAAACTCGGTAAGTAGCTCCCTTCTCCCCGTGGGAGACAGTTCCGAAGGAACGATAGTCACTAGCCAGGGGCGTTCGCCCCTGGAAGAAGAGGAGAACGCCCGGGAAGCCGCGAAGCGGCGACCGTGATGTCGACGGTCTCTGCCGCCCCTTCGGGGCTTGCCGATGAAAAGCGCGTTTTCTCCCAGGGGCTGACGCCCCTGGCTATGGACGATCGCCGCTTCGCGGCTTGAGACACCCTCGACGGCACGAGCTACGCCATTGGACAACCGGCGATTGACGGTCGTCGCTTCGCGGCTTGAGAGCGGCCTCGACGGCACGAGCTACGCCATTGGACAACCGGCCATTGACGATCGCCGCTTCGCGGCTTGAGAGGCCATTTGATGACGAGCCGCCGGCAGTGAGGCGCTCGCCCTGCCGGCTGGTTACCGTTTTCCTTCACGGTACGACGGTGTACACGTGAGGTGTGCTCCGCCCTTCTGGACGAAACTCCCGTTGTCGGCTCCGACGCGGCTGGTGACGATGTGATACGTCATCGAGCCGCAAAGGTAGTTGTCGGGGTCGTTGACGAAGTTGGCGTAGTTGAAATCGTAGGGCTGCTGTCCGGGATTTCGCTCGATGTCCATGGCGGCGATCTTGAGAAACGCCCTGCCCGGCGGATGGCCCAGCACGGCTTTGGGCAGCGAACTCAGTTGATGCCGGCAGTTCTGGGCGCTGAGCAGCCCGAGGCAAATCAGATGATGGCCGCCGGAAAAAGCGAACGCATGGGTGCAGGTGGCGGCACAGATGGCGTCGCCGTTGCCGTGCTCGCCGAAGATATAGCCATACTTGAAGCCGTACACGCCGAGGTTCGTGAAATAGCTCAACTCGCAGTTGACCTTCGGGAAGAGGATGCCGGCCGTATCGCAGCGCGGGGCCTTCAGCATCGGCAGGGGCAAATCCACGTCGACATTTACGTTGGTCATGACAATGGACCGGGCACACTGGACGTTCACTCCCGACAGCGTGGGATATCCCTGCTCTTTCGATGCATGGGCGCGGAACGTGAGGTTCTTCAGTTCGGTTTGGCCCGAGGCAAATCCGAACGTCGATCCTTGAGGGACGCTAAACCCAAGGATCGCCGCGGGCGTGCCGTCCGGGTGCGGATGGGTGTACGTGCTGTAGAGCACGGCGCCCGCAAACGGAGCAACCGCGAGCTTGGCCAACTGGACCTGTTTGGGGTCCGTTTGGTGAATTGCATATTGCCCGACGGTGCTCAGCGGCACACACTCGCCGACCAGCGAGATGCCGCCCTGCGCGTTGTGCTCGTCCAGGTTGGCGATCTTCGTGCCGTCTTCGCTCAGTCGGGCGGCGTCGCGCGAGGGAATATCGATCTGACTGTTGGGGTTGTTGCCGCGAAGGTCGCGCGTCACCGGCGGCTTGCTCAAGACATAGACGCCCCGCGGGAAGAACACCGTTCCCCCACCCCGCTCGAAAACCGTATTGATCGCCTTCTGAATCGCCGCCGTATCATCCGTCACGCCATCGGCCTTGGCCCCGAACTGTTGAGGCGTGACGATGTACCGCGTCGGCACGTCTCCGACCGTCTCCGCACTCCCGACCGGCCGTCCGGCAGCCATCAATGCCGACACCACGGCGAAACCGATCAAGCACCTGTTTCCCAACGAATTGCGAAAGAGGCGAGTTGTCATTGGGACGCCTTTTGTTTGCGGATGAGTTGCCGCGAGCCGGTCGTTTTGGGGCCGGTTCGTCGCCCATGCTACCCGTGGGTGCCTTTCGCGTCTAGCGATGGCCGCCCCCTGCGGGCATGTTCAGCGGTGACGATTGCGGATAAAATAGCGAGTCTGGAACATGATTTTGCGCTCTGGCCGCGCCCAGATCGGAACTCCAAGGACCAAGACCTAAGGCCTGATTTGACGATGAGCACCACCGCCACCATCCCATTTAACGAACGAACCGACCGTTTCCAAGGCTATCGCGGGCCGGTCAAGGCGATTCTCGAACAGAAACAGGTCGGCGTCTGGAGCGAGGTCGAAGTGACCAACGACCGCGGCTCGAAGTTCGTCGGCGTCATTCTGCCGCGGAGCGAGACGTTCGACGATCTTCACCTCGTCGTGAAGCTTTTCAACGGCTACAACGTCGGCGTGGCCGCGGACCGGATCACGTCGATCAAGGAAGTCGGCTACAAGAAGGCCGTCTACAAGATTCCCGAGAAGGATTTCCCCTTCGACCCTGCGAAGAAGAAAGTCACGCTCTTGGGCACCGGCGGCACGATCGCCTCGCGGTTGGACTATCGCACCGGCGCGGTGATTCCGGCCTTCACGCCGGGCGAGCTTTACGGCGCCGTGCCTGAGTTGGCCGACATCGCCAACCTGAACACCAAGAAGCTCTTCGGCGTCTTCAGCGAGAACATGGGCCCCGAGCAGTACAAGACCTTGGCCATCGCCATTGGCGAGGAGATTGCCGCCGGGGCGGACGGTATTGTGATCGGCCACGGCACGGACACGATGGCCCACACCGGGGCGATCTTGAGCTTCATGGTGCAGAACAGCCCGGTGCCGATCGTCGTGGTCGGCAGCCAGCGGAGTTCGGACCGGCCGTCGTCCGACGCGGCGTTGAACCTGATGAACTCCGTCCGCAGCGCGGCCGAGTGCGACATTGCCGAGGTGATGCTCTGCATGTTCGGGCCGACCTCCGACAACTACGACCTGCTGCACCGCGGCACGCGATGCCGCAAGATGCATTCGAGCTACCGGAGCACGTTCCGCACGATCGGCGCTACGCCGCTGGCCACGGTGAGCCGCTACCCGAACCAGAAGGGGAGCTATTTCAGCTACCTGACCGACGACTACCTGCCGCGGGACAAGACTCGCGTGCCGAAGATCACGCCCGTGTTCGAGGAAAAGGTCACGATCCAGTATTACTATCCGAACTTCAATCCGGACATTATCGACTCTCTGACGTCGATGGGCTATCGCGGGATCGTGATCGCGGGCACGGGGCTGGGGCACGTCAACAAGCCGCTTTATCCGGCGATTCGGCGGGCGGTGCAGAAGGGCGTCACCGTCGTCATGACCGTGCAGACGCTCTGGGGCTTCGCCCAAATGTACGTTTATGACACGGGCCGCGACCTGTTGGACCTCGGCATCATTCCGATGGACAACATGCTGCCGGAGACGGCCTACATGAAGTTGGGCTGGGTGCTCGGCCAGACCGACGACCCGCAGCAGATCCGGCAGATGATGACCACGTCGATCAGCCACGAGATCACGCCCCGCGAGCCCCACAACGGCTACTTGATCCTGCAAGGCGGTTTGCCCGAGGTCGACGCCTTCGTGCAGAAGCACTGGAAGTAATCGCAAGAAGTGAAGGAAGAAGTTGAAGGAACGCTAATCGACACTAATCTGCGCTAATGATCGTTATTAGTGTCGATCAGCAAGACTAGCGTTCCGTCTGGACTTCTTCTTGTCGATGCAGAACGAAGGAACGCTACTCGGCGATAATCTGCGCGAAAAGGCTGTTATTAGCGTCGATTAGCGAAGATTGGCGTTCCTTTTCGATTTTTTGTCGTCGATGCAGGTCAGAAAGAATGGATCTCTTCCATTGCAGTTCATCCTTGTGTCCGAAGTTGATCAGGTAGCCGACGGGCTGTCTGGCGATCCGCATGTAGTTGAACAGTTGGGCTTCGTGGTCTGAGGTTAGATCGGTGACGGCCTTCAACTCGGCGACGATGGCATCGAACACGAAGAGGTCCGGTATGTACCGCGCATCGAGGGGACGTTCTTTGTAGAATGGCGTCAACGCGTGTTTCGACCGGAACGGAATGCCGCGCAGAGACAGCTCGATTTCGAGGCTCTGCTGATAGATTTCCTCGGCCATGCCATAGCCGAGTTGGTTGAACACCTCGAATGCCGCGCCCATCAACCGGTAGCCTTCGTCTTTGAACATGGCGGTCTCCCGATAAAGGAACACTAATCGACGCTAATCTTAGCTAATGAGTGTCACTGTTTTTCGCGGGAAGTGTCGGAAATCCCAGGTCATTCGGAAGTAGCGAGGAAGCTCGGCGTTGCGTGATTCGTCAGCCGGGACTGCCGCTTACTCGTCCGCACGAAAGTTATTAGCGTCGATTAGCGAAGATTGGCGTTCTTTATTGCTTTCGTGCGGCGACCGTTCCCGCCGCTATTTCTTCTTTTGCAGCGTCCGCAGATCGATGCTCGGATCGCGGGCGTAGACCGGGACGCGGGCGGTCAGGGCGTCGAAGCCGAGGAAGTAGCTCTTCGACGCGGGAGATTTGCCGATGCACTCGAGACGGAGCGTGTGCGTGCCGGACGCCAGTTTGCGGACGCCAAGATGATGCGTTGCAGGCGTTACGCTCGGGCTGTAGAGGTCGAACTGGCCGAGTCGCTTGCCATCGAGCAGGACGGAATAGACGCCGTAATCCCACGAGTGCGTCAGCCGGCAGGACAGATCGAGCGTTTGCGTCTTGTCGAGCTTGAAGGTCGTCTCGATCCAGCCCTTCGGGTCGCTCGATTGCATCAACACCTGCTTCCCGTCGGTCGTGCCGCCGAGCGGCTGGATGGCGAACGGGGCGGTGGAGTGTCTGGCCGTCTTCTCGACTTCCCAGCCCTTGACGAGCACGGTGTCGTAGAACGGCAGGCGGTGCTTGCCGGCGGGCAGAGCCGGCCAGGGCTTGTGCGGCTCGGTTTGATACCAGAGGGCGACGCTCGACATCAGATCGTCGCGCTCGATGAAGCCGTCGACCTTGCCGTCAGGGAAGACCTGCGAGCCTTTGTGCTCGATCTCGACGCGGAGCGACTTCTTGAACGTGACCGGATCGGCGACATGGAAGCGATAGGCGGTGCCGCGGTCGCCCGTCTCGAAACCTTCCCAGAGCGGCGTTCCGTAGTAGGGGCCGGCCTGCTGCTCGAATCCCCAGGCGTTGCAGAAGTAGTCCTCGGTGCCGGTGCCGCGAAGGCTCGGCTCTTTCTCGCCGTCGATGAAGAAGAAGTCGTCGCCTTCGCCGTACCAGCCGGGCGAGGAGTGGTAGACGCTCTGGATTGTGCCGACGTAATGGCCGCGGCCCTGGATGTCGGCCAGCAGATAGTCCCGGCCCATGACGCACGGATATTCCTGGCGATACATGGCGTGGAAGTAGGCCGCGTCGTCGGCGATCTTCTCGTGCTTCTGCCAGTCGACGTAATAGTAGAACGACTTGCACCGCTTGTCGCTGTCGTTGGTCACCGTGATGCGGGCCGAGCGGCGGAAGGGCATCGGCCAGTAGCAGTTTCGGGCCCTTCCGTTCGAGGTGACGCGGATCGGCAGCGAGGTGAACGACTGGTCGACGCCGTGCCCGATGCCGAAGAAATCGCCGATGGGGCATTCGACGCTCGGGTGTTCCTCGCCGTCCCAGTAGATGCGCAACGTCAGCAGTCGCGAGTAGAACGGCGCCTCGTGGTCAATCGTCAGCCAGAGGTGCGTAATCAGGCCGGGGCCTTTCAGATCGGCGAGCGTCAACGTCTTTCCCGCCGCGATCGGCTGCCAATCGTCGTTTCCGTTTTGCCACTTTGCATCGGAAGACGACGCCCGCATGGTCTCGAATGTCTTGAGGCGTTCCAGGCCAGAGAGCGGGTTGCCCGACGGCGTTTGAGATTGTGCGATACCGCAAGGCAGCAGCAGGGCGAACGACAGCAGAAGGCAGCGGAATGTCATCGAAGTCTCTCGTCAGAAAGAGGGTGAGCTGGGCGAGAACCGGTGGGTGCAGCCCATTAGATTCCAAGAGGATGGAAAAAGCAATCCGATGCGGAGTTGTTCGTAGTTCCGCCTTTAGGCGGTGTTGGTCGTGCGATCGCCGCTTAAAGGCGGAACTGCGAACGCCGTGCCGGACTTTACGTGGTGGCGGCATTCGACGATAATTCTTGGCAGCCATCGTATTGAGACATGGCCTCGACGGGCGTGCGCCGCGTGGCAACTATTCTGCGTTATTGAGAGAGATTCTTGCTCGTTTCGCTCACATGTTGACAGAGCAGCAGTTAGATTTCATCTTCCAGGTGTCGTCGGGAACGCACGGTGGCCTTGTGCTGGGAGCAGTGTGCGGACTCCTTGTTACGGCGGCGATGCTGATCAAAGACCGAAAAACACCTGCGGCGCTCCTTGACGGGATCGTGCCTGGAGCCATAGCGGGTGCGATCTCGGCGGCTGTGTTCTCCTGCGTCTCGGCGCTCATTCAGGCAACCTATTGCGAGCCGGGGCCTAAAGGCGGGTACTCGCTCACTGACAGGGTAGCGCTCCTTGTGTTCGCCGGCTTCTCGCTCGTTACGTTATCTGCTGCGGCAATCGCGGCCAGACTGGCGATCGCCCGCGGCGATGCCTCGAAAAGGACATGGTCCGAAGTTAGGATGAGTGCCATTGCCTGGGCTGCCATCGGCGCGGCGATCGGGGCGATTGCAGGCGTCGGGCTCGGGTTCGATGGCTATTATGTCAAGCAGAGCAACGCGGGTCCCATTCGTTCTGCGATCACTGGAGCGGCCCTCTTGGCCGTTGGCTGTCTTCTCTGGCGGCTGACCATGGGGCTGTGCTCGAGTGGCGCGGAACGGCAAGCCGGCAAACCGCCCGGGGCACAGTTGCGCTTGCGGACCGTCTTCGTGTTCGTGTGGGCGTTCTTTCTGCTCGTCGTCGCCCTTACCGCGTTCGGAACAAGGGGGATTGCCGTTGTTCTTGCGACCGCCTTATGGTTCGGCGTGGTCGTCGTGGGACGATGGAACGTGCGTCTAGCTTGGCTCTGCTGGATGGTCTTCTGCGCCGCTCAGCCGCTCATGGTGGCAGTCTCGCATTCCGGCTGGTCGTTCGTGCTTTCTGACTCGAATACCTTTCCACGACTCGACACGATTGGCGAGGCGCTCCACCTGCTGTCGCTTGCGCTATGTGGGCCTTTGGTGTGGCTGGCTGCGAACATGGGATTGGATACGCGCATGCCCACGCTTGGTGTGCTTGCCCCGCCGCTCGCGGGGCTGTTTCAAGCGGGCCTGGCGTGGTGGCTCGGAGACCTGCTTCTTCGTAGACAAAGCCGCTCACCAAGGCGTTGCTTGGCCGTTCTGGCGTTGGCGGTGTTCCTCATCTTTGGATCCACGTTCGTGTTGCATTACCATCTCTTCTAGTCGCCAACGAGGCATGCAGCCAGACCGGCGAACCGATCTGCATGAACCCAGCTTTGCGAGCGAAGCATGCCATCGACTGGACCCTGGCCATCACCGCGCTGGTCGAGGGCGTTACGGTGGCGATGCGCTTTGGCTCGGGCGTGAGTGCGGCCGAGTTCAACGCGACCGCGCCGCTGCTGTTGCAGATTCACCATATGTTCTGGAGCCTGCCGCTGCTGGCGGCGTTGCCGCTGGTGTGGCGGCGACAGAAACTGAGCGGGACCCTCCTGGGCGTCGCGTTGGGGCTGATCTTCAGCGATCTGGTTCACCATTTTGTCGTCCTGCCGGTGCTAGTCGGCAACACTGGCTGGCACTGGCCCTGAAAAACGTCTCGGCGTCATCGGCGTCGAGCGGGGCTACTTGAGATAGGCCTTGCGGATCGCGGCCAGGGTGCCCATGGCGGGCTTGGGCTTGCCGCGGGCGTCGAGGACGCCGCCGTGCGGGAAGTCGTGCGGCTGGTTGTCCCGGAGTTGGTTCCAGAGCACGCCTTGAACGGCCGGCTTGGCCAAGGCCAGCGGGACGAATCGTGCAGCGAAAGCCTGTTGAGAGGCCGGCGTCCAGCCGCCCGCCGGCAGGCTCGCTTTTCTCGCCGCCAGCTTGTCGGCGGTCGCGGCGCTGGGGGCGCAGAGCGAAATCCAGAGCGGCAAGCCGAAGAGGCTCCACGTATCCAACTGCCGGCTGAACTCGATCGGATGCCGGGCGAGCGTTCCGCCAGGATAATAGCCGATGTTCATCTCCAACATCAGGCCGGAGATATCGAGGTCCGCCCGAAGCAGCGTGTCGGCGAAGTGCAGGGGAGGGAAGTCGCAGTTGCGGTCGCGCATGTATTCGGCCCAGGGCTGGTCGAAGGAGACCAACGCTGGCGTGTCGGGATCGAGTGCGCGGGTTAGCTCGACGCATCGGGCGACCAACCGCAGACGCTGCTGTTCGGTCAGCGAGAGGACCTCGGCCGTGTTGACCCTGGCGGCGCAGACCCAGGCATCGACGCGGCCCCGGTAGCGTTCGACAGCAGCGCGAACCAGGGCGGAAACGAGGTCCAAGACGCTCTCGAAATCATCTTCGTAGAGGTAGAGCCAGTCGGGCAAGCCGGCCGAGTCGAGCATCAGCAGCGGGCCGCCGAGCACCTTCAGATGATGCCTTTGGCACCATTCGATCTGACTGTCATTGACGGCCCAGGCATAGCGTCCCTCGGTCGTCTCGGTGTTGTGCCAGCCGATGGGGACTTCGGCCGTGTTGAAAGCTTGCAGGAAGAACCGGCCGGTCGGGCTGTCCAGCGGCGTCGAGCCGAGGTCGGCGCCCAAGAGCCCCAGCGGCCGGCCGGCGTTGCGGCGGACGGTCAACGACTGATCGGCGAAGGCCGCGCTGAGCTGGCCTGCGGCGTCGAGCGATGCGCGGAGCGACTCTTCGGCGTGGCGGGCGGACTCCGCCGGGTTGTCTCCTTGACTAACGGCCGCCCACGAGAACCGTTCGACGGCGTGTTGCAATCGGGCGGCTGCGCCCTTGGGGACCGAGAGGCCCATCAATTGCCAGTCGGAGAGTTGGTTGCGAACCTGGACCAACGTGCCGCGGGCGATTTCCAGCGGAAGCAGATAGGGTTCCTGCCGCTCGATGAGACTGCCCGAGCTGAGGGTGGGCTGTCCGTGCCCCTCGACCGGCCAGGGGAGATGGATGGCGGCGGAATCGGAAACCGAGCGTTGGAGGCGTAGTTCTTCCCCCTCGGCGGTGGTTCGCACGGGCCAAGACATCCGTTCGATGCCGGTCAGGTAGGCTTGGCGAACGACCTCCTCGGTGATGCGTTCCGGGGGGTAGACACGAAATCGCATCACGCCCATCGCAGCAGTACCCCGACGAAAGAGAAAAAGGAACATAGCCAGTCTATACAAGGCACAGCGGCCCGACAAGCGGCCGGGCGTCGATCGATCGTAGGGCGTCGCAGAGTCGTTCGCAGTTCTGTCTTTAGCGGTGTTGGTGGCGAGACTGCCGCCTAAAGGCGGAACTACGAACGACGCTATCGCCGAGAGAAGAATACGGCAGCGGTTTCCGGGCATCCGATCGCCCTTGCTCGGGCTGGAGAGAAACAGTATACTGCATCCCCCCGTCGGGTAGTTTGACGGGAAGGGCAGTTTCGCTGCATCTCACTTTCCGCCACGTGCGCCATTGCTCGATGTCATTTCCCGTTCTGTTCCAGCAGGCGCCGGCCAGCGACTTCCCGAATGGCTTGCGTGACACCGAAGCCAAGGCGGTGATGCCTCGCTGGGGGCTCGTGGCGGTTCTCCTGCTGGTTTGCTTTATTCCCCGCGCGTGGATCGCTTGTCATTGGGACCTGGTTTGGACCGACAGCGTCACCTTCCTCCATGCGGCCGAGGCCATCGAGCGGGGCGACCTGCGTGCAGCGTTCGAGGAGACGGGACTGAATGTCTACCCGGTGATCCTCTACGGCTTGCGGCGGCTGGGGCTCGATTGGACGGTCGCCGGCACCTGGTGGAGCGTGCTGATGGCCACGTTGGCGGTGCTGCCGCTGTTCGGCTGGGTCCGTCGCCAGTTCGACGATCAGGTTGCCGTCGCAGCGTGCCTGGCCTACGCCTTTCACGGCAAGCTGATGGCCGTTTCGGTGTTGATGATTCGGGACCCGACGTTTTGGCTCCTGTTCAACCTGACGCTCTACCTGCTTTGGCGTGCGGTCACCGAGGTCCGCTGGCGGCTGTTCTTTGCCGCCGGCTTGTCGCTTGCGATAGCCGTTCACACCAGGAGCGAAGGCTGGCTGCTAGCGATTCCGCTGGTGCTCTGGCCGGCGTTCCGGCTGCCGGCCATTCGGGGGCGGCGATGGAAGCTGACCGGCGGCGCGACTCTCTGCCTGATGATGATCCCGCTGTGCATGGCCGCGGTGAATTGCACCTGGCTGGCGCATGCGCAGCGATGGAGCCTGGTCCGGCCCGCGCACGTCGAGATTCTGCGTGGCTG
Organism: Thermoguttaceae bacterium; assembly: GCA_039679885.1. Lineage (GTDB taxonomy): Bacteria > Planctomycetota > Planctomycetia > Pirellulales > Thermoguttaceae > JAJFUI01. Next base: position 11,580 of record JBDKUC010000106.1, on the reverse strand, counting down.
GCTGGGCATCGACGCGGCGAAGACGGATCCGACTGGCGGCGGCTCGGCCGGCCGAAAGGCGGTCGAATCGGGCGACGACGATCTGGCGGCCATGGCGATCGAGACGGATCCGATGGGCTACTCGCCCGGCTCTCTCTCCAAGACGGCCGCGCTCCGGAAATTCGGCGAGACGTTCGTTAAAGCGTACACTTACCTGCTGGGTCTGCTGGCCCTCATTGGCGTTTGCCGTTGGTGGCGGGTCTACTTCCGGCGCGATCATCAGACGCTTTTGCTGATGTCGTTGATCCTGTTGGGGATGATCTGGGTTCGGAACACCCAGGTCCGCAGCGACATCCGCTACTACTTCCCGATGGTGCTGGTTTCGTTCCCCTGGATCGGCCTCGGGTTCCTCGACGTGGCCGATTGGGCAGCGTGGCTTGTCTCGCTGGGGCGCGGCCCGATGAACGTGCTCCGGCCCGTGATGGCCGGCCTTCTGGCTTGTGCGGTCATCATCTTCGGCATGTGCGACACCAATCTGGCGTCGACGCATTTCATGCGCGAGCACGTTGCCCTGGGCGACTGGATCGAAGAACACTATGGGCCGCAGCGCACGATCGTCGCGAACATTCTCGAGACGCGACTCGTGCAGTATCATTCGCACGGATGCATCGTTGGCTATCTGGAGCCCCGGGCATGCGAGAGGACCGGGCTGCCGCCGTCCGTTCGCGCGATGCGGCCCGACATTCTCCTCGTCTGGACCGATCCGGACAGTCGCGACCGTTGGATGCGCTTCGCGCGGAGCGTGGCGGCCGAGCGAGACCTAGGCTACGAGATCATCCACGATCGCAGGCTGCCGACCGAGCCCGATCAGATCGTGGTCTTGGCCCGCATCCGACAGAGGGCGCGATAGGCCGCAGTTCTCGACGCCTCGGGCACGCTACGACTGCCGGGCTGGCAAAGACAGAGCTTTCGATCAGACCGGGAGCGTAAAATGGAAGGTCGCTCCCTGTCCGAACTGCGATTCGACCCAGATTCGCCCGCCGTGGTTCTCAACGATCTTCTTACAGATTGCCAGGCCAATGCCTGTGCCTTCGTAACGCTCGCCGGCGTGCAGGCGGCGGAATGCGTCGAAGATTTGAGCCTGAAACTTGGGGTCGATGCCAATGCCATTGTCGCGCACCGAGAATTGCCAAGCGTCTCCTTCCCGGCGGGCGTCGAGGTGAATCTTCGGCGGCGCATCGCTGCGGAATTTCAGCGCGTTGCCAAGCAGGTTCTGGAATAGTTGAGCCAATTGCGAGGGGTCGGCGCGGACGGTCGGCAGTTCGCCATGGGTGATTTCGGTTCCTGTCTCCCGGATGCTCTCGTGGAGATTGTCGAGGGCCTGTCGGAGCGATGTGCCCGCGTCGATCGGGACCGGTTCCCGGCGACGTGTGCCGACCCGTGCGAAAGCTAGCAGGTCCTTGATCAACGCCTCCATCCGCTTGGCGCCGACGGCCGCTTGTTTGATGAACGTGTTGGCCTCCGCATCCAATCGATTCGCGTACTTGTTTTGAAGCAGTTGCACAAAGCCGCTCACCGTCCGCAACGGCTCCTGGAGGTCGTGCGAGGCCACCGAGGCGAACTGATCCAGGTCCCTATTGCTGCGAGCCAACTCTTCGGCGGCCTGCTCCAGCTCCGAAGTCCGCTGCCGGACGAGTTCTTCGAGGTGCAACTGATGCGTCCTAAGTTCGGCTTCCGCCCGTTTGCGGTCGGTGATGTCGCGAGCGACCGTCGAGATGCCGCCGATCCGACCCGCGGCGTCCCGCATTGGCGACAAACTCAGCGCGACGTCGATTGTTCGGCCATCCTTCCGGACTCGTTGCGTCTCGAGGGCGGTGATGCTTTCTCCCTGTTTGATCCTTGCGACAAGCTCGGCGGCTTCGGTCATCTGATCGGGCGGGGCCAGCATCGAGGTGTTGTAGCCGATCACCTCCTCTGCCGAGTACCCGAAGATCGCCTCGGCTGCCCGGTTCCAGGTGAGGATGGCTCCGTCCAGGGTCAACGCGAGGATTGCGTCATTGGACGATTCGACGACGTCGGCCAGTTGTTTCTCCGCACAGCGGAGGTTCGTTAAGTCGATCAACGTGATGACGACGCCGTCCACCTGTTCCATTTGCGTGCGGTAGGGAGCGATGCGCACGAGGTAAGAAGAGCCGTTGGCATGGCGCACTTCCCTCTCCATGATGGACGCGTCCTGAATGGAGGCACGCGCGTCGGCCGCCAGATCGCAACCGACGAGGTCCATCGACAGGTGCGTGATCGGCCGGCCCATGTCCGCGGGGATCAGGTTCAAGACCCGCGTCATGGCCGGCGTGAAGAACTTGATCCGCAACTCGTTGTCCAGGAAGAGCGTGGCGATCTCCGAGGATTTCAGGAGGTTGGCCATGTCGCTGTTGGCGGTGTCGAGTTGCAGGACCTTTTCCTGGAGTTGGTTGTTGACGGTCGTCAACTCTTCGTTGACCGACTGTAATTCCTCCTTGGAGGTTTCCAGTTCTTCGTTGGTGGACTGGAGCTCTTCGTTGGAGGAGATCACTTCCTCGTTGGCTACCCGCAGTTCCTCGTTGGACGACTGCAGGTCGTCGATCGTGGATTGGAGGTCCTGTTGCGCGGCCTTCAATTCATCTTCGAGCCGCCGCACGACGGTTTCGCTCTCGCGGGTCTGAGGAAGGGCGACGGCAACGATCGCCGGGCGGGGCACATCCTCGAAAATCACGGCCAGGAGCGGCTCCGCGTCTCCACGCTGCGGGGCGGGCGCCACGGTGACGCGAACGAAGGGGCCCCCTTCCTCCCGCGTGACGGAAACGCTCTCCAACACGGCCGCTGTGCCTTCCTCGATCGCCCTGTGCATCGCCGACCGCAGTTGCAGGGACAGCCCCGGCTTGGCCACCTCCAGCAGGTTCAGGTTGGGTTCGGCCGTCGGCATGTTGAGGTACTTGCCCGTTTGGCCGTGAAACTGAAGTATCTGTCCTTTCCGGTCAACCAACACGATGCTGGCCGAAAAGTGGCCCAAGAGGGCCTGTCGGATCACGTCCGTCAGAGACGCCGCGGGCGGTCTGAACACTGCGGTCGCGATCGCTCGTTTCCGACCGGGCAAAATCGGCGAATCCAATGGGAGAGGGCGGGCCGGCGCAAGGCGGCGGTAGAGCCGGGCTCTCTTCGAGACCAGTTCGAACAGGTCGCTGCGGCCGCCGATTCCCTCCGACTTTCCGAGGAACAGATATCCGCCGGGATTCAACGCGAAATTGAAGAGCGGCATCAACTTCGTCTGCGCCTCGGCGTCCAGGTAGATCAGCAGATTGCGGCAACTGATGAGGTCCATCCTCGAAAAAGGTGGATCGGTCATCAGGTTCTGTGCGGCGAAGACGATTGATTTGCGCAGCGACTCACTGATTTGACACCCCGCATCCCTGCGGATAAAGAACTTCGTTAGGCGGTCGGGCTCGACATCTGCGGCGATGCTCTCGGGATAGATGCCCAGCCGGGCCGCTCTCAGCGCGTCCTCGTCGATGTCCGTGGCGAACACCTGGATGGGGCGGTTCTTGCTCGCCGCAACGACCTCTTCAGTCAGCAGCATTGCCAGGGAGTACGCCTCCTCGCCCGACGCGCAGCCGGGAACCCAGATGCGCAGTGGTTCGTCCGACTGCCTTGCTTCGAGGAGCGGCCGAACGGCCTTGTCGCGCAGCTCCACGAACGCCTCGGGGTCGCGGAAGAACGAGGTGACGTTAATCAGCAGATCCTTCTGGAGCTCACCGACCTCATGCGCGTCTCGAGAAAGCAGGGTGCCGTATTGGGCCAGATCCGAGATGCGATGCAACCCCATCCGGCGTTCGATGCGCCGCAGGATGGTGCTCTTCTTATAGCAGCGAAAGTCGCAGCCGGTTTGCGCGAGCACCAGCGACAGGATGCTTTGAACGCCTTCCGGCTTCGCCTCGCCCTCGAGCACGCTCGCCGGCTCTCCACCGCGAACATAGGGATGCCGGAGGTATTCCAGCAGAGCGCCCGGTATGCGATCGGGCGGGAGGACGAAATCGACCAGTCCCGTGGCGATCGCACTGCGAGGCATCGTGTCGAACTGCGCCGTGATTGGCTCTTGTGCGATGGTCAGTCCGCCGCCGCCGCGGATCGCCCGCACGCCCAAGGTTCCGTCGGAGCCAGCGCCGGAAAAGAGGATGCCGATGGCCTGCTGCTGCCGATCCTCGGCCAGAGACCGGAAGAAGAAGTCGATCGGCATCCGAATACCGTCCTGCTTGACCGGCTCGGAGAGGAAAAGGATTCCGTCGCGGATGCCCAGGTATTGATTGGGAGGGATGACGTAGACGCAGTTTCGTTCTACGGGGACCGCGTCTTGCGCCTGGACGACCGTCATGCTCGTGTGTTGGGCCACGAGTTCCGGCAGCAGACTCGCGTGGTCGGGCGCCAAGTGTTGGATGATGACAAACGCCGCTCCACTGTCGGCGGGCATGGCGCCAAAGAAAGCCTCGAAGACCCGCAGGGAACCGGCCGAGCCACCCAGACCGACAACCGGAATGCCCGAAGGGCCGCCGGCCGAGTCTGCGGAGCTCTCATCCGGCTGGCGGAAAATGCGCGAATCGCTCTTGCCGGCGATCGCGCCCGGGCCTTGGGTTTCCCCAGAAGCCGCTGGTACGATGGACGGCCTTGCCGGTTTGCCACGGCTAGCTTTTCTTGTCATCGCTGGCCTCTGAGTGAAGATGAGGTCCGCGCGGTGCGGCGGGGACATTGTCCCACGAAATTTTGCGGGCGTCAACAACGGCCAGCAGGGGGGTGAGGCTGATCGGAAGCGAGCCCCGCCGTTTTCCGAGGTTTTTGGGTGGAGCTTGCTTCGCTCGACCCCTCCTACGTCGAAAACTGATCGGCCCTGAGCGGCGGGCGTCGCTCCAGGATCTCGTCGTAGACGGCGGCGATTTGCCGGCAATTGTCATCGAACGTATGCCGCTCAGCCAGCCGTCGCGCGGCGCGGCCCATCGAGGTGCGGACCGTCGGATCGGCAAGCGTCTGGAGCTGCGCGGCCAGGCCGGCATCATCGCCCGGATCGTCGAGCACGTAGCCGTCCTGGCCGTCAGTGAGCAGTTCGCTGACGCCGGCGGCTTGCGTTGTGACGATGGGCCGTCCGCAGGCCGCGGCTTCCAGCACCGTCAGCCCGAACGAGTCGTAGAAGGTTGGCTGCACGTAGACGTCGGCCATCGAGTAGTAGGGCAGGGGATCGTCCGCTGGCCCGAGGAACCGGACCGCCGAGCCGACGCCGCACGTCCGTGCGAGGCGAACGAAGCGGGCCGGCCGCCCATGGCCGACGACTGCCACTTGGAACGCGCCGCCTGTGCGTCGCAGCCGGCCGAGGGCGCGGATCAACGTGGCGAGCCCTTTCAACGCGAAATTGTGAGCCATCAACAGCAGCACGATGTCATTGTTGGAAAATCCGAGCCGGCTGCGCATCGACGCCCGATGCTCTTCGCTGCGCGCAGGCGAAAGCCGTTGGGCGTCCACGCCATGATAGATCACGCGTATTTGCGACGGCCGGACGCCGTGATAACGCTCGTAATCGTCCGCAGCGCGGCGAGACATCGCGATGACCAACCGCCGGGGATCGCCATACTGTCGGGCCGCCAACTTGCGGAACTCCCGGTAGCGCGGCAGAACGCCGATCAATCGCCGCTTAAGTGGCCGGAGCCACGGCGGCAGCATCAAGAGCTTCCGGTCCCATTGGGCCAGCCGCGAGCCGTCGTGCGATTGAAGGACATCGCCGAACCAACCTACGCCCATGTCATGGACCACGTCGAGGGAGAGACCGCGAAGCTTTGTTTCCGCTGCCGCGGCGAACGCCAGCCGGGAGCGGGCGGGGCCAAGCCGGTGAAGGATCGGCGATGGGGGCGTCGCCGTTTGGGAGGGCAAATCATCCGCGGCAACGCCGTCCACAAAGCCGCGACCGTGGGTCGCGCCCGAGATGGCGGTCTCCGCGACGACTTCCGAGGCGCGACCAACGGTCGCGGCTTTATCGCAACACACGATGTGAACCTCGTGCCCTTGGTCGAGCAGCCAACGGGCCAGTCGGCCGGTCCATTGTTCGGCCCCGCCGCGACGTGGGTCGAAGTGTTCAATTACGAGGCCGATCCGCATGGCTCTTTCTCGAGTTCCGTTACGGCGGCAAAGACGCGATCGACCGTCAACTCGCGCATGCAGCGGTGATGCTTGAGCGGACAGACCCGCTTGTGGCAGCCAATGCAGTCGAGGTCGAGCACCAGATTGATGGCCCGCTGCGTCGGGTTTTCGCTCCAGACGGGCAACATCGGGCCGAAGAGCGTGACGACGGGCAGGCCCAACGCCGCGGCGACGTGTCGTGGGCCGCTGTCGGTCGAGACCATCCAACGGCAACGGCGGATGCACGCCTTGGCCGTGCCGAGGTCCATCGGCTGATCGGCCATCGAGACGACGCGGCCGGGGGACTGTCCCGATTTTCGTATCAGCGAAAATGGGACTGTCCCCTTCGCGCCGCCAGCTTGTCGAACGATTTCGCGGGCGATCTCCCGCTCCTTCGGCCCGCACAGGACCAATACGTCGTGATCCAACTCGTCGATGATTCGCCGGGCCAGCTTGGCGAAGTATTCGACCGGCCAGAGTTTCGAGCCGCCGTAGGCCCCGCTCGAATTGATCGCCGCCACGCGTCCGTCGCTTCGCAGCCCGAGCCGCTCGAAGACCTGGTCGGCCGACCGCTCGTCGGCTGGCGTGGTGGTTAGTTCAAGCCGTGGCGATTCGTCGCCGCAGCCAACCGCCCGAGCGAGCTCGAGGTACGTTTCGACCATCGGCACGGGCGTCAACGGCCGGAAAAGGGGACAGGCACCATTTGCCGGAACGGCCCTTTGGGTGCTTCGCACAAATGGTGCCTGTCCCCTTTTCCGGCTACTTTTCCGGCCGCGAGGCGGATAGAGCTTCTTGGTCAAAAGCGGTCCCCGGCCGTAGCGGACATAGCCGACTCGCTCGCGGGCCTGCCCACGCCAGGCCAGCCATGCCGTGCGGAGGGAGTTCGTCATCAGCACGGCCAGATCGAATCGTTCGGCTCGCATCCGTCGGGCGACGGCCGCGGAGTGGAGGCTGGGGTCTTCCGCCCGCGGATCGAAGAACCATTGCTCGTCGAGCCAGCCGGCGCCGGCCAGGACGTCGGCCAGATAGGGCCGGAGGATGCCGACCAACCGCGCCTCGGGGCCAAAGTGCCGCCGCAGGGCGCGGAGCGTCGGCGTGGCCATCGCCAAGTCGCCGAGCCAGTTGGGCAGGAACACCGCGATCTTCATGGACGACAGGATACCCGGCCCGCGACGTTCGACCAAGAGCGGTGCGCAAGCGGCCATCCGGCCGAGTTCCGGCGGCTGTTAGCCGCCGGCTATTTCTTTTGGACATATTTGTCCCAGCCGTGATTCGAGAGCGTCTGCTCCCGCGAGCAACTCCATTTCGATCCGGAGGGCCCAAAGTGGGACGTTGCCGAGCCGGTCGCGGGGGACTTTGACGAGGTCCTTGCCGGTGCAGACGAGGGCGGCGACGCCGAGACCGCGGCTCCACTCGCTCAGTTGGTCGAGGTCTTGCGGCGTGTAACGGTGGTGGTCGGGATACTCCCGGAAGCCGACGAGGCGGCAGCCGCAGGCTTCGAGCGTTCGGCGGAACCCGGCCGGATTGCCGATGCCGCAGAATCCTGCGACCGGCTGGCCCTGGATCGTCGCGAGCGGTGTTTCCTGCCCACTGGACGAAACCAACGTCCGCGGGGCATGGGCGGCCTCGACGCGGACCGCTGCGGGCGCGTGAGCGCGGACAATCGCCCAGATCTCGTCGCGGCTACGTTTAACCTGCCCCACGAGTTGGTCGGCCCGCGAGAGGACGACGACGTCCGCTCGCCGCAGCCCTTCGATTGGCTCACGCAACATGCCGCGAGGAAAGACGTGGCCGAAGCCGAACGGCTCTAGGGCGTCCAGCAGCACGATGTTCAGGTCCCTCGCGACGCGGCGATGCTGGAAGCCGTCGTCGAGCACGATCAATTGGGCGCCGTGACGAGCGATGGCCTCGCGCGCGGCGGCCAGCCGGTCGGGGTTTTGCAGGTGCGGCACGTCGGGCAGCAGTTGCTGCATTTCGAGGGCCTCGTCGTTCGCTCGGCCGGCAGCCGCGTCAGGATCGGCGCCGTAGCCGCGGCTGACGATGGCCACGCGCACACCCCGCTGGCGGAACCATCGGGCGATCCATTGGACCATCGGCGTCTTGCCGGTCCCGCCAAGCGTCAGGTTGCCGACGCTGATGACCGGGACGTCGAGGCGATGGATGGCCGTCTGGCCGCGATCGTAGCGTCGGTTCCGCCACCGAACGGCCGCCGTGTAGCCGCACTCGGCGACGCGGAGCGCGCAGCGCGACACGCTGGCGCCCAAGCCACGCCGCTGTCCGCTCACCAGATCGCGAAACTCCATTGGGCTGAACATGGCGAGCTTATGAGGGTTGCGCAATTGCGCCGTAGGACGGACTTCCTAGTCCGTCCAGTTCAGGACGGATTGGGAAATCCGTCCTACGGTTCTTTTTTGGTCACCTTGTTTTGTTACGGCGAGCCTATGATACGCCGCCCTGGGGGGCGACACAACGGATGCCTGGCGGCGTTGGCTTTTGGAGAAGGCCACGCCTTGGAGGAGAGGCCGGCGGCTTACCTTTCCAGCCCGCCGCAAAGGTGGTAGCATAGAGCGGTTACGCGCTGGACTTCGCCGTGCGACCGCGGTCGCACGGCGTTGCTGACCCTGAGATTCCAACCGATACGACTTCCGCCGCCGATGCCGACGATCGAAACTGCCGCCGCCCGCATGAAACCCCAGCCGTTGCCGGAGAACTTTGTCTCAGTGCAGCCGGGCGGGGGCGTTTGCTATCGGACGGAGCTTGCTTGGGGTTGCTGCCGCCGGTGGTGGCTGAAGCATTTCCGCCCTGGCTACGTCCGCCGCATGGCGGCTTTGCGACATGGCGACGCGACCGGGGCGCCACACGAGATTCTCGATCCTCGCGACTTAAAGTTTTGCCGCAATCGGTGCGAGTGCGATTGGGACGAGGCCGATGATCCGTTCCGTTGGCGTGGGCGGTTGGGCTTCGCCCGGTGGGGGCTGGCCGAGATGCAACTGATGGGCTGGCCGCTGCTGGCGCTGACAGTCCTGGCGATCTGGTTGTTCCCTTATGTGGCCCCGCTGCCGGCGGCCGCGTTGTTCCTTGTCGTCTTCTTCTTCCGGGACCCTCGGCGAACGACTCCGAGCGAGCCGGGGCTGCTGGTTGCGCCGGCCGACGGCAAGGTCGTCGAGATCACCCGGCTCGATCACGACGAGTTCATCGGCGGCCCGGCCGTGCGGATTGGCATCTTTCTGTCGATCTTCAACGTCCACCTGAATCGGGCGCCGTGCGCGTCGCGGGTGATTGAGCTGCGGTATTCGCCTGGCCAGTTTCTCAGCGCGACGAAATCGGAGAGTTCGATTCGCAACGAAAACACGTGGATCGGCTTCGAACAAGAGCAGCAGCCGCACCGGCGGATGATCGTTCGCCAGATTTCCGGGCTCATCGCCCGGCGGATCGTCTGCGACCTTCGGCCGGGGCAAGAGCTCGCCCGCGGCGAGAAACTCGGCATGATCAAGCTCGGCAGTCGGACGGAGTTGATCCTGCCGGACACCGAAGACCTAGCGATCGAAGTCAAGATTGGCGACAAGATCAAGGCGGGCGTGACGATTATGGGACGGTATGCGGAATGACGAAGGTCGAATGACGAAAGAAGCCCGAAGCCCGAAATCCGAAATCCTAAGTCCGAAATCCTAAGTCCGAAATCCTAAAGTCCTAAGTCCTAGGTCCTAAGTCCTAGGTCCTAAGTCCTAAGTCCGACATGCGTCGCATCCGTACTGTCTCCGTCTTTCCGACGCTGCTGACGTTGGGGAACCTGATTTGCGGGTTCTTCGCCATCGTCGTGGCTGCGCGGGTTGGAAAGCCGATTGCGGACAGCCTGAATATGAAGCTGCCGGAAGACGCCGAGGCGGTGATGCTCAGCGGCGCGCTGATCTTCCTGGCGATGATCTTCGACGGGCTGGACGGCTACGTTGCGCGGCTGGCCCGCACCAGCAGCGACTTCGGGGCCCAGCTAGACAGTCTGTGCGACGTGGTCAGTTTCGGCGTCGCGCCGGGGTTCCTGTTGGTCAAGATGTGCCCACGGTTTACGCTGGGGCACAATCAAACGGTGTGGATCATTGCGGCGGCGTTTGCGGCTTGCGCGGCCTTGCGGCTGGCGCGATTCAACGTCGAGACAACGGATGACGATGAGCATTTGTACTTTAGCGGCCTGCCCAGTCCGGCGGCGGCGGCGGTGATCGCCGGCTCGGCCATCATGTTTCACACGTTGCGCCAAGGCGAGCCGCTTGACCCTGCATCGTGGAAGGGCTGGATCGACAGTTGTCTGCAGGGCGTCCTGCCGCCTTTTGCCGCGTTGGTGGCGCTGCTGATGGTTTCGCGGATCCGCTATCCCCACGTCACCAACCGCGTCCTGCGGGGGCAGCGGAGCTTTGGCCACGTCGTCGCGGTGGTGTTCTTCATCGTGGCCATCATGCTCTTCTTCGGCTACGCCCTGGCGATCGTCGCCTCGGCGTTCGCGCTCTATGGGCCGATTCACTTGGCATGGCAGCTATGGGTGCAGCATCGGCGGCGGGATGAACCGTTGTTTTAGGCATTAGTGGGCAGTCGGCAGTCGGCAGTGAGCAGTCGGCAGTTGGGACGCAGCAGTAGGTGCAGATCAGAGGTTAGAGATAAGCCGAATCACCATCGACGCCGACCGACGGTTGTCCACTACTCACTATCCACAATCCACTACCCACTACCCACTCCACCACTATGTTCTCAGGAATCATCGAGGCGTTGGGGACTGTCACGGAAATCCGCCAGGAGCCGCCGGGCTGCCGGCTGATCGTCCGGGAGCCGAAGATCGCCGCCGAGACACGCGTGGCCGACAGCATTTCGGTCAACGGTTGCTGCCTGACGGTGATCGAAACGGCCGGCGACACGTTCGGCTTTCAGGCCGGCCCGGAAACGCTCCAAAGGACGAACCTCGGCGAATTGAAGCCCGGCAGCCGGGTGAATCTCGAACGGGCGTTGGCCGTCGGCCAGCGGATGGGCGGCCATTTCGTCAGCGGCCACATCGATGGCGTCGGGACGCTCATCGAGCGTGAGGACTCGGGCGAGTGGTCCACGTTTTGGTTCGCGGTGCCTCGCGAGTTGGCCGTTCAGATGGCGTCGAAAGGTTCGATCGCCATTGACGGCGTCAGCCTCACGATCGTGGCCAGCGAGCCGGACCGCTTCAGCATCGCGCTGATTCCGTACACGCTGTCCGTGACGACGCTCGGCCTGCTTCAGCCGGGCGGCCGCGTCAACCTGGAAACCGACATCCTCGCCAAGTACGTCCAGCGGCTGGTCGAGGCGTAGAGCTGGTAGATAGGCGGATATCCGAAGCTCGAAGTCCGATATCCGAAATCCGAAGGACGAGAACGCTCGCGCTGCCAGTTCGCTTCGGTC
>JBDKUC010000319.1:0-2334 GCA_039679885.1 Thermoguttaceae bacterium | reverse complement strand
ATGATCGACGCGACGAACCTGAAGCGGCTCTGCGAGGCAGCCGGCAGTGGGCTGCAACTACCCGTCGAGTTCCTGCCGCCGCCGCCGGGCCAAACGCGCCGCGACCTGGTCTTCACGTCGGTGCGGCGCGAGAGTCCGCCGTTCCACGTCTTCGGCGACAGCCTGACGCCCGTCCTCGCCCGGCTCCGCTTCGCCGGCGGCATCAGCTCTCGCCGGCTCGAGACGGGCCTGGAGTCGGACCTGCTGGCAACCTACAACGACGGGACGGCCGGCATCGTGTTGACGGCCTCCGACGCCGGGCAGTTGGCCGTCATCAACGCCGATCTGGCGGCCTCGGACCTGGCGAAGACCTCCGCCTTTGTGCCGATGTTGGCCGAACTGATCGGACAGATGCTCGACCGCGGACAGCGGAATGTCGCGACGCCCTGCGGCGAGCCGCTGGTCGCGCCGCTGCCGGCCGAGACGGGCTCGGCGGCCGGACTTCGCCTTCGCGGGCCGGAGGGAGTGGCCGATTGCGGTCAATTGGTCGACGAAGCCGTGGGGGTGCAATGGCGATGGACGTCGCCTGGCCGGCCTGGCGTCTATCAGGTCCAGCGCGACGGCCGAACGGTCTTCGCTGCCGCGTTGGCAATTCCACCGGAAGAGAGCGACCTGGACCTGCTGCGGCCCAAGGACCTGACCGACCGGCTTGCTGTCGGCCGCATGGCCGCCTATCGCGGCGCGGCCGACGAAGGACAGAACCGCGACGACATTTGGAAGTGGTTCGCCGTCGCGTGCGTCGTCTGCATCATGGGTGAGTTTTCGATGCTGTTGGGATTCCGTACTTGAGGGTGGGGCAGGTTGTCAACCTGCCGATCATGACGAGGGGTGTTTAGCAGCGCCGGCACGGCGGTTCATTGCACCGGCCAAGACTGACAAGATTTGTTTAGCAGCCGCCGGCGCGGCGGTTCATTGCACCGGCAAAGACTGACAAGATTCGTTTAGCAGCCGCCGGCACGGCGGTTCACCTTGGAACGAGGACGACGCGGCGTCGGCCGCTAACCGACTACTGAGAGCGAGCACCGTTTACCGAGGCGCGACCACCGGTCGCGGCTTTTTGTGAGCTATATCGAACCCGACCCCTACATTCCGCTCGCGCTTTGGACGCCGCTGGCGCTGGTCACGGCCGCGATGCTCGCTTGGTATGCCGCGGCAGGACGCCGCCGAGTGCCGGGGCCTCGCTGGTGGGCCATCGTCGCATTGATGGCCCTCGCTGCGGCCGTGCCGCTGGTGATTCTGCTGAATCCAACATGGATGGAGCGGATTCCGCCGCCGGCCGGCAAGCCGTTGGTGACCGTGCTGGTCGACCGCTCGGCGAGCATGGCCACGCGCGACGCAGCCGCCGGGCAGACGCGTTACCAAGCGGCCGCGGCGCTGGCCGGCCAAATGGCTGGGCAGTTGAAAGATCAATACGAGGTGCGGCTGCGGTGGTTCGCCGACAGGTCGGCCGCCTGTTCGCCGGAAACGCTCGCGGCCGGCTCGCCCGATGGTCCGGCCACCGATCTGGCCGCGGCGATCCAGGGGGCCATCGAAGAGGATCGGCCGCAGGGACAGGCCGTGCTGCTGTTGAGCGACGGAATCCATAACGCGGGCGGGTCCGACACGCTGCGGCAAGCGACCGTCAGGGCGAGGGCGATGGCCGTCCCGATCTACACCCAGGCGATCGGGGCCCAGGCCACGGTCACCGATCTCGAGGTCGCGCTGCGGCAGCCCCAGGAATTGGCCTTCGCCGGTCAGCGTGTGCCGGTCGTCGCCATGCTTCGCGGGCGAGGGAACCTCGGGCCAAAGACGCGGTTGTCGCTCTGGCTCGGCGGCAAGCAGATCGAGAGCCGCGACGTGACGCTCAAGCGGGACGACGCCGTCGAAGAGGTCTTTTTCGTCTCGCACAATCAGAACGGGCTGTATCGGTACGAAGTCCGCGCGGAGCCGATGCCGGGCGAGGCGACTACGGCCAACAACACCGCGCCGCTTCTGCTCCGGGTCATCGACCAGCCGATCCGCATGTTGTTGCTGGAGGGGAAGCCCTATTGGGACACGAAGTTCCTGGTGCGGACCCTTGCGGCCGACCCGTCGGTCGAGTTGACGAGCGTGGTGCAGCTTGCCGAAGGGCGGCTGATGCGGCGGAAGATTCCTCGACGGCCGGCGCCGGCGGATAAGCCGGATGCCGAGCCTGCCAAAAAGGCTGATGCCAAGCCCGCAAAACGTCCCGAGCCTGCGGCCGCAGACGCGAAAGCCGCGTCTGCAAAGAAGACGCCGGGGGACGATTCCGCGCCGCACGAGGACCGCGAGCAGTGG
>JBDKUC010000020.1:0-12175 GCA_039679885.1 Thermoguttaceae bacterium | reverse complement strand
AATACTTGCAGCCGCGCCAATGGACCCAGAGAGGCTTTCGGGTGGCCTCGGAGCGCGTTAGCCGATCTTTGGACCATGTCCAATGCCGTGGCTGGCTCCGATTGCACGAGATCTCGGCGCGGAGCATCGGCACGGCCAAGGCTGCCGTCGCAGGGCTCGCGTAGATCGGACCGGCGAATCCGCGTTCGACCAGCAGCGGCAGCCGGCCCAGGTGATCGACGTGAGCGTGCGTAAGAAAGACCGCGTTGACCGATTCGATGCCGGCGGGAAGCGATTGAGCCAGGTTGGAACCGGCGTTCTTGGTTTCGAGTTCGGCGCCGCAGTCGATCAGCCATCGCCCGTTGCCCGTGTCGAGCAGATGAAGCGAACCGGAGACTTCGCCGGCTGCGCCGTAACTGGCGGCGTTCAACGCCGTGGGTTCCGCGGCGTGCAGCGGCAAGAGGCTAATGAGCCACAGCGCGGCCAGCGCAAGGAGGCTAGGGCGGCGGTGGATGAGATGGCTTTTAGCGAACATCATTTTTGTCCTGTTGCAGCCTGACCCCGGCGCGACTCACCGTCTATGGCAATTGGGCGACCTCGCCGTCGGCCTTGGCTCCGAGCCGCATATAAACCGTGGCGCTAATCTCCTGGCTCAGAAAATGGACGGAGCCATCGGCCATCGCGAAGTGTGCGCCGCCGGAGTGATCGCTGCCGGCCGACTCGAAATAGCCCTTATTGAATCCGCCGCGTTGCCCCTGGTCGTTGTTGTACCACCTTCCCGCCGCTGACTGATAGATGCCCGTCTCGAAGAGTGTATTCGAGCCGGCGGCGGCCCAGCCGTCGGTCGCCGTGTGACAGACCGCCCAGTAGGCGTCGCGGTCATCGGCCGATTGGGCGCGGGGCGATTCGCCGAGGCAGATCGTGTTCGACAGGCCATCGGTGATGTCGCGGAACGCCGTCGAACAGTTCGGCAGGAAGACGCCGAGTTCCTCTCGCTGCCGGTAGGCGTACGTCGAGCCGCAGAAGGGGCGAGAAGCGTCGCTGGTCGTCGGGTTGGCGAAGGCGTTTTGCGCGCCGGTACAGCCGGCATAATCGTTTCCGCCGCGGGTCCAGCCGGCCTCGCTGCTCCAACCGACCCAGTGCGGAAACATTAAGTTCTGATCCTCGCGGCGAACGCCCGCCCTTCGCGTGGGGCAGTAGAAGGTCGCAACGTCGGTCGCGGCGACCGTTTGGTTTCCGAGCACGCTCTTCTTAAAGTCCCACAGATTATAGAGCGACTGCTGTTCGATGAAGGGGAGCGTCGGGAGCATCCAACTCGTGCCGTGCGCGCCGCCCTTGGTGCTGGTGGCCTCGGCCAGTTGGTCGTAGTCGGCCGTTCCAAACCTTGGATAGCCGGCCAAGATGGCCCCGGGCGGGAGAACGCCGGACTGGTTGGCGTAGTTGTGGAGCCCCAGCGCAATCTGTTTCAAGTGATTGCGGCATTCCAAGCATCTTGCGGACTCGCGCGCGGCCTGGACGGCTGGCAACAGCAGGGCCACCAGGATGCCAATGATCGTAACCACCACGAGGAGTTCTACAAGGCTAAAGCCGGTTCTGCCGCAGGCGTTCACTTGTTGGGGCGCTCCGAAGACGACGGTCGTGAGAAAGGCGATCGACGATTTCTGCCCCGGCGGACTAGTCTATCCTGCTCGTTGGGAGTATGCAAGAAGGGTGCATCCGTAACCGGAAAGACGGTGAGATCGTTCGTAGTTCCGCCTTTAGGCGGCGATCTCGCTTGGAACACCGGTAAAAGCCGGAACTGCGAACGCCCAACCGATCGCGGCAGAGTCGTCCGTAGGTCCGCCTTTAGGCGGCAATTTCACTTGGATCTCGTCATTCCAAAGCGACAGTTGACAGTTCCGTAGTCTTGGTCCACAATTCCACGTTGGCCTTATCAAAAGCCACGTTGATTAGCTACTTTGTGTGGACCAGTGCTAGGTTATTGTCCCCATGATCGAGGACCGAACTATGATGTGGGAAGTTGAGTCTCAGCGATGGCCCATCGAGCCCGAGGAGGCTCCGGCCAGTGGCAATGAGTTCTTGCCTGCCGGCGTCTGTGTCGCTGAAGCCGCCAAAGAGGACGACGACGATTTCGACGACGACGATTTCGATGATGACTTCGATGATGACTTCGAGGAGGACTTTGACGACGACTTCGAAGACGATTTCGACGAAGACGAAGACGAGGATGAAGACGAAGACGAGGACGACGCGGACTTCGACGAAGAAGAGGAAGAGGACGAGCCCTGATCGCTCGCTTGCCTTGCGCTAGGAGTCGTCATACGCAATTCTGCCGTAGGACGGACTTCCTGGTCCGTTCTGTTCAGGGACGGATTGGGGACTCCGTCCTACGGTTTTTTCGTCACCTATTCTTTTCCTTGCGAGCGCCGGCTAATCCGTAAGCGAAGTCGTTCGTAGTTCCGCCTTCAGGCGGCGATTCCACTGCGAACACCGGCCGACGCCGGACGTCTGAACAGCTCTTCCCCCGTCCTGCCCAACGGCTACCCAGGCTGTTTGGGTGCGGCGATTGTTCTTGGCGATGCCCCTGTGGGCCGAAGGCCCTGCCGTTCGCCCAGTCCAGGGCGTTGCCGTGGGCTTGGAGAACCGTGCCCCCTTGGGGCAACAAGGACGCCGCCAAGAACGCTTGTCACGCCCGGCTGTTTCCGTTGCTTGACAAGAATTCGCGTGACAATCATACTAGGGCCACGTCGCGTAGTCCCTTTTCGGGGGCTCGGCGGGGCCGCTTACGCCCGCCTGGCGAACGATCTCCGAACCCGACGTCCACGAACTGGGGGAGTCAAATCGTGTCCCACGTCTCGCATCGGTTTGGCCAGACGCGCTGCGCATCGGGCATCCTGTCTCGGTCATCCTTCCTTGGGGAGCGTTCGCGAACGAGGCCGTCTCGTCGCTCGCTCCGCTTCGAGCCTCTCGAGGTCCGCTCGTTGTTGTCGGTGGGCGTCAGCGGCATCGTCTGGAACGACGCCAACGGAAACGGCATGCACGACGCTGGCGAGGCTGGCGTCGCCGGCGTAGTCGTTGAGATCTACCAGCCAAGTTTTGCATTCACCAACTCGTATCCGGGCCATAGCCTGCCCGACGTATGGCGTGGCCGCGCCATGACGGACGCCGACGGCCGCTATGCGATCGACGGTTTGCCGGAGGACGTCTATCTGAAGGCGATCTTCCGAACGCCGCAGGGATATTCCATCACGACGGCGCAGCCTGACAAGGACACGGGGATCGATAACGACGCTTGGCAGAGCGGAGCCACGCAAATCTTTCCCCTCAAGGCGGGAGAGACCGAGACGCTAGACGCTGGGCTCATCGGCGGACCCTCGTCTGGCGCATACGCCTTCAGCGTCGGCGCCCAGGGCGTCAACACGTTCGCCAACGGCATTGCGACCGACGCGTCGGGCAACTACTACGTCACCGGCTCCTTCTCCGGTTCGGTCGATTTCGACCCGGGCGTGGCCAGAATGGAACTGACCAGCGTCGGCAAGAACGACGTCTTCGTGGCGAAATACACTTCCGCCGGATCGCTCGTCTGGGCGAAGCAAGTCGGGAACGTTGGTTACGACTTCGGCCAGGCCATCGCCGTCGGCGCGGACGGCGGCGTCTATGTCACCGGCAGCTTTGTCGGCGCCGTCGATTTCAATCCAGCCGTGGCCGTTTCTTACAACATCGCCAGCGTCGGCGGTTCCGACGCCTTCGTGCTGAAGCTGAACGCCGACGGCGACTTCGCTTGGGCCGCGACGTGGGGCAACGCCGACGCCGGGGTCGCTCGGGATGACGGCAGCTTCATGCCCGGGGACTATGGGAACGACATCGTCGTCGGCAACGATGGAAGCGTCTACGCACTCAGCGAGTTCAACATCACGTTTACGTCGGCAACGCTTGATAGCCTGAGTGCTGGCGTCGATCCCGTTTCCCCGACCGCATACGTCACGAAGATCGATTCGTCGGGCAACGTCCTGTGGACTCACCAGGACCCTTGCATCAGCCAGATCGCCCTCGCGTCCGACGGAAGCCTTTACACGGCCGGTTCGAGCATCTCGAAGCTCGACGGCGACGGCAACGTTGTCTGGAGCAAGCCGATCCACGCGACGGACATTGCCACAGCCCCTGATGGAAGCGTCTATGCCTACAGCGTGACCGGCAGCACCGCGACTCTCTGCATGCTCGATTCCTCGGGGAACACGCTCTGGTCCGAGACAGGGGCGAGTCTCTCGGACGCCGGTTACGATTTGGCCGTCGGGCCGGACGGCATTCTCTATCTCGCCTGCGACCGAGTGACCGCAACGAGCGTCACGGAAGGGAGCACGCTATACGAGCAAGACTACATCGTCACGGCCTTCGGCGAGGGCGGCGCCGTGCTGTGGTCGGACATCATGACCGGCCAGTACGAGCAAGCCCAAACCACCGAGAGCAAGCGGTCTTATCAGATCGGGCTCGCCGCGGCCGCGGACGGAGTCTATCTCACCGGCCATTTCCTCGGGTCGGTGACCTTCGACGGCGTGACGTTGAACGCTCCGTCGGGATCGACGGCGGCGTTCTTGTGCAAGCTGCGGGCCGCCGGCGCGCCGACGGACATTGCGATCTCTTCCAGCACGATCGCCGACAATCTGCCGGCAGACACCACTATCGGAAGGCTGTCGGCTGTTAGCGATCCCGCGGGGGCGTTCGCCTATGCCCTCGTTGACGGCGAGGGCAGCGACGACAATGGCGCCTTCGTGATCCGCGGCGACTTGCTCTTGACCACCGCGATCTTCAACGCGTCGGTGAAGGATTCCTATTCGATCCGGGTTCGAGCGACCAACTACGCCGGCGAGTCTGTCGAACGCGTGCTGACGATCGGCGTTACCGACGGAGCGCCGACCGTTGCGATTGACTGCCCAGCCATGGCCAACACGAAGACGCCGACGGTCACGGTCATGGCTTCCGACTTCAACTCCGGCGTGCCCGATGGCGCCGTCGTGACCGTGGTGGTCCATTCGCCCGCTGCGGTTGGACCCGTGGCCACCGGCACGGGAACGATGGTCGGCGGCAAAGCGACAATCACTTGGGCGTCGCCGTTGCCTGACGGCCGGCTCTCGCTGCAAGTTGAAGTCAGCGACGGGGCCGGACACGTCGGCCGTGCCTACGCGTCAATGACGGTCGACACCACGCCGCCGAGCATCACCATTGGCGATCCGCAGCGAAGCAAAGGGACGATCGTTTTTCCCGTCACCTACAAGGATGCCATCGGCCTTGAGAACATCACGTTGAAAGCGAGCGATGTGGCCGTGTCTTGGACCGGTTCGGCGCACGGCGCGATCACGATCAGGGCTGGCCTTGCTCCCGCCCCGGAAGACCCAGGCGGCGGCGCATTCCTGATCGACGGCTACGAAACCGTCAAGACGGTTTGGTATGTGGAACTGCACGGCATCACCGGCGAGGGGACGGCGAGCATCTCGATTGCCGCCGGCACGGCTTCAGACCCGGCAGGCAATCTCGCTGCGGCCGCCGGCCCGACAACGCCGATCGATATTGGCGCCGCCACCTTCGCGCTCACCGGCCCGACGTCAGGCCGCTTCACCGCCGGCCAGGAAGTCCCCATCACGTGGACGGCTTTGTATGTCTGCGATGGCGAGAAGATCAGCCTCTGGTGCGACAAGGACACGATCTGGGGCAATGGCAACGAGCGGTGGATCGAGGTCGACGGCGTCACGGCCGCCGAGGGGCAGGGGAGCTACCGGTGGAACACCGCGGGTCTGGCCCCAGGCGTCTATTACATTTCCGGTTACCTGTTCTCCGGCGGCAAGCCGATCTACTCGCACCTCGTTCAGCCGATTACGCTGGACGCGTCACCGAGTCCGACCTTTGCTCTGACCGGTCCATCCTCTGGCACGTTCAACGTCGGCGACAAGGTTTCGATCCATTGGTCGGCCGGCAATCTGCCCGATGGCAGCACGATCTCGCTCTGCTGCGACACCGACGCGGGCTGGGGCGGCGGCAAGGAAAAATGGATCAAGGTGAACCAGACCGCCGCCAACGGCGACGGAACTTACCAATGGGACACGGCCGGCATGACGCCGGGCACCTACTACATCGGCGGCTACGTCTATTCGGGCGGAAAGCCGACCTACTCCCATCTGACGCAGGCAATCACCCTTCGGGGCAGTCAGCCGACGTTCTCGCTGAATGACGCAACCAGTACGGTCAATGGCGGCACATTCACGGGAATCGATTGGACGACCGCCAACGTGCCGACCGGCGCCACCGTCAGCATTTGCTACGACCAGGACAAGGTGTGGAACGGCAACGAGAAGTGGCTCCTCGTTGACCGGCCGGTTTCTTCTGGCGGCGGCCTGCTATGGGACCTCACCACCGTCGCGCCTGGCACGTATTATCTTGGCGGCTATCTGTACGCAGACGGGAAGCCGACTTACTCGCATCGCTTGCAGCCGATTACCGTGCAGCCTGCGTCGTCTCCCTTCCTCTCCCTCGACGTTCCTCAGACGAACAACCTGGTTCGGTCGGCCACCTTCACGGTCGGAGAGACGATTTGCCCTGTTTGGCTGGTTGAGGGTTGCTACTCGGGCAGCACCGTCAGCATTTGTTACAGCACGGCGAATAACTGGACGGGCGGGGAACAACACTGGATCGTCGTCGACAAGTCAACATACAGCAACCACACGATCTCTTGGAACACGACCGGCATGACGCCGGGCGTCTATTATCTCGGCGGTTATCTGTATGCAAATGGGAAGCCGACGTACGCCCGACTCAGCCAGCCAATTCAACTCTTGGACCCCGCTTCGTACAAGATGGTGGAACTGCACGGCGTGGTTCGAACCGACGTCGCCTTCCCCGGCGGAGGCCACGAGGCGGAGCTTACCGTAGGCGGCGTGACGTATCTGCTCGACTTCTCGGACCCGGATCTCTCGCTCAAGGCGCACGAACTGAACGGTCTGGCCGTCGTCGTTCGAGGGATCGAGTCGCAGGCAACCGTCGGAACGCCGCAAAGTCTGACGGGCGTTGTCATCCGCGTCACCGACCTGAAAGTTGACACCTCGGCGCCGTTGGCCAGCAACCTGGCGACCTCTGCCGTCGATCAGGTCTTTGCGGAGATCGGAGCGTGAGCCGCCAGCGTTCTGTCAATCGCAATCCGATGGGCGTGATCGCGTTGGCAGTTCCGCCTTGAGGCGGCTTTAGCTGGGGGGCCGAGCAATGGCCTGTCCGCGGTGGTTCGGCGTAGCGACCGCCGCGGGCGGGCCTCGCTCGAGGTCGTCCGCCGATTGGCCCCTGACAAAGGTCTGGTCAGCCCAAGAGAAGAGAGCGGCCGGTGGCCACTACTCTCGCTTCCCCGCCAACGGTATACTGACGCGACGATCTGTGCGTCACTCCGGGCGGCGAGAAACGAATGGCTGACTTCCTTCAACTCACGGGCAAATCGATCCTCATTTTCGGCGTGGCCAACCGCAAAAGCGTCGCCTGGCACATCAGCCGCGTGCTCAGCGACGCCGGCGCCCGGTGCGTCTACGTCGTGCAAAACGACGACGTTCGGCGTAGCGTGGCCAAGCTGCTGCCGGATGAGCCGATTTTCCTCTGCGACGTCGATCACGAGGACCAGATCGAACGCCTGCGAGATGAGCTGGCCCAGCGGGGCGAGCGGTTCCACGGCATGGTCCACTCGCTGGCCTTCGCCGACTACTCGGAGGGCGTCAGGCCGTTCCACGAGACGTCGAAGCGGGCATTCCTGCAGGCGATGGGCATCTCGTGCTTTTCGCTGGTGGCGCTCAGCAACGCGATGAAAGATCTGCTGGATCCGGACGCCTCGGTCGTGACCATCTCGATCTCTACGACGCAGATGGCCAGCGAGAGCTACGGCTACATGGCCCCGATCAAGGCGGCGTTGGACTCCTCGCTCGTCTTTCTGGCGAAGTCCTTTAGCCGCTTCTCGCGGGTGCGCTTCAACGCCGTCGCCCCGGGCTTGCTGAAGACGTCCGCTTCGGCGGGCATTCCGGGCTATGTCGACGCCTACCTCTACGCCGAGCAAGTGATCCCGCGGAAGCGGGCGGTCGAGACGCAGGAGGCCGCCGATGTGGCCGCCTTCTTGCTGAGCCCTCGGTCGAGCGGCATCAACGCCCAGCGAATCGTCGTCGACGCCGGCATGTCGATCAACTATTTCGACCGTGAGTTGATCGAGCGGGCAATGCGGCCGTAAGCCGTCACCAGATGAGTTGCGTCATTGCGCCGTAGGACGGACTTCCCAGTCCGTCCCGAAACTGGACGGACTGGTGTCGTGTCTCAGACAAATGGTGAATGACGGGCGCCATGCTTGCTAAGCGAGCGCAGCGAGACAGCAAGCATGTGTGTCACATTCTCATGCCCACGGCAAGCGTGAGCATGGCCCCCCCTCTTTTCCACATCCCGCATGATGAACACCATCATCTTACGAGACGCCGCACCGACTCGCGGAGCTTGTCGAGCGGTCCGCCGGACTCTATCATCGATGGATGCCACTAATTGCATTATCGGGTGTCAGCTTGGGCTTTCGCGGCCCACGGCTTTTGGATCAGGCCAATCTAACGATGGAGCCGGGCGAGCGGGTCTGTCTCCTGGGCCGCAATGGCGCCGGCAAGACGACGCTCCTTCGCCTTCTCGAGGGCAGCTTGGAGCCCGATCAAGGCGAGGTCATCCGGCAACAGGGGTTGCGGACCGCCATACTCCCCCAGGAGGTGCCGCAGGACCTTCGCGGTTCTATCTCGGACGTGGTTGCCCAGGGTTTTGGGCCGGCGGCTGCACTGTTGGCCGAGTATCATCACCTGACGAGTCGGCTGGCCAGCGGGGAAAGTGACGAGCTTCAGACGGCGTTGGGCCGCGTCCAACACGCTTTGGAGGCCGATGGCGGCTGGCGCATGCACCAGCAGATCGAGGCCACCCTGTCGCGGATGAGTCTCCCGCCGGACGCCGACGTGGCGACTCTATCGGCCGGCATGAAACGCCGAGTGCTCCTGGCGAAGGCCGTGGTCGGCGGTCCGGATCTCTTGCTGTTGGACGAGCCGACGAACCATCTCGACATCGACGCCATCGGCTGGCTGGAGGACTTTCTGCTGCGCTACAGCGGCACGCTGCTCTTTGTCACGCACGATCGAGCCTTGCTCCGCAAAGTGGCGACTCGCATCCTGGAACTCGATCGAGGCCGTTTGACAAGCTGGTCGTGCGACTACGCGACCTATTTGAATCGCAAGGAGGCGGCCATCGAGGCCGAGACGCGGCAGAACGCCCAGTTCGATAAGAAGTTGGCCCAAGAAGAGGTTTGGATACGCACGGGAATCCAGGCCCGGCGCACGCGAAACGAAGGCCGGGTCCGCGCCCTGCATGCCCTGCGGCAAGTCCGCCGCGAACGTCGCGAGCGACTTGGCGCCGTGAAAATGGAGATACAGGAGGCCGAACGCACGGGCCGACTGGTGATCGAAGCCAAGAATCTCCAGTTCCACTACGGCGATCGCGCCATCGTCCGCGACTTCTCGACGACGATCATGCGCGGCGATCGCGTCGGGCTGATCGGGCCGAATGGCTCTGGCAAGACGACCCTGTTGCGTCTGCTGCTCGGCGAGCTGGCGCCGCTGGCGGGGACCGTCCGCCACGGAACGAATTTGGAGGTCGCTTACTTCGATCAACTTCACGCTCAGTTGGACGACGCCAAATCGGTGCGCGAGAACGTCCGTGACGGCTCCGACGCGGTAACGGTCAACGGCCGCACGCGACATGTGATCGGCTACCTGGAAGACTTCCTTTTCACTCCCGAGCAGGCAAGCGGCCCCGTCGCGCGGCTCTCGGGAGGAGAGCGAAACCGGTTGCTGCTAGCCCGGCTGTTCACGAAGCCGTCCAATGTGCTGGTCATGGACGAACCAACCAATGACCTGGATCTGGAGACGCTCGAACTCTTGGAGAACCTGTTGAGTGAGTATGCCGGAACACTGTTGTTGGTGAGTCACGACCGGGAGTTTCTCAACAACGTCGTGACCAGCACGCTCGTATTGGAAGGCGAGGGCCGGGTCAAGGAATATGCCGGCGGTTACGACGACTGGCTCCGGCAACGTCCGGACGAGCCGTCGCCAATTGCAAAGGCCCCCATCGCCCGGCCAGAGCCAACGCAATCGCGCCCGCAGCGCCGTCGGCGAGTGACCTACAAAGAACAGCGCGAGTTGGACGGCTTGCCGGAACGGATCGAAGCCTTGGAAGCCGAACTGAGCGAACTCCAGCAACGGACGGCCGATCCGGCGTTTTATCGCAAGCCACCGACGGAAATCATCAGCATCAAGAACCGGCTCCAGAGCCTTCAAAGCGAGGTGGCTGAGGTGTATCGCCGGTGGGAGGAGCTGGAGACGGCTAGCGCGCAGTGCGGGTGATTGCGACGCCTTCCCGAAGGGGCGCAGAGGTCACCAGCACCCGGGGCGGATTCTGGCCGCGTCGCCAAGCACCGATCAGGACAACCCTTTGCGCACGGCCCACACGGCCGCTTGCGTCCGGTCGCCAACGCCGATCTTGTGGATGACGTGCTGGACGTGCTCTTTGACGGTCTCGTAGCTGATGCGAAGCGCCTCGGCGATTTGCTTGTTCGTCAGTCCGAGAGCCATTTGTCGCAGCACCTCCCCCTCACGCTGAGTCAGAGGAACCTCGACGTCGGCAGTGATGCGTGGCGTTGCCAGGGCACCGGTCACGCGGCGAAGCTCGTCACGCCGCCAGAGGTTTTCGCCCGTTGCTATAGTCCTGATCGCGTGAACCAGCTCGTCACGCGTACACCCCTTCAGCAGATAACCGTTGGCTCCCAGGGCGACCGCGCGGGCGACGTACGTGGGATTGTCAGAGAAGGAGAGCATCAGGATCGGGAGATCCGGCTTGTCCAACCGGATGCGGCCCAGGGCGTTCATGCCGTCGCCATCGGACATCCGAACGTCCAAGAGCACGACGTCCACTTGGTTCTCCAGCGTATACTTGACGGCAGCCTGACCGTTGGCCACCTCGCCGACGACCTTGATCTCCGTTCCTGCCAGCATGCCCTTCAGTCCGCTGCGAACTACTTCGTGGTCGTCGGCAATCAACAATCGAATCGTTTTTGGTTCGGGCATTCGGAACTCCTCGCGATATGAGCCTACGACAACATGGCTACCGGGGCAGGGTGACACGCCACTGCCACCATCTTACCATAGTTCGTGGCGGCTATCCAAATTATCGCTCCAATTCGACGGTACGATCGACAAGTTGTCAGTACTTCCGGCTGTGACCGGCATTCCCGATGAGATCGCCACCTAGGGCGGAGCTACGAACGGGCGTGAAGACGACGCAGTGCCCCCTCATGTCGCCTATTGCATAATTCCTTCTCGTGGGTATGGTTTAATTCGGGCTAGACACATTCCTGCGCGTTCTTGTGCGAGCGACGTCTTTCAATATTCAGGAAAGGGGAAGCTATGAAACGCATTGTGGCAGGTTTGATCTTCAGTGTGGCGGCGGTGGTGTTGCTTGGCTGGCTGGGCCGGGCGATCGGTGGCGAGCCGCAGCAGAAAGCTGCTCCGCCGGCAGCGCAGGAGAAAGAATTGTCGCCTCCGGTAGAGAAGGCGAACAATGGAAGCCCAAATGCGCCGGCCAATTCGGCCGGACCGCCGGTGCAGACGCTGTTGACCAAGCAGCGCGGGCCTGCGCCGTCGGTTGCTGCCCCGGCCGCCTACGCCAGCGAAGACGGCAAAGTAAAAGGGTGGAAGGTCGTGATCCCGGGCAACCGTCCGTTGGCGACGCCGGCTGTCGTCGGCGGCAAACTCTTCATCGGCGGCGGGTTTGGAAGCTACGAGTTCTATGCCTTCGACGCCAAGACGGGAAAGCTGCTTTGGCAATATCGCACGGCCGACGATGGCCCCACGGCTGCCGTGGTCGACGATGGTTGCGTCGCCTTCAACACGGAGAGTTGCGAGCTCGAGATGCTCACGACCGACGGCAAGCCAATCTGGAAGAAGTGGCTCGGTGATCCGTTGATGAGCATGCCGGCCATTGCTGGCGGACGACTGCTGATGGCCTTTCCCGACAGCCGCGGCGACCGCGAGCACCGCCTCGCATGCTTCGAGTTGCGGACGGGCAAGGAGCTGTGGCGTCAGAAGATCGCCGGCGAGATCATCAC
>JBDKUC010000457.1:0-2364 GCA_039679885.1 Thermoguttaceae bacterium | reverse complement strand
GCGGCGATTCCACTCGGAAAGCCGCCTCAAGCCGATTTTCTTCCGCCTAAAGGCGGGACTACGAACGGCCGCGGCCGACCTTGCAGCCCTAGTAGGGTGCGTGCTTGCACGCACGCGGCGAAGGCGGCACGTTGCGCAGCGTGTGTGCAAACGCGCTGCCCGACGGCTCGCCTCGTTGCTGCGCGGCAGATTGACACTCGGTGGGCGGACGCATTACATTGGTGATTCTGTCCACCTTGCCCCCAGTGATGGTCCATGCCCGCCTGCATCGCCCCTGTTCGACTTGAGGTCTCCCTCGGCCGCCTGAAGCTGGCCAATCCGATCGCCGTGGCGTCGGGCACGTTCGGCTACGCCCGCGAGATGGCCGGTTTGGTCGATCTGGCGCGGCTCGGCGCGATTCTGCCCAAGACCATCACGCGGCAGCCGCGGCCGGGAAATCCGCCGCCTCGGACGATTGAGACCACCGGCGGCCTGCTGAACTCGATCGGCCTGGACAACGACGGCATCGAGGCCTTCATCGAACGGCAGCTCCCCTACCTCGCTTCGCTCGGGCCGGCGATCGTCGTGAGCATCGCCGGGAAGAGTTGCGAGGAGTTTGTCGAGATGGCCGCCCGGCTCGAGGGGATCGCCGGCATTGCCGCCATCGAGTTGAACATCTCCTGCCCCAACGTCAGCGGCGGAGTCGATTTCGGGGCCAAGGCCGCCTCGTGCGAGCGGCTCGTCGCCGGGGTGCGGCGCGCTTGTTCGCGCCCCGTGCTGGCGAAGCTCACGCCGAACGTGACCGACGTCACCGAAATTGCCCGAGCGGCCGAAGCAGGCGGGGCGGACGCGCTGTCGCTGGTGAACACTTGCCTGGGGTTGGCCGTCGATTGGCGTCGACGTCGCCCGGTGCTCGGCAACGTCGTCGGTGGGCTGAGCGGTCCGGCCATCAAGCCGATCGCCCTGAGGATCGTCTACCAGGTCGCCCGTGTGGTCAAGATCCCGTTGGTCGGCATCGGCGGCATCGCGACCATCGACGATGTAATGGAGTTCCTGGTCGCCGGCGCGACAGCGGTCCAGATTGGAACAGCGAACTTTTACAATCCCACCGTCTCGATGCAACTGCTCGACGCACTGCCGGCCGCCTTGGCCGAACTCGGTGCGACGAGCGTCGACGAGGTGGTGGGAACGATGCACGGTAAAGCACGAAGCACGAATGACGAATGACGACGTTCGGATTTCGGGCTTCGGATTTCTTTCGTCATTCGTCATTCGGGCTTCGTCATTATCCCCCAACCCATTGACCATTCCATGCGTGTCCTCTCCGGCATTCAACCGACGGGCCGATTCCACTGGGGCAACTATTTCGGCGCCATCCGGCAGTACATCGAACTGCAAGGGCAGCCCGAAAACGCCTTCTATTTCCTCGCCAACCTCCACGCGCTGACGACCGTTCGCAACGCCGAGGTGCTCCGCCAGAACACGCTCAACGCGGCGATGGACCTGCTGGGGCTTGGCCTCGACCCGAACGAGGCGACGCTCTTCGCCCAGTCCGACGTGCCGGAAGTCTCCGAGTTGTGCTGGCTGCTGATGACCTGCACGCCGATGGGCTTGCTCGAACGCTGCCACGCCTACAAGGACAAGAAGGCCCGCGGGCTGACGGCCGACGCCGGCCTGTTTGCGTACCCCGTGCTGATGGCGGCCGACATCCTCGTCTACGACTCGGACTGGGTGCCGGTCGGCGAGGATCAGATTCAGCACATCGAAGTCTGTCGCGACCTGGCGGCCAGCTTCAACCATCACTTCGGCGAGACGTTCGTGATGCCCAAGGGCAAGGTGCTCGACGCGTCGGCGCGCGTGGCGGGCACCGACGGCGAGAAGATGTCGAAGAGCTACGGCAACGTGCTGGAAGTGTTCGAGGAGCCAAAGGCGCTGCGGAAGCAGATCATGCGAATCGTAACCGACTCGCGTCCCATGGAGCAGCCAAAGGAGCCCGCAACCGATCATCTGTTCCAGTTGTATTCGCTCTTTGCCAACGACGCAGAGCGCGAGTCGATGGAGGCCATGTACCGGCGCGGCGGTTTCGGCTATGGCGAAGTGAAAAAGGCGCTGGCCGACTTGGCCGTCGAATACTTTGCCGCCGCCCGCGAACGGCGTCGCGAGTTCGAGTCGCGCCCGGAGTGGGTCCGCGAGATTCTTGGCGACGGCGCAGCCATGGCGCGCCGAAAGGCCGCCGAAGTGCTTCTCCGCGCCCAGCGGGCGTGCGGGGTCAGATAGGCCGATCGACGCGTCAACGGACCAAAACGGCCGCCAATCCGCATTTCTCACGGTAGGGTGGGTCGTCGTCGCAAGTACATGGTGGGGCTTCGCAAACCAATCAACGGT
>JBDKUC010000208.1:0-4320 GCA_039679885.1 Thermoguttaceae bacterium | reverse complement strand
CGTTCGGACGACGATCAACCGCATCGTGATGAGCGTCACCGGGCCGCAGGAGTTCACCGTCGACACCGAGAAGCCGGCCACCGAGGGCATGGAGAGCACGGCCGTGAAGCCGTTGGAGGCCATGGTCAAGGTTCCGGTGACCGCGAAGATCTCGCCGACGGGCAAGACCGAGGACGTCGATATCAAGGCCTTGATCAAGTCGATCGAGAAGACCGGCACACCGGGTGCGGCCGATTCGCTGAAGGAGTCGGGCGCGGAATGGCTGCGGAGTTCGTTCGCGCCGCTGCCCGAGAAGCCCGTCAAACAGGGCGATATTTTTGACGCGGGCGAGATGATCAAGAAAATGCCCCAGGGCGAGGTCAACCTGAAATTGCGATACGAAGTGCTTTCCGTCTCGGCCGACAAGAAGCAGGCGCTGTTGCGGCCCAAGGCGGACATCAAGCTCGTTCCGAATCCCAAGGCGTCGGTGTCGATCGCGTTGGACTCCAGCAGCATGGATGGTTGGTTGCTCTTCGATATCGAGAAGGGCGTCGTGGCGCAATCGAAAACCAATCTGAAGATGGCGATGAAGATCGGAATGGGCCCCAAGACGGTGCCGATGGACATGGACATGACGTCCAACTACAAAGCGACGCCGTGACGGTCGATGTCGAGGCGGCTCCTGCGGCCGAGGAGCCGCCTCGTAGTGTAGCAGAGTTTGCGAAGGCTGGGTGGCGCGTCCCTGAGCTTGCGAAGGGCGTGTTGGCAGTCACACGCCCTTCGCCGGAGGCTCAGAGCGTGCCACCCATAACTCATCATCCGCGCGAGACACTACACCAACATGTTTGTAGTTCCGGCTTTAGCCGGTCATTTTCCGCCTAAAGGCGGGACTACGAACGCCTGCAACGGACTTTGCAGTCCGCCTGGAGCGGCAAGCCGCCCGCTTGACTTCCTGGCTGCCGGTCGGCTATGCTCGCGGGCATGTCTTCGCGCCGCCCGTTGAGTACGCCGATCCTGTTGGCCATCGCCATGTTCGCCCTGCTGGCGGTGCTCATCGTCGGCTGGGTGACGCTGTCGGTTTTCGGCGCGCTGCAGCATGGCGGTTCTTCGGCCATCTATTGGGCTCTGCTGCCCATCGGGTCGACGTTCCTATTGCTGTTGGTGGCCGGCGTGGCGCTCTACCTGGTCCTCTCAATCAAGGCCATCAACCTGACGCGCCGGCAATCGAACTTTATCGATAGCGTGACTCACGAGCTGAAATCGCCCATCGCGTCGATGAAGCTCTATCTGCAAACGTTGAGCCGCCATCAGGTGAACCCTGAATTGCAGACCGACTTCCATCGTTTCATGCTCGAAGACCTCGAGCGGCTCGATCGTTTGATTAGCCAGATGCTCGATGCCGGGCGGCTCGACGCCGAGCGCTCGCCGGAGGAGGACGAGGACGTCGAGCTGACCGATCTGCTCCGCGATTGCGCCTCGACCGTTTGCATGAACTACCGCGTTCCGGCCGGCTATGTTCGGCTCGACCTCGAGCCGGGCACGGTCGTCGGCCGCCGGGTTGACCTTCACGTTGTCTTCCGCAATCTGATCGACAACGCCGTGAAATATGCCGCGACGCCGCCCAAAGTCGAGGTGAGCCTCCGCACCGTCGGTCGCAAAGTCATCGCCCGGATCGCCGACAACGGGCCGGGCATCCCGCCGAACATGCGACGGAAGATTTTCGGCCGCTTCGTTCGCCTCGGCATGGAGTTGGAGCGCAAGAAGCCCGGCACCGGCCTCGGCCTCTACATCGCGCGAACGCTCGTCCGGCGCCATCGCGGACAAATTCGCGTCCGCGATCCCGAGCGCGGTCCGGGCACGGTGTTCGAGGTCCAGTTGCCGGCGAAATCGCCTCTGCCTTCGGGAGAGGTGGCCGCTGGGGGCTGATCGGCTTGCGAGATCCAGCGCGTGACGGCCTCAAGATGGGCGATTCGCTGGGCGGCGCGAGGTCGCACCGGTGGCACGCCATGAGCCTAAGGCGAAGGGCGTGGCGATGTACGCGAGACCACGCCCTTCGTACCACAGGGCGTGCCACCCTACGCCATGACCAGTACGGCAGCCCGCTGAATCCGGGTTCTTCGCTCCATCGCGAACCGTTGGTATAATCAGCCAATCATGGCCGCCAACGAGCATATTCTCGTCGTCGAAGACGAAGAGCATTTGGCCACCGGCATCAAGTACAACCTGGTGGCCGAGGGCTACCGGGTGACCGTCGTCGCCGACGGCCCCTCCGCCCTGAACATCCTGCGTGAGGCGACCGATCCCGTCGATCTGGTGATCCTCGACCTGATGCTGCCGGGCATGAGCGGCTACGCGGTCTGCGAATCGCTCCGATCGTTCGACGTCGATACGCCGGTGCTGATTCTGACCGCTCGCACGCTGACTGAGGACCGCACTCGCGGCTTCGACGTGGGGGCGAACCAGTACCTGACGAAACCGTTCGACCTCGACGAGTTCCTCAGCCGGGTCAAAAACCTGCTGACTTACCACAACCGTCAGCAGCGCCAGCAGCGGCGGCAGGCGAGCACGCTGGGCACGTTCGAGTTCGGCGCCGCCCGAATCAACTTCGACACGTTCGAGGTCAGCGTCGGCGGCGACCCGGTCCGTCTGACGCAGCTCGAGATGACGCTGTTGCGTTACTTCATTGAAAACGAGAGCCGGGTGATTCCCCGCCGGGAGCTTCTTGAGAACGTCTGGGGGATGCCGGGCACGCTGAACACCCGCGCGCCGGACCAGTTCATCCGCCGGCTGCGGAAGACGTTCGAGCCCGATCCCGCCCAACCCCGCCACTTCCTGACCATCCGGGACGCCGGCTACCGGTTCGTCGCATCGCCCGAGAGCGAGTAGCGGGGCGCAAGTGACGGCACGTATTTTGGGCGAGGGAAATGGGGTGCCATGTCCCGCGCTTGTCGTGGGCGTGAGGAAGCGGCAAAGGGTGTGCATGTTGTGCTTTGCGGAAAGCTCGACGGTTCGCGATTAAAGCCGCGACCGTTGGTCGCGTCCAAGATGCTGGGTTCGCGGGGGAAGCGACCAACGGTCGCGGCTTTATGGGTGGCGTTGCAGATTGCAGCAACGGCAAACATGCTTGCTGTCTCGCTGCGCTCGCTTAGCAAGCATGGCACCCGGAAGTCACGATCAACCCCGTGGATACTGGCGGCAGTATTCGTAGAGCGCCATGGCCGTAGCCGTGGCGGCATTGTGGGCGTGCGGACGCCCATAGACGGGGATCTCAATCGCGTGGTCGAGTATCCCGAGCACATCGTCGGCGACGCCGGTTCGTTCGTTGCCCACGACCAGGACGCTCCGCCGCGGAAAGGCAAATTCGAAAATCGAGATTGCCGAGGTCGTTTGCTCGAGCCCGACGATCGCAAAGCCTTCGCCGCGCAACCGTTCGAGCACGGGCGGCAGCGTGCGATGGATCTCGATCTCCAAACTGTCCGCCGAATCGCGAGCGATCTTGCCGACCAGCTTCGCGTTGCCCGTGCAGATCATCCGCCGAACGCCGCAGCAGCCGGCCGCCCGCGCGATCCGCGAGAGGTTCACGTTGCTGTGCATCGGCGGACAGGCCACGATCAATTCTCGCGGCCGATCGAGCGGTGCGGCGGGCTTATGGCGCTCTTGGACGAAGTCGGGCATGGTCAATCGCTCGCGTCAATCAGCACGTTTGTCATTGTCATTCTGAGCGTAGCGAAGAATCTCGCTTGAACGTCGCCTCCGTGCGAAAACAATTTGGGGCCAGGCGACAGTGTCCGGTTGGGTGTACCGGGCAGGGTTCCTGGCCCCGCGTAGCGAAGCAACGCTACGGTACCTTCCGCACGTAAAGCCGCCGCTCAGGACAACTCATTCTTAGGAACGCACGCTAATCCGCACTGATTTTCGCTAATCGGTGAAGGATAGCGACATCGTGGTGATAGCGTCGCGTGAATGCCCGAGCTATCGGCGCTATTCTGACGCGGACGGCCACCGCAACGTTATTGTATTCGGTCAATGCAAAGGGGAGAAGACGGAGTGCCTCGGACCGGTTCTTAGCTAGCCATCCGACCCGGCAACACAGGCAAGATGGCTACACCGGACGCGTGGTGTTCTCGCGTTTCCGCCAATCGACGTTCGACATTTCGGCCAGGGCCAGTTCGAGGGCTTGCGTACCGAGCCGAGCGCCGCCGTGGGCCATGAGCGAGAGATAGAGCTGGTTGGCCAAGGCCAGACCGGGCAGGCTCAGGTTCATCCGCCGCGCCTCGTTCAGGGCGATGCCGAGTTCCTTGACGAAATGCTCGACGAACAAGCCGGGGGCGAAGTTGTCGG
>JBDKUC010000018.1:0-10938 GCA_039679885.1 Thermoguttaceae bacterium | reverse complement strand
GGTCGACGTCGCAAATATATGGTGGGGCTTCGCAAACCAATCAACGGTGATTTGCGCTCTGTCGATTTGCAGGACGAGTTGCCGCGACGGAAGCCCCACCATCGCCTTGGTTTGCTTGACCCACCCTACGCCTTGGTGAGAAATGCGCGTTAGGCGGAAAGTGACCGGCTAAAGCCGGAACGACGAACAGCTTTGCAGTCGTCCTGGGGCCAGCGCGGCGGTGTTGTGGATCGTGCGTGGCTGGGCGATAATGGGGACGCGCGGTCACACCGTTGGCCTCCCGGTTTTCGTTCCCACGATGCGAGTGGCACGACCATGGCTTCAGCCTTGCCCACCCCGGCTTCGCCATCGCCTTCCGACGCGGATCTTTCCGGCCGGCAGCTTGGTGATTTTCACTTGCTTCGGCGGCTTGGCCGCGGGGCCATGGCCGAAGTCTACTTGGCCGAGCAGGAGCGGCTCAAGCGGCGGGTCGCCGTGAAGGTGCTTCGCCCGGAATTGGCCGGCGATCGCGTCTACCTGAAGCGGTTCGAGTTGGAAGCCCAGGCCGCGGCGTCGCTGGTGCACGCCAACATCGTCCAGATCTTTGAGGTCGGCTGCGTCGACCATGTGCACTACATCGCGCAAGAGTACGTGCAAGGGCAGAACCTTCAGGACTACGTGGCCCGCCACGGTCCGCCCGACTTGCCGCACGCCCTTTCGATCATGCGGCAGGTGGCCGCGGCGTTGGCGAAAGCGGCCGAGCAGGGCGTCGTCCATCGCGACATCAAGCCGGAAAACATCATGCTCACCGCCGGCGGCGAGGTGAAGGTCGCCGACTTTGGGCTGGCCCGATTCACCCGCGACGGCGCGGCGAACGATCTGACGCAAGTCGGCATCGCGCTGGGCACGCCGCTCTACATGAGCCCGGAGCAGGTCGAGGGGAAGCCGCTCGATCCGCGGAGCGACATCTACTCGTTCGGCGTGACTTGCTATCACATGCTTGGCGGGGCGCCGCCGTTTAGCGGCGAAACGGCCCTTGGCGTGGCCGTGCAGCACCTGAAGGCCCGGCCGCAGCCGCTCGAATCGCTGCGGCCAGACCTGCCAGCCTCACTGTGTCGGATCGTCCATCAGATGCTGGCCAAGGACCCGGCGCAACGATTTGCCTCGGCCCGCGACCTGCTGCGCGAACTCCGCCGCGTGCAGATGGAGCATTTCGGTGACGACTGGCCGGAAGACCTGCCGGCCTGGGACTCGCTGGCGGCCGAGCTGCCGGCCGATCCCCGTGTGGCCGTGACGCGGCAGCTTGACGGGCTGATGAAGTCGGCAGCCCTGCTGCGGCCGAGCCGCTGGCGTTGGGGTCCGATCGCTGTCGGCCTGATCGTCGCGTTGGCCGCCGGCGGAGCAGCCGCCCGATGGCTCGCCGTCCCCTCGCCGCTTCTGGCCAACGCCGAGCCAACGCAACCGGCGATCCCCAAGCAGAAGACGATCTTGCGGCAATGGTATCTGGCCAGTCAGATGGGCACCGAAGCCGGCTGGCAGAGCATCATCGACTATTTTCCGGAGAACGAGAAGAACAAGTACGTGCTGGACCGTGCCCGGGAGGAACTCGCGCTAGTCTACGTCTATGACCTGAAGCCTACCGCGGCCACGCGCATCTTCGACGATCTGGCCAGCCGTGGCAGCGACGAGTTGGAACTGAAGGCGTTCGGTCTCGCCGGTCAGTGCATCGTGCTCAGCTTGATCCGCGGGCAGTACCGCGATTCCGATGCGGTGCTCCGCCGCCTGTTGCCGATTCAGGACAAGCTGCCGCGCGAACCTCAGTCGCCGATCCGAATGCTGTTGAAAAGCGCGATCAGCCGGAACCGGTCGCAGCTTGGCCCGCAAACCGCCCTCGAGTGGGACAAGTGGGTCGAGGAGCAATTGCACGAAGGCGGTTGACAGACGGGGCTGCAGGTGGTAAAAGTTGTGGTTTCGTCAGCCGGATGACCGATGGTTATACGGCAAACGCCCCCTTCGTCTAGTGGCCCAGGACATCGGGTTCTCAGTCCGAGAACAGGGGTTCGACTCCCCTAGGGGGTACTGGATACGTTTGCACACTTTTGCAAACGCCGGAAGTTTCTAGCACAAGCCCTTGATTGTCAGGGGCTTGTGTCGTTTCTTGCAAGATTCTGCCAGAATCGCCCCATACTTGCTGCACGCCGTCAGCTGCCGACCTGCTTGCGAGCAACCTGAACTCGGCAGTGCATGCATCCCGGCGTGAAGAACCCCTAGGCGCATCGGCCTCGTTCCCTCTTCCTTGGGCGCTAACCCGCAATTCTCACCGTAGGGTGGGTCGACGTCGCAAGTATATGGTGGGGCTTCGCAAACCAATCAACGGTGATATGCACTCTGTTGGTTTGCAGAACGAGTTGCCGCGACGGAAGCCCCACCATCGCCCTGGTTTCCCACCCTACGCCTCGGTGAGAAATGCGGACTAACGGCGGTGGCGGCGGCCAACCTCTGCCTGCAGAGCCTCGGCTTAGGCTTGCCCGAATACTCTCTCCGGGCCTGGCCCAATAGCCGCATCGCGAGACGCATCGCCCCTTGTCGGGGATTGATCGTTCCCAGATATGCCGAGTTGCCACATTTATCACAGGGACTATTGCTACAATGTCCTTTCGGCGCTATAATACAGTTGTTTTTCGAGTCTCTTCTGTGGCGCTTTAATGAAGAGGGCGGGCGGATGAGCGTAAGCGCTCCAAAATCTGACAACGATCTGCTGGATCTCTTGCGAATAACGGGGCCGTTGGGAATCGCCGAACTCTCGGATGCGATGGAGGTTACGCCAACGGCCGTGCGGCAAAGGCTGACGCGGCTCTTGGCTTCCGAAGCGATTCAGCGGGAGCCAATCCGCAACGGTCGTGGCCGGCCGAAGCATCGCTACTGGCTTACCGACAAGGGGATGCGCCGGACGGGGTCGAACTTCGATGACTTGGCCGTCGCACTCTGGTCGGAGGTGCGTCAAAACCCGGATCCTGAGACGAGACGTGACGTGCTCCGTCGGATCGCCCGGGCGCTGGCGGCCGGCTATGCCTCCCAAATCAAGGGGGAAACGCCCCGGGAACGGATGCAATCGCTGGCTGACCTCTTGGCGCAGCGGCGAATCCCCGCTTCGGTGACCGAGACCGCGGCAGGACCGACGTTGACGACGCACGCATGCCCATACCCCACGCTGTCGGAGCAAGACGAGGACATCTGCAACGTCGAGCGGATGATGTTTTCGGAACTGATCGGCCAAGGGGTGGAGTTGACGCAGTCGCGGGCCAGAGGAGATGAGTCGTGCCGGTTCCAAACCAGTCCTGGTTTCGATATACTAGGAGGTTTGTCGAACAGCAACCCGGCGAGCGAGGGTGGCCGCGCGGAGGAATTGGAGCATGACTCAACCCTGGATCGAAGGGCGGTTTGAAGACGGCGTCATCGTAACGACGATCGAACAGTCGCTGAATTGGGCACGGACAGGCAGCCTCTGGCCGGTGACTTTCGGCATCGCCTGCTGTGCGATCGAGATGATGTCGGCCGGCGCCGGTCGATTCGACATCGACCGTTTTGGCGCTGGCGCGTTTCGGCCAAGTCCGCGGCAGGCCGACCTGATGATCGTCGCCGGGACCGTCACGTACAAGATGGCGAGTCGCGTGCGGCGTCTTTACGAGCAGATGCCGGACCCGAAGTACGTGATCGCAATGGGCGCATGCACTGTGGCTGGCGGTCCGTACTATCAGTATGGCTACCATGTGGTCCGCGGCGTCGACCTCGTGGTGCCGGTTGACGTGTACATTCCGGGCTGTCCCCCGCGGCCAGAGTCGTTTCTCGAGGGCATTATGCGGCTTCAGGACAAGATCCGAGGCCAGCGGATCGCTCGTGAGCGAGGGACCGACAACGGCGGATGCCTGAGCCATTTGTTCGGCCGGCCGCAGAAGGCGGAGGACGTTCTGCCGCTGCCGGCGCAGAACGGTTTCGTCCGCGTCGAGGACGTTAAGCCCGTGTTCGAGCATCAGAAAGCGAAGTGACGCAAGGCCGCGCCACGTCACCACCTCGGCAAAACCCGGCGGAAGACTCAACGCCAGTCTCCCAGCCTTGCTGAGCGGAACCACCGGCAAAAGCGGTAGAGTTTGCCTAATTCGCAAAAGGTTCCATTCCTCGCAGGCCGAATACATTCAATGAAAGTAGCGTTCTGTCAACCGCGATGATGCGAGTGCGTTCGTAGTTTCGCCTCTCGGCCGCGATTGCCGGCCAAAGCCCGAGCTACGAACAGCTCCGCAGTCGTTCGTGAGATGACCGACAGCGCTAGCGCGTGGGGGGCTTGGGGCAAAGTCGCCTGTCGGGAGAAGACCAAGGTCTTCTTTCTGGCGCACGCCTCAAATATTCGGCCGGGCTCGGGGCGCCCGTCCGGTCCTCCTGCTTGTCGGGCTTGGAAAGAGCAAGGAGGCTCTTATGTTCTGTGCGGCTGGTTGCTTGGTTCTGTGCGTGCTGACAGCGGCGCCGTCCGGCACAAGCGTCACGATCGGGAACGAGCGCAGCCCGTTGACGCAGACCGCGTTCCGCGAGCAGAGTGTCGCGGATCAACCGCCGTCGGACGAGGAAATGCCGCCTCTGCCGCCGCCGAAACGTCTGCCGGCCGCTCGCGCGCCCGAACGGAAGTTGACCGAGGACGAAGGCATTCCGGGTCTGCAGTCGCCGCCCGAACCACCGACGCCGGCCCAGCCGCCGAAGGCCGAGCCCAAAGCAGAGGCGAAAGTCCCGTTGAAGCCAGAACCGAAGGCTGAACCCAGGCCCGAGCCGAAGCCGGAGCCGAAGGCTGAACCAAAGCCGGAACCGAAGGTGGAGCCGAGGCCCGAGCCGAAACCGGAGACGAAGGCCGCGCCCAGGCCCGAACCAAAAGTCGAGACGAGTGACAGGGCGAAAGAGAAAGCCCAGGAAGTGCCAAAGGCGGCCGACGAGCAGACGAAGCCCGTGAAGAAGGAGGCGGAAGCCGCTGAGCAGACACCGCCGAAACCGCTAAAGGAAATTCCGCTGCCGTTGAAGCGTCAGCCATCGCCCACGCCGACGCGCCCTCTGGGCGAGGCCCTGTCGACCGACGAGGGCCTCGCGGTGGCCAGCGATCGTTGTCCGCCCACCGCGCTCGAGCCCCGCGAAGATTTCGGCACACAAGGCCGGGTCCGCTCCTGGTTCGATGGCGTCCAGTTCGACGGCTGGCTCGATCAAGGCGCGACGCTCAATACGCTGAGCCCTCGCAACCGGAGCAATGGGCCGGTGACGTTCAACAACCGCTCGAACGACTACCAACTAAATCAGCTTTATGGCGTCTTGAAACGCGACGTTGATCGAGACGGCGATACGTGGGGCCTCGGCGGCCGGATCGATTTTCTCTACGGCACGGATTCATTCTTCACCGAGGCCCGCGGGCTCGAGACGTTCGGCGACTTTTCGCCTAGGTGGAACGCGCACCAGCTTGGCGCCGCGTTGCCGCAGTGCTACGCGGAGGCGTTTTGCCCTTGGGGCTCCGGGCTGGACATGATCATGGGCCACTACTACGCTCCCATCGGCTATGAGAGCGTGATGGCGACGAACAACTTCTTCTATTCCCACTCCTACCTCCGGCAGTACGCCGAGCCGTTCACCTTCACCGGCTTTTTAGGCACGACCAACCTCGGGCCGTTTGAAATCCAGGCCGGCATGACCCGGGGCTGGGACAACTGGGAAGACAACAACAACGATCTCGGCTTCGTCGGCGGCATTCGCTGGAAGAGCGAGAATGAGCGAACGGAGATCGCCTTGGGCGTCACGGCCGGCCGCGAGCAGCCCGACGCGAGCACGAACATCCGCACGCTTTATAGCCTGGTGATTCAGCAGAAGTTCGGCGACCGCTGGCAGTACGTTTTCCAACACGACTACGGCAACGAGCCCGGGGCCGGCGTAGATGGCACGATCGCCCAATGGTACGGCATCAACCAGTACCTGTTTTACACGATCAACGACGCCTGGAAGGCCGGCATGCGGTTCGAGTGGTTCCACGACGAGAACGGCTCGCGGGTCCGCACGGACGACATTCCCGTTCTCAGGACCGGCACCTACTACGAGTTGACGGCCGGCGCCAATTGGTCGCCGAACAAGCACGTCGCCGTTCGCCCCGAGCTGCGTTGGGACGTCACCGGGACGCCGGACCTCTATCCGTTCGGCGACGAGACGCGTTCGAGCCAATTGTTGATGGCCTGCGACGTGATCTTGCGATTCTAGCAATCGCCGACAAGGGCGGGGGAGGCAACTCGGCTTGACCCATCCGGCCAAGTTCCCCTATGCTCCGCTTATGTCCATCATCGACCGTTACCTGCTCCGGAAGTTCGTGCAGACCTTCTTGATCTGCTTTTCGACGCTGATGGGGCTGTATGTCGTGCTGGACGTGAC
Source organism: Thermoguttaceae bacterium (assembly GCA_039679885.1). GTDB lineage: Bacteria > Planctomycetota > Planctomycetia > Pirellulales > Thermoguttaceae > JAJFUI01. The sequence continues at coordinate 4,518 of JBDKUC010000018.1, read as the reverse complement.
GACGAACCTGGAGGAATTCCGCAACTGCGGCGACAAGGCCGGTGGGCTATTCCTCTTCATTCTCCACTTTTATGCCTGCAAGGCGATCGGCTTTTTCGACAACACCAGCGCCCTGCTGGCGCTCGTGTCGGCGATGTTCACCGTCGCCTGGATTCAACGGCACAATGAGATGACGGCGCTGATGGCGGCTGGCGTGCCGCGGATTCGCGTCTTGCTGCCGTTGATCATTGCAGTCGCCGTTGTCAGCCTTCTGGCGTCGGTCAACCGCGAAACGTTGATGCCGCGTTATCGTCGCGAGTTGGCGCGGCGGCCGCAGGATCCGATGGGCGATCAGGCGCAATCGCTGGTCCAGCGGTGCGATTTCCGGACGGACGTCGTTCTCCAGGGACGGCACACATTCGCCGACAAGGAGCGAATCGAGGCGCCCGAGTTCCGCCTGCCGGCTTCGCTGGGGCAATACGGCGGGGCATTGACGGCCGAAAACGCCTATTGGAAGCCGGCCGCAGGCGCGCGGCCCTCCGGCTATTTGTTCGTGGGGGTTCGGGAACCGAAGAACTTGGATACGCGGCCGTCGCTGTCGCTCCGCGACCGGCCGGTGCTCATCACGCCGCGGGACGCGCCCGACTGGCTCCGCCCGAACGAGTGTTTTCTCGCCAGCGATGTGGACTTCGACCAGTTGACACCAGGCAACAACACGCGGCAGTTCTCCTCGACAGCCCAATTGATTCGCGGCCTTCAGAACCCGAGTTCCAACTATGGGCCTGAGGTTCGCGTGGCGATCCACACGCGTTTCGTGCAACCACTGCTGGACCTGACGCTCCTGATGTTGGGCCTTCCGTTGGTCGTTGGACGCGAAAGCCGCAACGTCTTTCTTGCCATGGGGTTCTGCATGGTCGTGACGACCGCGTTCACCTTGGTCGTCATCGGCGCTCAATATCTCGGTTCCTCGTCGTGGATTCTTACCCCCTCGCTTGCCGCATGGATTCCGCTGATGATTTTCGTCCCGCCAGCCGTTTGGCTGGCCGAGTTGCTCTGGAAATAGGCTTGGTTTCCGCCGGAGGGCTGCTCTCGGGTGCGTCGGCGACGCGGGATTCTCGGTGCAATCATCCCGCCGGGGGGTATGCTTTAAGCACGGACTGAAATTGCATTGCGAAGTTTTGCCCGTTTCTCGCGTCCGTCGGCCGCCATCGGGCCCAAAACCGTCTGCCGCCCTGGAATACGCCAGGCGAGGACAACTTGCACGCTCGGCCGAGAGTCGAGTGCATCAATCCGTTGACCTGGGCCGATAAGTCTGATACTCTATTAGGTTTACCGCCTTGAACGGTCCAGGGCGGTAAGGCGACCGTACTGACCGGATCGACGACCTAACGCCGGACGCGCGGCGGAATGTCGGGTGCGAGGACCGCACCGCCTAGGCAGTCGTTTTCGGGCGTTTTCAGCCCGGCGGACGCTGCCTCACATTCCGCCAAGACATCGCCGGTGTGCCACTTGAAGGAGCTTTCGTTTGGCTACTGTTCTAGTAAAGGACCTGATCGAGGCTGGCGTTCATTTCGGGCATCGGGCGAGCCGCTGGAACCCCAAGATGCGGCCCTACATCTACGCCCGGCGCAACCTGATCCATATTATTGACGTCCGCGAGACGATTCGCGGCCTCTTGCGGGCACGGCGTTATCTGCAAAAGGTCGCCTCGCAAGGCAGCCTCGTGTTGATGGTCGGCACGAAGCGGCAGGCCTGCGACGTGATCGAGCAGCAGGGCATCCGCACCGGCATGCCGTACGTGAGCGACCGCTGGCTTGGCGGCACCCTGACCAACTTCCGCACGATTCGCAGCCGGCTCACCCGCCTGGAAGAGCTGGAGGGCATTCGGAGTTCCGACCAGTTGGCCAGCTACTCGAAGAAGATGCAGTCTTCGCTGAGCCGCGAATACCGCAAGATGTTCCGCAACCTGAACGGCATGCGGACCATGAACCGGCTGCCCGAGTGCTTGCTGGTGGTCGATCCGCGGAAGGAAAAGAACGCCATCGGCGAAGCCCGCAAGCTGGGCATCACCACCGTGGCCCTGATCGACACCGACTGCGACCCGGACATGGTCGATCTGCCGATCCCCGGCAACGACGACAGCATCCGTTCGATCGAACTGATCGTGACGCTGCTTTCCGACGCCATCGTGGCCGGCAAGATGGCCGCCGGCGCGATGAAGCAGGAGCAGGCCGAGGGCGTCGCGGCATCGGTCTAGTGCGCCGTGGATCATCGATCTCGCCGCGAGGAAAGCCGGGGCCATCGGCCGCCGGCGCCGTGCGTTGATCGGCGGCATGTTCATTTCCGAGAGCCGTTGGCTCACGGCCGTTTTGTTGGGCGTTTCAAAAGACAATGAACCGGGGCCCGATCGGTTCCGGCTGTTATTCGAACTCGAATCAATCACTGGAGAGGACCAAGATGGCCGAGATTTCTGCGGCAGCCGTGAAATCGCTCCGCGAGCGTACAGGACTGCCCATGATGGACTGCAAGAAGGCCCTGCAAGAGGCCGGCGGCGACGTCGATAGGGCGGTCGAATTGCTCCGCAAGGGCGGCGCGAAGTTGATGGAAAAGCGTGCCGGCCGTGCGACCACCTCCGGCCGCATCGCCATCTACGTCGATGGCCAGCGCGGCGCGATGATCGATTTGCGGTGCGAGAGCGCCCCCGTGGCGGCCAACCAAGAGTTTATCCAACTGGCCACGGATCTGGCCCAGCAGTTGGCCACCGGCCCCGGCGCGGCCACGCCCGACGAGCTGCTTGCCCAGCCTTCGCCGAGCGGCAAGGCCCCGACCTTGAAGCAGCAGCTTGAGGAGTTGATGAACCGGATCCGCGAGGTCTTCCGGCTCGAGCGGATCGTGCGCGTTGACGGTCAGACGGGCGCGTACGCCCATCACAACGCGGCGGCCGGCGTGCTGCTGACATACGAAGGGACCGACGGCGACGTCGCCCGCGACATCTGCATGCACATCGCCGCCATGCGGCCGCAGGTCACCACGCGGCAGGAATTGGATCCGGCCGAAGTGGACAAGGAGCGCGAAATCCTCTCCGCCGCTGCCCGCAACGAAGGGAAGCCGGAGAACATCATCGCCAAGATGGTCGAGGGCCGGTTGCGCGACTTCTACGCCACCCGCTGCCTCGAGGATCAGCCGATCGCCAACGAGATGAAGTTCGGCAAGAAGACCGTCGCCCAGGTCGCGAAAGAGGCCGGCATGAAGCTGGTCCGCTTTGTGCATTGGGAATTGCCCAAAGAGTAAGCGCGGTTCGTGCGTGAACGCGCATCCAGACCGCAGCATGAAACGCACCGTTAGCCGCGCAGGACGGGCAACTGACGTTTAGCAGTCGCCGGTACCGCGACTCACGTTTGCGAGCATCGTCAAAGGAGCAGCGATTACGATGGCCGAAGAACCGCAAGCGACCAACGCGCCGAAGTACCGCCGCGTCGTGTTGAAGATATCGGGCGAAGCATTCGTCCATCCGGGCGAGCGGGGCATCGCCATGGATGCGGTGCTGCACATCGCCCGGCAGACGGTCCACGCCGCGCAGCACGGCGTGCAGATCGCCATCGTCATCGGCGGCGGCAACATCCTCCGCGGCGCCCAGTTCACCCTCGGCGCGTCTTGCGTCCACGAGGCGACCGCCCATTACATGGGCATGCTTGCCACGGTGATCAACGGCCTCGCTCTGCAGGACGCCCTCGAGTCGCTGGGCAGCGACACGCGGCTGATGACGGCCATCCGCACCGACGGTGTGGCGGAACCCTACATCCGCCGTCGCGCCCGCCGCCACCTCGAGAAGGGGCGAATCGTCATCCTGGCCGGCGGCACCGGCAGTCCGTTCGTCACGACCGACACGGCCGCGGCCCAACGGGCGTTGGAGCTCGAGGCCGCCGTGCTGTTGAAGGCCACGCGCGTCGACGGCGTTTTCAGCGACGATCCGGAGAAGAACCCCCACGCCGTCCTCTACAGCGAGCTGAGCTACGACGACGTCCGCCGACAAAACCTCCGCGTCATGGACCACGAAGCGATCACCAAGTGCGCCGAGTACAATATGCCGATCCTCGTGTTCAACTTCCGCAAGGAGGGGAATATCGAGGAGGCCGTTTTGGGTCAGCGCATCGGCACGCTGATTCATGAGTAGTTGTCAGTTGTCAGTTGGCCGTTGTCAGTTGGCAGTTGTCAGTTGGCAGTTGTCAGTTGTCAGTTGGCAGTTGTCAGTTGTCAGTTGTCAGTTGTCAGTTGGCAGTTGTCAGTTGTCAGTTGTCAGTTGTCAGTTGTCGGCAGTTGTCAGTTGGCAGTTGGCAGTTGTCAGTTGGCAGTTGTCAGTTGGCAGTTGTCAGTTGGCAGTTGTCAGTTGGCAGTTGTCAGTTGTCAGTTGTCAGTTGTCAGTTGTCAGTTGTCAGTTGGCAGTTGTCAGTTGTCAGTTGGCAGTTGTCAGTCGGCAGTCGGCAGTCGGCAGTGATATGATTTCATCCCCGAGCCCCGAGCCCCTAGCCCCTAGCCCCT
>JBDKUC010000197.1:0-22352 GCA_039679885.1 Thermoguttaceae bacterium | reverse complement strand
ACCGAAGCCGTTCGCCGTCGGCCGTACTGCGTCATCCTGCTCGACGAGATCGAGAAGGCCCATCGCGACGTGTTCAACATCCTGTTGCAAGTCTTGGACGATGGCCGGCTGAGCGACAACCAGGGCCACACGGTCGATTTCACCAACACGATCATCGTGATGACCAGCAACATCGGCAGCCAGGTGATCCAGGAGATCGCCAAGGAAGGCGGCAGCGAAGAGCAGATGCGCGAGGCGGTGATGGACACGCTGCAAACTCGCTTCCTGCCTGAGTTCCTCAACCGGGTGGACGAGATCATGATCTTCCATCCGCTCGACCCGGAGCAGATTCGCAAGATCGTGGACATCCAAATCGAGCGGCTGCAGAAGCAACTTGCCGAGAAGGGCATCGAGCTCGACGTGACCACCGCCGCGCTGGCCGCCATTGCCGAAGAGGGCTACGACCCAACCTACGGCGCCCGGCCGCTGAAGCGAGTGATTCAGCAGCGCGTGCAAAACCCGCTGGCCGTCGAGCTTCTCAAGCGCGAGTTCCTTCCCGGCAGCCGCGTGAAGATCGACTACGCCGACGGGGAGTTTACGTTTGAGCGGGAAGGGTGACGTCCGCGTATTGTGTTCTCATGAGGAAGCATCGTGGATACGTGCATCTACTGCCAGGGATCGTTTGACCCGTTCACCGGACAGGGAGACCATGTCATTCCGGCAGCGTTGGGCGAGTTTTTGGACGACGCGGCGTTTCGCGGAATCTGCCCCAGGTGCAACTCCAAAGCGGGGGCATGTGAGCAACAGTTGCTTGATTCCGCTCCGGAGGCTCTTTTCCGTGCTATTGTGCAGCCGAAATCGAAGCGGCGCAGAAAACGCGAAGGCGTCCAGATGAGGGGCGCAATGGGAGTTGAGGCACCAGTCTTCAGCTTTCAATGGGACGGATGGTCCTTCTTGGGCTCCTTACGCGATGAGTTGGGTATCGAGCCTGTCGACCAAGTCGTGGTCCGCGATTCACAAGGGACTGACCACAACATTCGCCTTTTCCCAAACATGCGCAAGGAGCAACTGCAAAAGCGGCTCCGTGAACTGGCGGTTGGCGAGCCCAAGGAGATTCGCTGCTTTTGTGGCAACGAGAGCGAGCCGAAAGACTATGCCGATTTATTCAAGGCGGTATGGCCGCGTCACGCCTTGTGGACGGACACCGAACCTTCCGCCGCGAAGCCGGAAGTACACCGCGTACCCGTTTCCGGGGAATTCAGGACCAACGATGCTTACTTCCGCGCTCTCGCAAAGATCGCGTTTCACTTCTACCTGGCACATTCACAGAGAGGAAATCGCGGGGATGAGCCGACATTCGCGCGCGTCCGCGATTTCATAATGAACGGCGGAAACAAGGATGAGTTCTTTCGAGATCCCGGGGGGCTCTTCTTCGACCCCTTTCGACCTCCTTCCAGGGCAATTGGCGCGATTGTTCCGGCCAAATGGTGTCATCTTCTTGCGGTGAATGAAAGCGGCGGCCTCGCCGTCGCATATTTGCGACTGTTCATGGGTCCAAGGCACCTCCCAAAACCCGTCTATGTCATACTCGGTCAGATCAAAAGCCGCGTACTCGTCCCACGTCCCGCTTGGGCGTATGCCTATACGTACGAACATGTGGAAGGCCACCCTCGGTCCTGCGGCCGTGTTCGGCCTGTGCGAATGACCCCGCTCCGTCGACATGGGTGCGTTTAGGCCGGCGCAGAGTGCCGAAAGAAGATGGAGACCGGGCGAGGATAATGGGCCCTGTGCCGCTTTTCGGCCCCCCAACCACAGAACCGTCGATTTCGCCCGCAGACTACTCGGTTGCAGAATCGCTGGAGCGGGGGTTGACGTGACTGACCAGCGGAGTATCGTGGCATTCGGTGATACAGCGGTTCTTCGGCAACGCCCCTTCGGCCTATGCCACAGAGAGGTCGTTTTATGTTTCTGCCAAAGATTTTCGACGAGAACTATAGCGTTTTCTTGATCGTCGCGGCGTTTGCGGTGTCGATTATCTGCAGCCCACACCGCATCAGTTATGTGGAGGAACGCGCGAGTCCTTTTCAGCCCGTGGTGGAGCGGACGCAAGTTGACCGGGTTGAGTACGCCGTTATTTGGGACCCGCCAGAACATTCCTCTCTTGATTTTGGACGGCTGGCCGTGACATGGCTGGGCATAGCGGTGGTCGGCGCCGGTTGGCTTTACATTAACCGAGCAAGTGGCGGATTCCTCGACCGAGCCCGTGAGGTGCTGTGCCTTATAGGCTTTTTGGCATGGCTCTCGTATTTAGTCTGGAATACTGGTTACGGGACTTGGGCAATCGCCGCCTGCGCCTCCTTGGCGATCTTCGTCCTGGGTCCACTGCTGGTATCGGTACTCATGAACTGCATCGCCAGGGTTTCCGATAAACACCCCGTCATTTACCCGGTCGTTCGTATTATCATGCTAACGACGGTCGTGTTTCTCGCCGCCTTACCGATTTCCGCGGTACTCTGGCATTTCGGGCATACCGTTTGGGCCACCGTAGTATCCCTTTCCTTGCCAGTCATTTTCATTTCGCTGGCCGCCCTTCCGTTCGTTGCGGCGGTGCGGCAGGAGTGGCGGCGGGGTGGCATTGACGGAGGATGAAGGACACTGAACAGACCGGCGGGGTGGCACTGACGAAGGATACCGAGCAGAGTGCCACTGGCTTTGCCAGTGCCGGGCGGGGTTGATGTTTCATCGTCTCGTGCGGTCGAGTGGCGGCACGCGATTCAGACCGTGCCAATCTGAACGCTGCCGGTGATTGAAGCGATGTTCTGGGTGGCCAACCCGTGCTCATAATCGCCATAGGCGAGCAGGAGAAACGCCATGACAATCCACATTCAACTTGAGCCCGAGGTCGAGACGAGCCTGCTCACAAACGCGCATTCGCGGGGAATGACACTGGATGCGTATGTTCGCGCGATCGTCGAAGACGCTGCCGCAAAGCGCCAGCCGCCGCCGATGTCGGACGAGGAATTCGAGGCAGGGTTGGATGAGTTGGCCGAGGGCTCGGAGAGCTTGCCGGTTCTGCCGCCCGAGGCTTACACGCGAGAGAGCATCTACGGAAACGGCTGATCTCGCCGCGATGCCACGAAGCCCTCACCCTAACCCTCTCCCAAAGGGAGAGGGGACATGACGACTCGCTGCTACTCCAGCCGGTCGCAAAGCTCCAGCGTCATCGCCATTGCGCGATTCTCGCGATACCACTCGACGGCGCGGCGGAGGCCTTCTTCGATCGAGACTTGCGGACGCCAGTTCAAGAGCCGGGCGGCTTTCGAGACGTCGGCCGAGCTGGTGGGCACGTCGGCCGGATGGGCAGGGCGGTATTCGATCTGCGGCGTCTTGCCAAGCAACGACGAAATCTGGTCGATGACCGCCCGGAGGGTCACGACCCGGTCGCCGCCGAGATTGATGATTTCGTAGCCCAGCGGCCGAAGGGCGGCGATCGTCCCGCGGGCGATGTCCTCGACGTACGTGAAATCGCGGCTCTGCGTGCCGTCGCCGAAAACAACGATCGATTCCCCCTCGGCAATCCGGCGGATGAAGCGGAAAACGCTCATGTCGGGCCGGCCGGCCGGTCCATAGACCGTGAAGTAACGGGGGATCGAAATGTCGAGCCCGTGCAAGTGGTGGTAGCTGTAGGCCAGGGCTTCGGCCGCCTTCTTCGACGCCGTGTAGGGCGACAGTGGCCGGTTCGTGTCGGCGTCCTCGCGGTAGGGCGTCTGGTTGTGCTTGCCATAAAGGCTCGATGTCGAAGCCAGCAGGAACTTGCTGATGCCGGACAAGCGGCACATCTCGAGCAGGTTGAGCGTGCCGGTGACATTCGCCTCGTAGTAGACCCACGGGTTCGTGACCGACTGACGCACCCCCGCCCGGGCCGCCAGATTGACGACGGCCGCGAACGGCGGCTTGCCGTTCGTCGGCTGAAACAGCGGTTCGATAGCCGCCTCGTCGGCGATATCGAGCTGGTGGAACTGGAAGTTCGGTCGCGACGTCAGTTGCGCGAGACGCCAATGCTTCAGCCGCGGATCGTAGGCGTCGTTGAGATTGTCAACCCCGACGACTTCATGCCCTGCCGCGAGGAGCAGGTCAGCCACTTTCGAAGCGATGAATCCGGCACAGCCAGTGACAAGGTAGCGTTCGGCCATAATAAAGATATCAAGGGCAGGGGGTCAGAGTATTCAGACACTTTCGGCAAATCCGACCGGTGTCACTCCAAGGGTTCCAGCAAGAAGTCGTCGATCTCGACCGACGCGCCTTGCTGAAGAAAGGTAATGCTGACCAGCAGCCGGGTCTCGGCGCGGCGTTTGACGACCGTTCCTTCGACGCCGGCAAACGCGCCGTGGCGCACTCGCACCCGGCGGCCTGGCGCCAGGCGGCTCTCGACCGTCAGCGGCGCTCCGGCAGAAATCAACTGCTTGAGTTGCCGAAGATCGTAAATCAACTGCTGGGGATCCTCAACCGAAAGCACGCGAGACACTCGATTGGTCGCAAGGGTCCGCAACCGTTCCTCTTCCGAGCCGTAAAGAAACACGTAGCCGCCGAACAACGGTGACAGCGACGTGCGACGCCGCCCGCGGGAAATGCTCGTCTTCGGAACCAACGGCAGGTAGAACGGGACCTGATACCTGAGCAGCTCCCGGGCCAGCGACTTCTCCTGTCTGGCTTTGGTATAAAGCGCCAGCCAGCGCCGCGGCGAATCGCCGGCCGGCTCCGCGTCGAGCAGCGTCTCGGGATAAAGGTTCGGCTCTTCCTTCAGGATCGGCATGGTTGCAGGCGATGCGACGTTCCCCGGTCGAATGGGAATCACGCGACCGGGCGACGTCGAGGAACGACGTCCCCCGAACGCGGATTCCACCGGGACAATTATAGGGCACCGGCAATGGCGTAAACAAGCTGGCTGCTTCGCCGGGAAAAATCGAGGACGCAACCGCACCAGCCGGTCGTAGCTGTGCCGGCTTTAACGTTCGCGCCGTTGCCTGCGGAACAGGCCTCCACCGCAAGTGAGCAGTTCGGCGCAATCCGCGGCCGAGCGTTGGCAGTCGCTCGAGCGTCGCCGGAATGGCTCAAAAAGAAATCTTGAAGCGACCTTGGGCGTGCGGTATCGTAGCCCTCCATGATGACGCACAGCACAACATCCGGCAACGCAAAGAAGGTCGTCCAGCTCCAGACGGTCATGGCCGAACTGCTGGCCGAGGCGCTCCGCCGCGGCTTTTTCGGCACGGCCACCGTTGAGCTGAGTGTGCAAGACGGAACGATTCAAGTGATCCGCCGCAAGGTGGAACGCGTCGAGCGGTAGTGGAGAGTGGAGAGTGGAGAGTGGAGAGTGGTTAGTGGTTAGTCGGCAGTGGGCAGTCGGCAGTGCATCGTGGCCGTTCTTCCTCCCCTAGCCCCTAGCCCCTAGCCCCTAGCCACTACATCACGGAGAGTGGTTAGTGGTTCGTCGGCAGTGGGCAGGCGGCAGTGCATCGTTCTCCCCTTTCCCCTCTCACCTCTCCCCTCTCCCCTTTTCATGGTATCCAGCGGGGCCGGCCCAGAGAGGCCGGTATCCGCCAGAGCCCGCGGCTGAACCCGATGGTTCGGCCGCGGGCTTTTTTTGTGCTCGACAACGCATCGGGGAGGCCGCGCGGCGTTTGGCCGGATTAGCCACATCCCAAAAAGAGATCTCGGAAAGGACAACGCGATGACCGACATGTTGCAGGAGTTTTGCGATTCCCGCGGCGTCACGATGCGAGTGGATCGCCCGTCGGGCGTGATCCGCGGCGTGAAAGTGCTCGGGCTGGAATCGCGCAACGGCCGCAGCTATCTGCCCGAGGCGCTGGCTCAGGCCGCGCCGCTCTACGAGGACGCCAAAGTGAACGTGAACCATCCTCGCGGCAATCCTGGCGGTCCGAGGGATTACCAAGACCGGATTGGCGCCATCCGCAACGTGGCGATGCGGCCCGGCGAGGGGCTTTTCGCCGACTTCCATTTCAATCCCAAGCACGCGTTGGCAGAGCAACTGATCTGGGACGCAGAGCACGCAACGGAGAACGTCGGCTTTTCGCACAACGTCGAGGCCCGATGCGCGCGGCGCGGCGACCGGCTCGTGGTCGAAGCGATCACCCGAGTGCAGAGCGTCGATCTCGTGGCCGATCCGGCGACGACGCGAGGGCTGTTCGAGTCGCAGGACGCCGTTCCTCCAAGTCCGCCGGTGGAAGGGCAAGGGGAAACCGCGAACGAGGCGAGCGTCGATGACCAGCCGGTCACCGAATCGAGCCCCAGCCATCTCCCAACGGGCGAGAGAACCAATGACAGTGATCCAAACCTCGGCGAATTAAACCGCCTGCGGCAGGAGCTTGAGCGGCTCCACGCGCAGGAAGCGGCGCGGCAGAAGAAATCGGCGGCCGAGCGGCTCTTGCATGAGTTCGGTTTGCCGGAGGCCGATGCGTCGGACCCGTGGGCCAAGACGGTGACCAGCCAGCGGTTCTTCGAGACGCTTTTGGCTGCGGCCGACGAGCCAACGATGCGGGCGCTGGTGGAAGACCGCGCCCGACTCGTGCGGATTCTCTCCGAGAACCAACCGTCCGGGTCAGACTCCGAGCGGCGGCCCCGCTGCCGCGATCAGCATCAAGTTTACGCTGCCGCGCCATTGACCCGAAAGCATTTCGTGGCGGCGATTACGTGATCCACGCGTTGACCCACCGACTATTAACCACGGACCTCTGATTGGGAGCTTGCGACAATGAGCGACAGAATGCGTTGGCGTTATGGAGATACGAACCCTGTCGTGGCGGCCGTCGACGCCGAAACCATCATTGAGATCGGCGACCTGTTGTGGCACGACACGAATGACGCCAAGCCGGCGTCGGCGATCGCGAGCTTGGGCAGCAAGGCGGCGAACCAGCAGGCGTTTGCCCGCGCGTTCCTCGGCGTGGCCATGCAGCGGAGCCGGAGCGGCGAGACGGCCCCGATCCGCGTGGCCACGACCGGCGTCTTCGAGTTCGACTGCCCCAGCGGCACGTTCGAGTTGGGCAATCTGATCGGCGCGGACGCCACGGCAACGTTCACCCTGCTCAATCAGCAGGTGGCCAAAGTGTCGGCGAGCGAGTGCGCCATCGGCCGCGTTGCAAAACGGCAAGCCTCGGCCGTGGCCAGCGTGCTGGTCGATGTCCGATCCACCGTCATGACCGGCGGCGTCGAGGGCGCCAGCCGCACCGAAGCGTGAGAAGGAGGGATTAGGGATTAGGGACTAGGGATTGGAGTCCCGCCCGAAGCTCTAGTCCCCAATCCCCAATCCCTAATCCCTTAATCTCGGAGACATTTTCCGTGAGAGCGATCAAATACCGCGAACTGAAACGCATGTACGAGGCCAATGGCCCGGAGCAGACGGTCAAGCACCTGCAAGAGGCGTTGACGGCCGGCGAGCTCAAGCCGCACGACTTCAGCATCCGCGAGTTGGCCGAGGCGACCCTCAGCCCCGAACGCGTCCGGCAGATGGACCCGCGTCACGGCGGCGCGTGTCTCCTGGAGGCTGGCGACGGTGTGGATGCAACCGCGTTCTCGAACATCACCGGTCAGATCATCTTGTCGACGATCACGAATGCCTACACCCAAGAGGCGTTCGTCCTCTCGAAGCTCGTCGACGCGGTTCCAACGCGGCTGGACGGCGAGCGGATCCCGGGCGTTGGACGCCTCAGCGACGAGGTGTCCGAGGTGCGGCCTGGCATGCCCTATCCGAGCCTCGGGTTCGGCGAGGACTATATCGACACGCCGCAGACCACCAAGCGAGGCTTCATCGTTCCGGTGACCAAGGAAGCGATCTTCTTCGACCGCACCCATCTGATCCTGCAGCGGGCGGCCGAAGTGGGAGAGGTGCTCGGCCTGAACAAGGAAAAGCGGCTCCTCGATCTGCTGTTGGGAGTGACGAACAATTACAAATGGAAAGGCAACTCCTACAACACCTACAGCAGCACGGGTTCCGGCGCCGCACCGGACGGCAACTGGGTCAACCAGTTCACCAATGAGTTGGCCGATTGGACCGATGTCGATGCCGCCGAGCAACTGTTCGCCGACATTCTCGACCCCAACACGGGCGAGCCGGTGCTGATCCAGGCGACCACCGTGCTGGTGATGCCGGCCTATCGCCACGCGGCCCATCGAATCTTCAACGCGGCGGAGATTCAGTACGCCGCCGGCGGAACGACCACCGTGGCGGCCAACCCCCTGGGCAATTACACCGTTGTCGAAAGTCGGCTGGCCTACCGCCGATTGATCGCCGCCGGCAACACGGCCGACCAAGCCAAGCGGTGCTGGTTCCTCGGCGATTTCCGCAAGGCGCTCGCCTACATGGAGAACTGGCCGATCACCGTGACGCAGTCGCCGGCCAATAGCGAGGCCGAGTTCAATCAGGACATCGTCGTACGATTCAAGGCCAGCGAGCGGGGCGCAGCCGCCGTCATCAACCCGCGCTACGTCGTCAAAAGCACGGGGGCCGGCGGCACGAACTGAGCCGGGCGTTCGCCCTTCGTTCCCTCTGAACCCACCGCGGAACCCCAGGGAGGTCTCGGGGAGCGCATGCTCTCCGACCTCCCGGCTTCCCCCACTACCCACTATCCACTAACATGGCCAACACCGGACCCTTCTGGACCGACAACATCGCCGTGCAAGCGCCCTACGGCCTCCTGAAGGGCGGCTGCCTGCGGGCAACGTTCGACCTGCAATCCGCCTTCGGCGCCGTCCTCAAGATCGGTGTCGGGCGGTATGCGACCGGCGCGCTGAACGCCGGGCTCGATGTCCTGATTCGGCGAGTTCTGAACGACGGCGGCGCGGCTCATCAGTATCCCGCGACGGTCGCCCCGTTCGCCACCGACCTGTCCTACGGCAACCAGCTCATCAACAACGCAGCGAACTACGCGGCGGGCGCGTCGAGCATCGGCTTCGATAGCCAGGCGGGAACGGCCTTCGCCCACGGCGACTTTCTCTGCTTTTGGGGACAGACGAGCATCCCTGCCGCGAGCGGCCCGCTGAGTTTCGCCAGCGGCGTGAATATGGAACTGTTGCGGTGCTCGTCGGGCGCGGCAACGCCGCTGATCCCCGATTCGCCAACGAAGTACGCCCACAATGACAATGAGTTCTTCACGCTGGCCAACGCTTGGGAGGTGCGGCTCGACGGCGGCAGCGTCTACGAACTGATCTTCGACGCCGGAGGGGTGACGACCAGCAGTGCGGTGTTCGCCGTCATGGCCGATATGCAGCGGTTCGACAAGCTGATCAAGGTGGCGTGAGAGTGGCCTTGGGTCTTGGGACTTAGGTCTTAGGACCAGGGTAGCCCCCAAAAACTAAGACCTAAAACCTAAGACCTAAGACGATGCCGTTTTCGCCGTCAATCATCGCGCCGCCTGAGGGCTGGGGCTCGCAAAAGCCGTCGGCGGGCACGCCGATCGATTGCGGCCATTGCCTCGCCCGCAGCCTCGAATGGTTTCTCCCCTTGTCGGATGGCAGCGGAACGCTCTGCCAGGATGCAAGCGGTCGCGGGCGACCCGGAGCGTTCGTGGACGGCGTCCGCTGGGCGACGACCAGTTCCGGCATCGTCGCAGCGACGACGCTCAGCACGAACTATATCCGGGGGCCGGCAATCAACGTTGGCAGCGGACTATCCTGTTGCGCCCGCGTTTTCCAGTCGCAGCGATCCTCCGGAGACGCCGGAGTCATCAGCAAGTTCTACCTCGGCGGCAAGTACAGTTGGCGGCTAACGATCGGGCCCGACGGCCGACTCATGGCGTACCTGTCCGCCACCGGCGGGAGCGGCTACTCGGCAAGCAGCAGCTACTTCCTGCCGCTGTCGACCTGGACGACGCTCGGGTTGGCGTGGAACGCATCCGGCGCCGCGAAGCTCTACGTCAACGGCAAAGCGGTCTGGTCGTCGACGTCTGCCCCAACGTCGCTCTACGCCAGCAGTCAGCCGATTTGGCTCGCGATGAACTACGACCTATTGGCGGCCTATGCCTTCGCGGGCTATTTCGATTTCGCGGCGGTCTGGTCACGCACGTTGGGCGATGCCGAGTTCGCCCAGATCGCAGACCGACCGTTCCACTTGTTCAGCCATTTTGATCCGCAGGCGGGGGATGGACTGGGTCGTCGCCTCGTCGATGGATCGCTCGCCTCCCACTCGCCGATTCTAGGAGCCGCCGTATGAGATACCTGGGCAATTTCGCCGCCGGCCAGACGGTTTACTTTCTGTTCGCCACCAACGATGGCGGCGGCGCGGCCGCCGCGCCGACGACGGCCGGTACGGTAAGCATTTACAAGGACGACGGCCAGCTGGAGCTCGCCGTTGACATCACCTATACCCCCAGCTTCGCCGGCATCGCAGGCATCAATCTGGTCAACGTGCCGACAACGGACCCGCTCAGCTATGCGCCGGGCCACGATTACACGATTGTGCTCCGTGACGCGGTGATCGATGGCGAGACGGTCAACGCCGTGCTGGCGACGTTCTCAATCGAGAATCGCCATCCGGCGCCCCAGACCAACGCCGATGCGTTGCTCGATCGAACCGATGCGATCGAAACGGGCAAGACGCTCCGCCAAGCCCTGCGCGTCATGGCCGCCATCCTGGCCGGACGGGTCAGCGGCGCGGGGTCTGGCGCGGAGACGTTCACCGGCCTCGACGGGACGACGAACCGCGCCGTGGTGTTCACGGACGCCAATGCCAACCGCACCGACGTGCTCTATTACCCATGAAACTGACACTGGCCCAAAAAACGTTCGCGTCCAAGACGTTCCGCTCGGCCGCGCTCGCCGGGTCCACCACGGCCCGGGGACCCTACCGCTTGGCAGCCGCCCAGGCGGCTTCCGCCGGCGCGACCATCGGCGCATTTTCTCACCGCGGCTCGGCCGCAGGACAAGCCCATGCCTGACGCCATCGATATCCACGGAACGGCCTTCAAGAACGGCTCGATCACGCTGTTGGCTCGAATCGTCGACGCCGACGGCAACAACGTCGCGCCGGATGAAATCTCTGCGATCCGATACACGGTCTATCTGCTGAACGACCAGAACCCCGACGCCCGAACCGCGGTCGAGGGACATAGCAGCGTCGCTCTGTCGGTCGCGAGCGTTCTGTTCGCGTCTCTCCAGAGCGGCTCGATCTGGACCGTCGACACGACCGGCTACAACTTTCGACACGTTTTGGATGTGGCGACGCATCCCGCATTCAGCATCGCGGGCAGACGCTACATGATTGAGCATCAACTGACCCCAACGGCCGGCCAGGTGATCCTCGTCCGCTTCCGAATCAACGTCATTTGAGTCTAGCCCCTCGTCCCTCGCCCCTCGTTCCTAGCCCCTAGCCCCTAGCCCCTCCCATGTCCGACGCCCAACAAATCGCCGCCATTAAGAGCCAGACGCTCGCGCTCATCGCGGAAATCACCGCTCAGCCAAAGCCGACGTATCAGATCGATGGGCAGTTGGTCGCCTGGGGCGACTACCTTGCTCAACTGCAACGGGCCGTCGACTGGTGCAACGAGAAACTGGCCGGCGAAGCCCCCTTCGAAATCCGATCGCAAGGATACGCGTAGGAAGCTCGAAATCCTAAGCCCGAAATCCGAAGGCTCCTGCCCACGCCTGCCGACTGCCGACTGCCCACTGCCGACTGCCCACTGCCGACTGCCGACTGCCGACTGCCCACTGCCCACTGTCCACTGCCCACTGCCCACTATCTACTATCCACTGCCATGTTCGACCCCATCAACGATTTCGCGGCGATCACCGACGGCGTCGAGGCAGTCACGCTGCTGCGGCGCGGACGCGACTCGGGCGACGGCGGCACGATCGTCGCACACGCGTTGCGGCGGGCGGTCAGCACCGTCGAAGCAGCGATCGTCAACCGTGGCGACGTCCATAAGAATCCGGCCACCGACGGTCAGTGCGTCACGGCGGAACGGGCTTGGCACCTGCCGACTGCCGAACTCCCAGAACCGCCGCGATTGGGCGACGTAATTGTCGACCGTCAAGGCCAACGCTGGACCGTGATGACCGTCAAGCGGACGACGCTCGGGGCCCGTTGGAGGTGCGAAACCCGGAACGTCTCAGTAGCGTTCGCCCTGGACGATACCGTCTCGGTGCTCAAAGCCGTCAGCGGCTTCAGCGGCACAACATGGCAGACCTGGAAGACGGGCATCCGCGCCCGGATTCAACTGAGCGATGCGAAGATCGTCAGCGACGGCGCGACGCCTTCCACCACCCGCAACTACCGCATCTTCGTCGAGGAGGACTTGCAGCTCGACCATACCTGCTGCATCCGCGGCCCGGACGGAACGCTCTACACCATCACCGGCACGATTGGCGGCGACCGGATCGGCGAGCTGCAGGTGATCGAGGCGAAGGTGAGTGGATAGTGGAGAGGGAAGAGGGGAGAGGGAAGGACTGCCGACTGCCGACTGCCCACTGCCGACTGCCGACTGCCCACTGCCAACTGCCGACTGCCCACTCTCCACTCTCCACTACCTCACGACGACCTTGTCATACAGCACGTTCAGAATCTCCGCGGCCAAGTCCGCGTGGCTGCTTTCCAGCAGCAAGTCGAGACGGTCGTGGAGCGCCCGTTTTCGGTTCATCTGCGAGACGGCGGCCACCGTTCCATCGGTGGTCAGGGCGCCGCCGGAGCCGACGCGGCTATGAAGCTCGTCGAAGTCGGCCTCCGTCCACCCTTCGAAAAGCCCCGGATTCTCGGCCAGGACATCGGCCACCAACGGATTCGTCTGCTGGTCGAAGCGGCGATAGAGAAGCTGGGCCGGATCGATGAAGAACTCATCGACGCTAACGCCAAGCCCGCGGGCCAGCCGGTGAAGGGTATCGGCATGGGGCCGATGCGTCCCGCGGGTGATCCCTCGGATGGTCCTTTCATCGACGCCCGTCTCGCGCGCGAGCTGGCGCGCCGACAGCCCGCGGGCAGCCATTAGACGCAACAGGTTCTGGCGGGCGTGGTTCGTCACTCGTGGGCCCTTGACAGAAATATATACCTATGTATACTAGCCGAAAACCGGCTGTCAAGAGGTCAACCATGAAAACCGGAAGGGAACGCTGCCGCGTGTGGATCGTTCGATACGAGGGGCCCCGCCCCAATGGCTGGCACGCGTCGCCGCCGGACGCCGTGGCCGTCGAGCCAGCCGAGCGACGAACGATGTCCGTTCAGCAGGCCAATCGCTACGTCGAGGCGTTCAACCGCGGTACCGCGGCGGGAGGCAGAAAAGTGTGGGCCGTAGCCTTGCCGGTCACCGTCCGCTACGAGGGGGAGCCGCGGCCGGGCGAACCGATCGCCCCGTCCGCGCACAAAAAAAGCCCGCTGTTGGCCTGTCAGACATCGGCCAGCAACGGGCTTCCACCGCGGGATCGCATCTGACGCCTCGTGCGGTGTCCCTGTCAGAGCGACGGCGACGAGGCAGTCGCACCTGCTCGCCCTGACATTTGAATCATAGGTCGCGTGATGGACAAGTCAAGCGGCTTCGTCTTAACCCCAGGACGACTGCAGAGTTGTTCGTAGTTCCGGCTTTAGCCGGTCATTTGCCGCCTAAAGGCGGAACTACGAACGACGTTGCAGTCCCATCCTTCACGCTGGCGGCTGCAATGCCCGCTTCGGCGCCTGCCGCGAAGCGGCCGCGAATTCGCGACCTCGCAGGGTTCCCTCCCGCTGAATCTTCTCCTGGAGATCGATGATCGACTGGATCAGTTGCTCCGGTCGGGGCGGGCAGCCGGGAACGTACATGTCGACCGGCATGAAGCGGTCTATCCCTTGGACGACGCAGTATGTGTCGAACACGCCGCCGGTCGAGGCGCACGCGCCCATCGAAATGCACCATTTCGGATCGGGCATCTGCAACCAAATCCGCTGCAAGACGGGCAGCATCTTCATCACGATCCGGCCGGCCACCAACATCAGATCGCACTGCCGTGGGCTGAATCGGAACACCTCGGCGCCAAATCGCGCGATGTCGTGACGGCTCGCCCCGGTGGCCATCAACTCGATCCCACAGCACGCCGTCGCGAACGGCATCGGCCAGAGACTGTTCTTCCGGCACCAGCTCACCAGCTCGTCCAGCTTCGTGACGGCCACATTCTCGGGCAACTCGACGGCCGTCGATCGAACGACTTGACGCGGATCGCTCATCGCCATTGAAACACCCCGTTGCGCCAGTCGTAGGCGTAACCGACAGCCAGAAGAAGAAGGAACACCATGGCCCCGAAAAAGATCACGTGTCCCGCACGGCCATCGCGGTCGCCAGCCCGACCGTGGCCGGCGGCGGTTGCAGCGGAGCCACCGCTTCGCACACTGGCCGGAACGCTCCGACCCGGGGCCGTCGCCACCGCCGTCGCGGGACGACTGCTGAATGCGGATTGCTGAGCGCCGCCGAAGGCCACCGCCCAAGGGACGAGAAAGAGCAATTCGACGTCGAACACCAGAAAGGCGATCGACAGCAGATAGAACCGCACATCGAAGCGGCGATGGGTGTCGTGGATCGGATCCATGCCGCTCTCGTACGGCATCTCCTGGATCGCGTCTCGCCGCCCTCGGGTCAACAAGTGGGCGAAGGCCAACATGCCCAACGCCAAGCCGAGCGAACAAAGCAGCATCAGGAAAATTGGCAGGACGGAAGAGTCCATCGGCTCAGTGCCTCGTCAGGCAGACTGTTCCCAACATTGTCGGTGACATTCTAAGAACGCCGCCGCGGGTGGTCAATCGGCGATGCCGCTTGGAGCGTCGGCCCCCGCAGCGGTCGGCCAGCGTGGTCCCAACCAACCGAAAGGCGCGCAACAAAAAGCCCTTCGCAGGTGGGGCAGGAACCTGCAAAGGGCAATCTCCGTGAAGGGGTGACCCCCATCACAACCATGATTATGAAACATCTATTCGGGATCAGCAACCCCCCCGATGGTATTTTTTTCGGGTTGTCGCACCCATGCTAAAAAACGTCGGCGTTGAAATGGTGCCCCTGGTAATACCGCACGCCGGTATGCCGCTCGCCGCAGAAGAACGGGAAGAACTGGTATTCCTTCCACCAAGGATCCTTCCGGTGCTGCGGGTAGTAGTTTTCCCATTGCTTGTGGTACACCGGAATCCTCATCTCAGCCGGGTAGCGGTAGTAGAGGTCTTCGCTGCTCCGGTAGTAGTCGCGACCCCAGAAGTTTTGCGGATAGTAGACATACGGGTAGTGGTAGAGCCGGTTCCAGTCCTGGGTGCTGTAGCTGCGTCCCCATTGACGGTCGAAGGCTTGCTGTGCCCGTGCGTCCCCCACGGCAAACAACGTCAGAACGATGGCTGCAAGAAGCAGCGAGAAAACGGTCCGGCGGATCATGACTCCCCCCTTAGATTCGTGTCTGGCTCGCGGCGCCCGGCGTTCCGGTCGGCCGCGGCTCGGATTAGCGGCCGACGGCGGGTCGGCCCTGGGTCTGCAAGCCGCCGCTTCGGCGGCTGCGGGTACGCTGCATTGCCCCGCGGGGCAATCTGGGTCAGCTACCAAAAGCATCGGCACACGGCACTGCCGGCATTGAAAGAATATCCCATACACGCCGCACACGCGGCAGAAACGGCACAATGCGACCGGAACGATGACAGACGCCGCATCGAGTCGCCGGCAAACTCTCGCCAGCTTAGCCAATCCCGTGCTCGTGCGAGCTTCGCTCTTGCGATTCCAGATAGCCACTGAGGAGAATCTGCGCGGCCAGCATGTCCATTCGCCGCTTGCGGCGTTTGCGGCTTAGATCGGCCGAGAGCATGAGGTTCTCGGCCTCGCGACTCGTGAAACGCTCGTCGAAGAACTCGACCGGAACGCCAGTCGCCTCGGCCAGCCAAGCGCCAAACCGCCGCGCTTCGACCGATTTCTCGCTCTCGCGGCCGTCGAGGTGCACCGGCAGCCCCACAACAAACAGCACAACCCCTTCGTCGGCTACCAATCGCCGAAACCGCCGGGCGTCCTGCTCGTCGCCACGCCGGGTGTAATTCTCCAGCGGGCTGGCAATCTTGCGATCCGGATCGCTGATGGCAATTCCGATCCGCACGGTGCCGTAGTCAACGCCCGCCACGCGGCCCTTGGCCGGCACGGTCCCCTCGCCCTTTACGAGAGGGCCAGACGCGTCCGTCCCCTCTCCCTTTGGGAGAGGGTTAGGGTGAGGGCCGTGCGACGAGGAATGAGGGACTCGGGATTCGGGATCGGCGATTGGGGACTCGGGCGTTGGGATCTCCGGCTGTCGCTTGCCGGGCGGCAGGCTCTCGTTGGCCCCGTTGTTCCCTTTCTCACTGCCCACCGCCCACTGCCCACCGCCCGCTGCCGACTGCCCACTGCCCACTGGTCGCTGCCCACTGTCCCCCGCATCGCCGTTCATCGTTTCTTCTCCAGCGGATGCCGGTCCTCCGGCGAGACGAAGTAGCCGTGCTGCAAGAAGCAGAGCGTCCGGCGTTGCACCTGGCGATTGAACATCAGGAACGAGTGAAGAACCGGAACGACGGTGAAGTCAGTCGCGCCCGGCAGTTTGGCGGCCTCGACGTCGACCACTCCGTCGTTGTCGCCGTGCAACATCGGGTTGAATCCCCGGTTGTCTCCCTTGCCGCCGGCGATAATGCCGAACGAGAAGTCGGGCGTGGCCAACTGCTTCTCGAGCTCCGGCCATTGGCGGCCAAGCTCTTGGCCAGCGTCGCCCGTGAAGCCCTTGAACAGCAGGTTGTTGGCGAACGTGTCGGCCAGCAACGAGCCTTGGTTCGGGGGGCCGAGCATGACGAAGCGGCCGAAACGCGCCTTCGCCCGACGATCGGCTGCCACCACGTCAGGCGGCTGCTTCATCGGGTCCGTCTTCGAGATGTCGCCCAGGTAGTGGCGGATCACGATGTTGCCCATGCTATGGCCGACAAAGTTGATCTCCTGGATGCCGTCGAGGTGGTCGATGACGTGCCGCAGGGCCTTGGCGTGCTCCGCGGTTTCGTATTGCGTGCTCGGATACTCGACGTTGAAGACCTGATAGTTCCCCTGATCGCGGAGGTATTGGCAGAGCGAATCCATCGACGATCGGCTCCGCATCAGGCCGTGCAAGACGACCACCGCCTTGCCACTCATCGCCGGCAGCTTTCGTTCGCGTTTGATCCGGTCGAGCGCAGCGCGGCACTCGTCGTACGTGCCCCAGGCGTGGCGGAAGTCGCGTTCATCCAACAGCCGGCAATGGCCGGTGATCGTGTTCCGCTGGATGCGCCACTGGTGAAAGAACAGTTCGTCGGCCCAGAACTGTTTGCCGCCCATCGTCGGCAGCGGGACGGGCGACGGCGTGCCGAACGTCGGCTCCTCGCCCGCAAGCCGGCTCGCCACACCCGTCAGTTTCGTCATGGCCACCAGGCCGATGCAGAGAATGCGTCGGATCATAACTGCTCTGGCGACAGATCGGGCATTATGCAACGCCATGCCGGGCATTATAATGCAGCTTCAGCCATCGAGGAACGGGGATTTGCCTCGCCCGCGAGCAAGTTGTCCGCGTCATGGTGAGGCAGGTTGTCAACCTGCCTGAATGGCCGGGAGGGCTGCACGGTCGTTTGTAGTTCCGCCTTTAGGCGGCGATTGTCACTCGGAGAACCGGCTGAAGCCGGAACGACGAACGCTCTGCAACCGTCCTGCCTGTCGACGCTGAGGCAACTCGATTAACACCACACGTACCTTATGCCCCGCACCATCGCCATCGGCGACATCCACGGCTGCCTGGCCGCGCTCGAGAGCCTGTTGGCGGCCGTCGCGCCGCGGCCGGACGATACGCTCGTCCTGTTGGGCGATTACGTCGACCGTGGACCGGATTGCCGCCGGACGCTCGATCGGCTGCTGCGGCTCGATCGAGAGTGCCATCTGATTCCGCTGCTGGGCAACCATGACGAAATGGTGCTGGCGATTTGCGATGGGAGAACGGATCTCCTGGCCAGCTGGCTCAGTTTTGGCGGGTCCGCAACGCTGGCTTCTTACGGCGCGACAAGCCCCACGCAGCTCCCGCCCGAACACATCGCCTTTCTCCGTAGCTGCCGCCTTTGGCATGAGACGCAACGGCATTTCTTTCTCCACGCCAACTATCTGGCCGACCTGCCGCTCGACGCCCAGCCGCGTGAGACGCTGCTTTGGGAGTCGCTCAAGACGCGCCGGCCCGGCCCGCATTGCTCGGGCAAGACGGCCGTCGTCGGCCACACCTCGCAGAAGAGCGGCGAGATTCTCGACCTCGGCTATCTCAAGTGCATCGACACCTGCTGCTACGGCGCCGGCTGGCTGACCGCCTTGCACATCGAAAGCGGCCGCGTTTGGCAGGCCGACAAGAAAGGCCGGCTGCGGGAATGACGAGCAGGGCAGACTGGTTGGCTAGTCAGCCGGCTCGCGGTAAAATGAGTCGGAAGGGAGACTCGGCATGCCAGAGATTTGTCGCTTCCTCGGGGTGGTCATTTACATGTTGTACGATGACCATCGTCCGCCGCATTTCATGCGGAGTACGGCGAGTACCGAGTCTCCGTGGAAATCAACTCGGGAGTCGTGGAAGGAAAGTCCCCCCCCGTGCACTGAATGCGGTTCTTGAATGGTATTCTCTTAATCGAAAACAACTGCTCGAAGATTGGCAACTCGCCGAGCAACATGCTGAGTTAAACAAGATCGCTCCGTTGGAGTAAGACGATGTTAGAAGTGGTCAACGCGCGGCATGAAGGCGGTTATTGCGTCTGGGTCCAGTTCAACGACGGCGAGTCTGGTGTCGTCGATCTGTTCGACGCTCTGTGGGGTCCGATGTTCGATTCCCTGCGGGATGTCGAACAGTTTCGCCGATTCGCAGTCTCAGACGTGCTACACACGCTGGCATGGGACAACGGGGCCGATTTGGCGCCGGAGTACCTGCGCGACAAGCTCCTCCACCAAAAGACCGCGAGCCCGACGAACGGCTGACAGTCGACGATGTCACGACACGTCAGTGCCGTCGACTGCGCCGCTCGCTACGCCGTCAACCGCCGGCCCAAAAGCGTACGCCCGTGCTCCCTCCGGGAAGCGCGATCGGCCCGCTCTCAGGCAACAGCTCCGACGCCTGCGTCTGAGTCTCCTCGTCGCAGGAGGCGACCAGCCGTTGGATTTCCGTTTCTGGATCCGGCGAGATCATCCGGATGGCATACGACAAGTAGTCGATAGCCCCGTCGCCCCGCCCCAGTTCATCTCCCAGACGAACGAGCAACCGGGGCAGGGCCGACGCGGCCGCCGGCCCGAACTGTCCCAGCGCCCACGCCGCCGTGTTGACGGTTAGCGGGTCGTCCAACTGACGAACCAGCAGCGGCACAACCCGTTCCGCTTGCCCGTGGAGGCGTCCAATCGCATAGGCTGCCGCCATCCGCACCTCTTCGTCGGCATCCTCCAGAACGTCGGCCAATTGCGGGATGGCCGAGTCCGCCGCCGGTCCCCACTGGGCCAGCGCCCGCGCGGCCTCGGCCCGAACGCCCGGATAGCGATCCTCCAGCCGCTCCGTCACCGCCTGCACCACTTCCGCGGTTGCCGAATCGTGCCGGGCGAATTCCCACAGCGCGGCCACGCGGTCCGCCGGATGCCGAGCGCCGAGTTGACCGATCAGCGACGAGGCCGAGGGGGCATGATCGCCCGAGTAGAGATTGTCGGGCCGCAGCAACGAATGTTCCGTCGCGGTCAGATATCGGAGCCCTTGCGTGAGCGCATCGGCCGCATCGGTCCGCAAGTGACTCAGCCACGCCGGCTTCTCGTCGCCGCAGAGCCAACCGTGCAGGGCCATCGCATAGGCCGTCACGCGAGAGGGCAAATAGCCCTGCTTGCCGATCGATCGCCAACTGACGTTGCCCATCCGCGAGTGCTCTTCGAGCACGGTCGCATTCGCGGTGAACACGCCCAAGCCGAAGATGACGGGAGTCAGATCGGTGACGAACTCGCAATCCGGCTCCCTCTCAAGCAGTCTCCGCCCGATCAGGAGGTGGTGAGCCAACTCGTGAGCCATCGTGGCCACCAAGGCGATTGGCTCGGCAAGTTGCGTCTCTTTCACCAAGACCAACCCAGGCTGGTACAGGCCAGCCACTCCGCGCATCGCTTCTTCCGGCGCGAATTGCAGCCGCACTTCCGCCGGCGGAATCTCCATGTATTGGCACACCCGCTCGAACACGCGGCCCGCAGCCTCCGGCGTCCCGTCAAACCGGCCCGGAAAAAACTCTTCGGTCGGCAAGACGATCTGGCATCGCGTCAGTCGCCGCGCGCCAAATTGCGCGCCGAGCCACCGCATCCGCGTCTCGACCCACGCCTTCTCGCGATAGCTCACCGGGCATTCGGGCTTCCACAGACCAAACAATGACATGGCCGCTCACTGCTCCATCTGGTATGACGTGATGCCGCCGGACAGGTTGCGAACCCTGAAACCATGCTGCTGCAGCAGCCGAACGGCGTAGTACGACGTCTGGCCGACGCCGCAGTGGACCCAGATCTCGCGATCCCGCGGCAACTCGCCGAGCCGGGCGCGAAGCTCGCCCAACGGGATGCGAATCGTGCCCGGGATCGCGCTGGCGGCGACGTCGGTCGGCGTTCGCACGTCGAGCGTCAGCGGCATGTCGCCGGCCGCCTGCCGCTTTTTCCAGTCCGACCAGTGGCCAAGCTGGACGTCGCCGCGCAGGGTGTTGGCCGCCACGAAGCCAGCCACGTTCACGGCGTCTTTCGCGGCGCCATATTGCGGCGCGTAGCAGAGTTCGGCCTCTTCGAGGTCGAAGACCGTGGCCCCCTTCTGGATCGCCATCGTGATGACGTCGATCCGCTTCTCGACGCCCTGGCGGCCGACCGCCTGCGCCCCCAACAGCCGGCCCGACGTTGGATCGAAGAGCAGTTTGAGATGGATTCGCTCCGCGCCGGGATAGTACGATGCGTGCTGAAAAGCGTGGGTGTAAGACTTCTCGAACTGGATGCCAGAGCGGCGCAGCGACTTCTCGGTCGCGCCGGTCATCGCGAGGGTGAAATCGAAGACGCCAACCACCGACGTGCCCTGCGACCCGCGGTATCGGGCGTCGCGGCCTGCAATCACATCGGCGGCGATTCGCCCTTGCCGGTTGGCCGGCCCGGCCAGCGGGATCAACGCCGGCTGTCCGGTCACGACGTCGCGGATCTCGACAGCGTCGCCAACGGCAAAGATCGCCGGATCGCTAGTCCGCATCCGGTCGTCGACCCGGATGCCGCCAGTCGGGCCGATCGCCAGGCCAGCCGCCTGAGCGAGCCGCACGTCCGGCTTGACGCCAACGGCCAGGAGCACGACGCCGGCCGAGAAACGCTCGCCCGACTTGGCAAACACCGTAATCGTCTCGTCGGACCCTGGCTCGAACGCCGCCACCTCGCGGCCGAGCCGCAGTTCGACCCCTTGCCGCTCCAACTCGCGCTGGATCGGCCACGCCATCTCGGGATCCGCTTGCGGCATGACCTGATCGGTCATCTCGAGCAGCGTGACGGCGACACCACGGCGAGCCAGGTTCTCGACCATTTCGAGCCCGATGTAGCCGCCGCCGACAACGACCGCGCGGCTCGGCTTGCGGTGCTCGATCCAAGTGTGCAACTGATCCACGTCGTGGAGGTCCCGAAGCGTGAAAATGCCCGGCAGATCGATGCCAGGCAACGCCGGGCGCGCCGGCGCGGCGCCAGTCGCCAGCACGAGGGCGTCGTACGGCTCGGTCGTGACAGCGCCAGTCTGAAGACTCTCGACCTCGATAGTCCGGCCGCGGCGGTCGATGCTGCGGACCTCGTGCCACGTGCGGACCTCGATCCGAAACAGATCGCGAAACCGCTCGGGCGTCGAGACCAGAAGTCTCTGGCGATTGGCAATCACGCCGCCGACGTAGTAGGGCAGTCCGCAATTGGCGAACGAGACGTCGCCGCTTCTCTCGAAGATGAAGATTTCCGCATTTTCATCCATGCGGCGGAGCCGGGCCGCGCACGAAGCCCCGCCCGCAACGCCGCCGACAATCAAGACTCGTTTCGCTGGCATGATGACTCCGCTGCAATCGACGCCAAACCCGCGTCAATCTTCACGGATGTCCGGCGACCTGTCAAGCAGAGAAGTGGCGTGGGCGCAGCGCAGCAAGAACTGCGGGCCATCGGTCAGCGTCGGAAATGCACCACGGAGGCACGGAGCGCACGGAGCCGAAAGAGAACAAACGGGAAAGCAGTCGATGCTTTCGACATCGTTGGGGAAAGGACCCAAGGAACCACGAAATGAACGAAATGAACGAAGACGAGCAGGACGGAGACCAGTTGCTCCGCCAGTTGTTCGTGTATCTCCCGTGCTTCGTGGCTAACTCCTCCCGCCCCCGA
>JBDKUC010000228.1:0-17054 GCA_039679885.1 Thermoguttaceae bacterium | reverse complement strand
AGCCGAGAGACGCCGGCCGCAAACTCGCAGCACCTTACCCATTCTACGCCACGCCGGTAATGCCCAATTTTCGGGACGAAGTGGTTCTACCGATTTTCTGGACTCTACGGATTGTCGGGCCGATGTCTGAGAAGGCGGGCGGACTTCCCGCAGAAGCAATGACCCTATCCGCCCTGCCCACAAGAGCAAACAAGGAATCTCGTACATGAAACGCGCAATCTTCTCCATCGTGACGGTGGTCGTCCTGGTGGGCGTCACCGGTTGCATCCACAACGGCCGTCGACCGTGGCACTGCATGGGCGGCAGTTGCGCCCAGGCGCCCGAAAACGGCCAGGCCTGCCACGGACAGGTCTGCGCCGATCCGAACGACCCCGACCAGGGCGCGCCGTGTCAGGCGTGTGGTGGTCGAGGATGCCGCCTCTGCCGTGACAAGTGCCGTGGCCAAGCGTGCGTCGACAGCGGACCGGCCACCGGCGCTGTGACGTATCCGTATTATACGACACGCGGTCCACGCGACTTCCTGCAGAAGAATCCGCAGAGCATCGGACCGTGATCGGACGTGCGGGTCCGTAGTCCCGCCTCAGTCGGCTGTTGAACCGGCCTCCGGTTCACCCGCCGGCCGACTGACGTCGGGGCTACGGACTCGGCCGGAAATGTACGTGTCGCCATCGAGCTGCCGGACCTCTGGCCGCTCGAGTTGCAGGGCGGCGGCCATCTCGCCAATCCCGCGGCCGGCCGCTGGCGTCAGGGCCTCGGCGCCGCCAACCAGCCTGGGGGCGATGAACACGTGGACCTCATCGACCGCCCGGGCGTCCAGCAGGCTGCCCAACACGCGGCTCCCGCCTTCGACCAGCACGTTGGTCAACCGCCGTCGCCCCAACTCGGCCAGCAATGAGTCGAGCCGGGCGAGATGATTTTCTCCCTGGCAGGCGAAAACCTCGCAACCGGCCCGCTCGAGCCGCGAACGCTCGGCCGGCGACGCCCGCTCGCCGACAACAACCAGCACCGGCGTTTCTTTCGCCGTGCGAACCAACTGGCTTTGGCTGCTGAGCGTCGCACCAGTGTCCAAGACGATGCGCACCGGCGTGCGCGGTCCCGGTGGCCGGACGGTCAGCAGCGGGTCGTCCCGGACGGCGGTCTCGCGACCCACGACGATCGCATCGACGCGTCCGCGAAGCTGATGCACGACGGCCCGCGATTGCTCGTTGGAAATCCAGCGGCTCTGGCCGGTTCGGGTAGCGATCTTGCCGTCGAGCGTCATGGCCCATTTGGCGATGATCCACGGCCGGCCGGTTTCGACCAGCTTGAGATACGGTGCGTTGAGCCATCGGGCGTCGGCTTCGAGCAGACCGGTCTCGACGACGAGTCCCGCGGCCCGCAACTCAGCGACGCCCTGGCCCCGGACCTGAGGGAAGGGGTCTTCCATCGCCACGACGACGCGGCGGACGCCTGCGGCCAACACGGCCCGGGTGCACGGCGGCGTCTTTCCCTGATGGCAGCAGGGTTCGAGCGTGACGTAGAGCGTGGCCCCAGCGGCTCGGCGGCCCGCCGTCGCCAGTGCGTCGACTTCAGCGTGTGGGCCGCCAAATCGGCGGTGAAAGCCCTCGGCGATGACTTCGGTTCCCAAGGCGATGACGCAGCCAACCATCGGGTTCGGCTCAACGAACCCGCGACCCTGCGCGGCAAGGCTCATCGCACGCCGCATGTGCCGAAGATCGATTTCCTGTTGTTCCATGGACGGTCCGGCGGCTGGCATTCTATCTAGTGTGCTGTCTCAGAAATGACAGTCTGTATATTGCATCATTCAGGACGAATGGGTGCCATGTCCCACGCTTGCGTGGGCATGATTCGACGGCGAGCATGGTTGCTGTCTCGCTGCGCTTAGCAAGCATGGCACCCATAAATCGCCAACAGCAGCAAGCATGCTAGTCTACCGTTCGGAGTGAACGCCCTACAGGGGGCCGCAAACAGGACTGCGAAGTCGTTCGTAGTTCCGGTTTTAGCCGGTCTTTTTCCGCCTAAAGGCGGGACTACGAACGCCTGCGGCGTCGACGGCGCTCTTGACTGAAACACGATACTTTACATACATTAACCATAGAGGTGAGTAAACTATTTCCGGCGAGACGTCCATGAAACAGAGACAATTGCTATGGCTGGGTGGGGTATTGCTGCTCCTTCTGGCGGTCGTGGCAGGCTGTCTGCGGCAGAGCGCCACAGCCTCATCGGCGGGAACCGCAGCCGCATCGGTTCCCGAGGTCGTCGTCGCCAAACCTGGTGTGCAGACCATCACCGACTACGAGGACTTCACCGGGCATACGGAGGCAGTGACGAGCGTCGAAATTCGCGCCCGGGTAAGCGGCTACTTGATCGAGGGGCTCAAGGACGGCGGGCCGAACAAGGAGGGGACGGAGGTCAAGAAGGGCGATTTGCTCTTTGAAATCGACCCGCGAACCTACAAGGCGGATCGCGACAAGGCGGCCGCCGCGTTGGCGCAGGCGCAGGCGCATCTTGATCGGCTGGCCAAGGACTACAAGCGGGCGCAGGAACTGCTGCCCAGCCGATCGATCGCCCAGGGAGACTACGATCAAATCGCCGGCGACTACCGCGAAGCGCAGGCCGCGGTCGCGACCGCCCAGGCGACGCTGAAACTCGCCGAGCAGAATCTCGAGTGGACCAAGGTCTACGCCCCGTGCGACGGCCGAGTGAGCAAGCAATTGATCGATCCCGGCAACATGGTTCAGGCCGATCAAACGCCGTTGACGACGATCGTCACGCTCGATCCGATTTACGCTTATTTCGACGTTGACGAACGGACGCTCCTCGAACTGCGGCGCATGGTCGTCGAGATCAAAGGCAAGATCGGCGTGATCCGAAACGCCAAGCTGCCAGTTTACTTGGGCTTGGCCGATGAAGAGGATTACCCGCACAAGGGCGAGATCGATTTCGCCGAAAATCGCTTGGATGTGATGACCGGCACCCTGCGGCTCCGCGGCATCTTTCCGAACCCGACACGGATTCTTTCGCCAGGCATGTTCGCCCGAATCCGGCTTCCGAAAGGTCAGCCCCACCGCGCCCTGCTGATCCCGGAGGAGGCGCGGGCGTCCGATCAGGGCCAGCAGTACGCGTACGTCGTCAACGACAAGAACATCGTCGAATACCGCCGCATCGAGATTGGCTCGCTCCACGGCAAACTGCGAGAAGTCACCAAGGGGCTGACGGAGAATGACCGCGTTGTCGTCGGCGGGCTGCAACGCATTCGGCCGGGCATCACGGTGAAGCCCAAGACCGCCGCGGCGAAATAGCGATTCTGCATATTGTACTCATCACGTTCCGCACATTGTATTCATCACGCTCCGCACATTGTATTCATCACGCTCCGCGTGATGCTGGACGATTTTCCGCGGGCATCACGCGGAGCGTGATGAGTACAATACGGCATCCATCGGGCGTCACGCAGACGTGACGGGCGCAAAGAAATGTTCTCGCGGTTCTTCATCGACCGGCCGATCTTCGCTACCGTCCTGTCGGTGGTGATTACGCTCGGCGGCGGCATCGCCTACTACAGCCTGCCGTTGACGCAGTATCCGCCTGTCACGCCGCCGACGGTGTTCGTTCGCTGCACCTATCCGGGGGCCAGCGCGGAGGTTGTCGCCCAAAGCGTGGCCGCGCCGATCGAGCAGCAGGTCAACGGCGTCGAGAACATGATCTACATGGAGTCGCAGTCGGCCAACGACGGCTCCTATAGCCTCAGCGTCACCTTCCAGCAGGGCGTCAATCTCAACCTGGCGCAGGTGCTGGTCCAAAATCGTGTGAACTTGGCGCTGCCGATGCTGCCCGACGTGCTGAAACGGACCGGCGTCATCACGCGGAAGATGTCGCCCGACATGCTGATGTCGGTGAATCTCTATTCGCCCCATGGCCGCTACGACCAGCTCTATCTGAGCAATTACGCCATGTTGCGGCTGCGCGACGAGCTACTGCGCGTCGACGGGGTGAGCGACATCAACATCCAGGGGCAACGCGATTACAGCATGCGGATCTGGGTGGATCCGGAGAAGATGGCCTCGCGAAGCCTGACGGCCGGCGACGTCGTCAACGCCATCCGGGAACAGAACGTCCAGGTCGCATCCGGCCAGATCGGACAGGAGCCGATCCGTCGCGGCCAGGAGACGCAGATTACTCTTTCGACGCTTGGGCGGTTGAAATCGCCCGAGCAGTTCGCGAATATCATTGTCCGCACCGGCAGCGGCGGCCGGATCACCCGAATCCGCGACATTGGCCGCGTCGAGCTAGGCGCTCGGAGCCAGGACGTCAGTTGCAAGTTGGACGGCTACCCTTCGGCCGGCCTCTTCGTCATCCAGTTGCCCGACGCCAATGCGCTCGACGTCGCCGAGAAGGTCCGCGCGAAAATGGAGGAGCTGGCCAAGGACTTCCCGGACGACCTGCGGTATGCCATCTTCTTCGACACGACGCCCTACACGAGCGAATCGATCGACGAGGTCTTCAAGGCGCTCCGCGACGCCGTGCTGCTGGTCGCCTTTGTTGTCCTGTTGTTCCTGCAAAACTGGCGGTCGGCCGTTATTCCGCTTGTGGCGGTGCCGGTGGCCATCGTGGGCACGTTCGCCGTGTTGGTCGCCTTCGGCTTCAGCCTGAACAACCTGACGCTGTTCGGTTTGGTTCTGGCCATCGGCATTGTCGTGGACGATGCGATCGTGGTCGTCGAGGCCGTCGAGCATCACATCGAGCAAGGACTAACGCCGCGCGACGCGACGATCAAGGCGATGAGCCAGGTCTCCGGACCGGTAATCGCCGTCGGGCTGGTCCTCAGCGCCGTGTTCGTGCCTTGCGCGTTCATCAGCGGCCTGACCGGCCAGTTCTTCCGGCAGTTTGCCTTGACGATCGCGGCGTCGACGATCATCTCGGCATTCAACTCGCTGACGCTGAGTCCCGCGCTTTCGGCCGTCCTGCTCCGCGCGAGGGACCGGGAGACGCACGAGGCCTTGCCGCGGCTGGCGTTTCCCGCACTTCTCGCTTGGCTCGGCTACCTCTGGTTGGCCCCGCCGCTGGCGGCCCTGCTGAACAAGGGCTGGAGACTTCTTCCGGTCGGAGCCGCCGCGGCGCAGGCGGGCGCCGCGCCGCCGCGAGCGATCTGGTGGATTTCGGCGATCACCGTCGTCGTGACGGCGGCAATGCTTGGTTGGCTCTACTGCCGGCCCCTGGCGAGGGCTCTCCAAAAGGCCTTTCAACGGTTCAACGCGGGGTTCGCCGCGGCCCCGAGCGTCTACACCCGCAGCGTCGGCGGTCTGCTCCGCATCAGCGTGCTGGTTCTGTTGGTCTATGTGGGGATGCTGTTCGTCACCTACCGCGAGTTCACGCTCGCGCCGAAGGGCTTCATTCCCGCGCAGGACATGGGATTCCTTTGGGCGACAGTGCAACTGCCGGACGCCGCTTCGATTGAGCGGACGAGAGCCGCAGTGGACCACGCCCAGCGGATTGCGTCGACGATTCCCGGCGTGAAGCATACGATGGCGATTGCCGGCTCGGCGTTCGGCATCGGGGCCTCCGGCTCCAATTTCGGCCAGATCATTCTCATCTTGGACGACTTCTCCGAACGGTCGGGGCCGGGACTCTACAGCACCGAGATTGCCGACACGCTTCGTCGGCGGTGCGCGGCCGAAGTGATGGAGGCCCGGGTCAACGTGCTTCCGCCGCCGCCGATCCGCGGCATCGGCCGCTCGGGCGGTTTCAAGTTCGTCGTCGAGGATCGTCAAGACCTCGGCCCAAAGACGCTTCAGGAACAGGTGAACCGGCTCGCCGCGATGGGCAACGCGCTCCGCCGAGGTCAGAACGCACGAAAAGGGGACGCCTCGCCGGAAGCCCCGCCAAAGGCCGCCGACGCCCGCGGCCAGCAGGGCGGCGGACCGGGGGCTCGGCCGAATGCGCCGCCGCGCGGTCTGCCGCTGTTGGTCGACTTGTTCAGCATCTTCCGCGCCAACGCGCCGCAGCTCTACGTGAACCTTAACCGCGAGCAGTGCATGACGATGGACGTGCCGCTGGCCGACGCCTTCAACACGCTCCAGGTCTATCTGGGTTCGCTCTATGTCAACGATTTCAACCTGTTCGGCCGCACGTGGCAGGTCGTCGTCCAGGCGGCCGGCCAGTTCCGCAACCAAGTCAGCGACGTCAAGCAACTGAAAGTCCGCAATCGGCAGGGGGCGATGGTTCCCATTGGCGCTATCGCCGACGTCCGCGAGGTCAACGGCCCCTTCATCCTGACGCGCTACAACATGTACCCGTCCGCGGCGATCAACGGCAACCCCGGACCGGGCGTCAGTTCCCGCCAGGCGATCGATCTGATGGAAGGCTTGGCCAATCGCGCGCTGCTGCCGGGCATGCACTATGAGTGGACCGATCTTGCCTACCAGGAACTCCAGGCGGGCAACACGGCCATGTGGGTTTTTGCACTGGCGGTTGTCATGGTCTTCCTCGTCCTGGCCGCGCAGTACGAAAGCTGGTCGCTCCCGTTGGCCGTGATCCTGGTGGTGCCGATGTGTCTGTTGAGCGCCATCATCGGCGTCCTGGTGGGCCGCTCCGACGTGAACATCTTCACCCAGATTGGCTTCGTCGTCCTGGTGGGGCTGGCCAGCAAAAACGCGATTCTGATCGTCGAGTTTGCCCGGCGGCAGCGAGAGGCCGGCGTCTCGCGTCGCGAAGCCGCGCTCGAGGCATGCCACCTGCGGCTGCGGCCGATCATGATGACATCGCTGGCCTTCATTCTGGGCGTCGTCCCGCTGTTGCTCGCTCAAGGGGCCGGCGCCGAGATGCGTCGGACGCTGGGGCTCGCCGTCTTTAGCGGCATGCTGGGCGTCACCGTCTTTGGAATCTTCCTGACCCCCGTGTTCTTCAACGTCATCGACCGGCTGGGCAGCACCCGGCTCTTCGCTTCGGAACAGACTCGCTTGGTCGGACGCATCGCGCTGCTCGTCCTGGCTTGCATGCTCTTTCTTCCGTTGGGGCTCTGGATGACTTGGCGTTTCCTGAGAAACCGCGAACCAGATTCCCCGCCCGGCGGCGACTCGGGCGACGAAAGGCCATAGGCATTTCATGTTCTCGCGATTCTTCATCCATCGGCCGATCTTCGCCTCGGTGCTGTCGATCATCATCACGCTGGCGGGCGGCATCGCGATCTGGCGACTTCCGATCGCGCAGTACCCGGAGATTGCTCCCCCGACGGTCGAGGTCTCGGCCTCCTATCCCGGCGCCGACGCGAAGGTGGTGGCCGACACCGTAGCGGCGCCGATCGAGCAGCAGGTCAATGGCGTCGAGGGGATGCTGTACATGTCGTCGCAATGCACGAACGACGGGACGTACACGCTCACGGTCACGTTCAGGCTGGGCGTCGACCTGAACATGGCCCAAGTGTTGGTGCAGAACCGCGTGGCGATGGCCCAGCCGACGTTGCCCGAGTTGGTAAACCGAAAAGGCGTGACGGTCAAAAAGAAGTCGCCCAACGTGCTGATGATCGTCAACCTGTATTCACCGAAGGGGACTCGCGACAACCTCTACCTGAGCAACTACGCCACGATCCAATTGCGCGACGAGTTGGCCCGCCTCCCCGGCGTCGGCGACATCACCTATTTGGGCCAACGCGACTACAGCATGAGGCTCTGGCTCGATCCGGAAAGGATGGCCTCGCGCAATATCTCGGCCAGCGACGTCGTTGCGGCCGTGGCCGCGCAGAACGCACAGGTCGCCGCCGGCCAGATCGGCCAGCCGCCGGTGCCCAAGGGGCAGGTTTTCCAGTTCACGATGACCACGTTGGGCCGGTTGGCCGACCCCGAGCAGTTCGCCAACATGATCTTGAAGACCGACGCCTCGGGCCGCGTGGTCCGCATGCGCGACGTGGCTCGGATCGAGATGGGCGCGCAGGACTACGATCAGAGCTGCACGCTCGATGGTAGGCCCTCGGTCGCGCTGAGCATCTACCAGCTTCCCGGCTCGAACGCCCTGAAGGTGGCCGATCTGGTCAAATCGAAGATGCGGGAGTTGAAGCCGAGCTTCCCGCAGGATTTGGATTACGCGATCGTCTACGACACGACGCCGTTCATCTCCGAGTCGATCCACGAGGTGCGTCAAACACTCTTGGACGCCGTGCTGCTGGTCGCGCTCGTCATGCTGCTGTTCCTGCAGAACTGGCGATCGGCCGTGATTCCGCTGATCGCCGTCCCGGTGGCCATCATCGGCACGTTCTTCGTCATGTGGGCGATGGGTTTCAGCCTCAACAACCTCACGCTGTTCGGCCTCGTCCTGGCCATCGGCATCGTCGTTGATGACGCCATCGTGGTGGTCGAGGCGGTCGAGTACCACATCGAGCACGGTTTGAGTCCGCGCGACGCAAGCATCAAGGCGATGAGCCAGGTCTCCGGCCCGGTGATCGCCGTCGGGCTGGTTTTGGCCGCCGTGTTTCTTCCGTGCGCGTTCATCAGCGGCATTACGGGCCAATTCTTCCGCCAGTTCGCGTTGACGATCGCCACTTCGACAGTCATCTCCGCGTTCAACTCGCTCACGCTGAGCCCCGCGCTGGCCGCCGTGCTTCTGCGGCCCCACGAAAAGGGCCGCTACGACGTGCTGCCGCGGGCCATCTACATCCTCCTGGGCGGATGGATCGGTTACGTCTGGCTCCTGCCCACGCTCGAACCTTGGTTGAACCGTTGGCTGGTCGGGCGCGTCGAATGGAACGTCGGCACGCTGTTGCCCGGGCTGAGCGGCGTCGCGGTGGACCTCGGTTGGTGGCTCGGCGTCGGTTTCACGCTGGCCGTCGGCCTGGTGGCCGGCTACTGGCTCACTCGGCCGATGAACTACGTCCTTGGCCGCGGCTTTCGGCTCTTCAACGTCGGCTTCGACCGCGCAACAAACGCCTACACCCGCGTCGTGGGCATGGCCCTTCGCACCAGCGCGCTGGTGCTGTTGATCTACGGCGGCCTGCTGGCCCTGACGGGTTGGGGATTCCTGGCGTCGCCCTCCGGCTTTATTCCCGCGCAGGACAAGGGCTACCTGCTGGTCAACGTGCAACTGCCGGACGCCGCCTCACTCGAACGGACGCAGCGCGTCATGCACCGCATCGAGCAGATCGCGATGAAAGACCGCGACAACCTTGGCGTCGATCATACCGTGGCCATCGCAGGGCAGTCGGTCCTCCTGGGCGCCAACGCGCCGAACTATGGGTCGATGTACGTGATGCTCCAAGACTTCCACCATCGCACTCATAGGGGACTCTCGGCCGACGTGATCGCCCGCCGTCTCCAGGAGCAGTTTCAAAAGGAGATTCAGGGCGGACTGGTCAACATTTTCGGCGCGCCGCCGGTCGAAGGGCTCGGCGCCGCCAGCGGGTTTAAGCTCATTCTGGAAGACCGCGGCGACAACGGGTTGCTGGCCTTGCAAGAGACGGCCGAGAAGATCGTCGATCGCGCCCGGCTGAACGATCGCTTGACGGGCCTCTTTTCGAGCTTCCGAGCC
This sequence comes from Thermoguttaceae bacterium, assembly GCA_039679885.1. Classification (GTDB taxonomy): domain Bacteria; phylum Planctomycetota; class Planctomycetia; order Pirellulales; family Thermoguttaceae; genus JAJFUI01. The sequence goes on along the minus strand of JBDKUC010000228.1, from coordinate 7,538 downwards.
GACACCCCCTGGCTCTTGCTCGATATCGATCGTGACCAGGCAAAGACGATGGGCGTCTCGCTCACCGAGATCTTCAACACGCTCCAAGTCTTCCTCGGCTCGCTCTACGTCAACGACTTTAACCGCTTCGGCCGCACCTGGCAGGTGAACGTGCAGGCCGACGCCGAATATCGCCGGCGAATCGAGAACCTCAAGCAGTACAAGGTGCGGAACGCGACCGGAACCATGGCGCCGCTGGGCGCGATCTCGACCGTCCGCGAGACCAGCGGCCCGGTGCTCATCCAGCGATACAATCTCTATCCCTCTGCCCCAGTCAACGGTGACGCGGCGGCCGGCGTCAGCTCCGGCCAGGCGATCGATCTGATGCAACGCGCGGCCAACCACGACCTGCCGCGCGGCATGAAGACCGAGTGGACCGAACTCGCGTTCCTGCAGATCGAGACCGGAAACACGGCGATGTGGGTCTTCTTGCTCGCCGTCATTCTCGTGTTCCTCGTGCTGGCCGCGCAATATGAGAGCTGGTCGCTGCCGCTGGCCGTGATTCTCGTTGTGCCGATGTGTCTGTTGTTTTCAATCGCCGGCGTCGCCTTGGCCCGGATGGACATCAACATCTTCACCCAAGTCGGCTTCGTCGTTCTGGTCGGGCTGGCCTGCAAGAACGCCATCCTCATCGTCGAGTTCGCCAAGAATCAGCGTGAGGCGGGCCAATCGCGATTCGAGGCCACGCTCGCGGCCTGCCGGTTGCGACTGCGGCCGATCATCATGACGTCATTGGCGTTCATCATCGGCGTCGTGCCGTTGGTGCTCTCGCAAGGCGCCGGCGCCGAAATGCGACGCACGCTCGGCGTGGCCGTGTTCACCGGCATGTTGGGCGTCACCCTGTTCGGCATCTTTTTGACGCCGGTCTTCTATTCCGTCATTCAGCAAGTCACGGAGTGGCGCCGCTCTCGCCACGAATCGGATACAGCCCCTTGAGCCGCTTCTCGGACGGCTGCGGCATTTCGTAACGGATCGTCGACGGCCGGGCGCCGACCTCGATGCCGCCGATCGCCGGGTCCCAAAGCCACGTCCACCGGCGAAGCTCGTCCCGCGGAAGCAACACGCGATCGAGGACCTTGGTGCGACGCTCCTTCTGCCATCCGCCGTAGTTCCAGGTGAATTGCCACACCTCGTGGCGGATCGTGGCCGCGCCCCGCGAATCGGCCTCGAAGCTGGTCGGCTTGTCGCGGACAAGCATCATCAGCACGCGGCACGTCTTGTCATCGCCCCCGAGATAGAGCGGCTCGACGCGGTTCTCATAATGCGGCGACTGGCGGATCTGAGCCAGAACCGCGTCGCGCGTCTCCTCGTCAACCGAAGCGTCGCGCGGCAGAAAGCGGTCGTCGTCGCGAACCGGCGCATACTGAAACCCTTCGACGCGCAGCCGATCCTTTCCCAGGATCACCAGGTCGTACTTGCCGGGCGTCAAATCCTTGAATACCCAACGGCCGTCGGCAACGCGAGCCGCACGGGCGTCTACCGCTGGATCGCCGATCTTCGCTTTCGGATCGGGAGCGTGGTGCGGGTTGCCGTCCTTGTCCCATCGGGCCACTGCGGCAACCGCGGTCACTTTCCCGCCGCGGACCAGGTCGACGGTCAGTTGGCCGGCGACGGCGGGCCACGTCAAGCAGCACAAGATCTGCGTCACCGAAAGTCGCACCATCGTTTGCCGAATCATCATCTCCCCCAAGAGCGATTGCATGCCTCGCGCAGGCCGTTGCCACGATGACTATCATATCATGTTGATTTCCAGGTCACCCCCTCTTAGTGGCCTGGACACGCCGGTGAAAAGCTGGCATTCTGGCGACTTTCCGCACCAAGTCGGCAGAGGTCGGAGAGGCGGCTATGTCAACCGATCGCTTTTCGCACGTGCTCGTCGTCGAAGATAACCCGGCGGAACTGTCGCTGATCTGCGAGTTGCTGCACGCGGAGGGGTTTCAGGTCATCGGCTGCGGCGCGGCGGCCGAGGCGCTCGAACACGTCCGGCAGCGAGACTTCGGCGTGGCCGTCGTCGACTATCGACTGCCCGACCTGACGGGAACGCAACTTCTCGAGCAGATTCGAGGCGTCGACGAGAACGTCCGCGTCATTATCTACACCGGCATGGCCACCTACGATTCGGTGAAAGAGGCCCTGAACCTCGGTGCCTTCGCCTACCTGGAGAAAGTCAGCGACCGTAGCGAGCTGCTGCGGAATGTTCATCGGGCGTGCCACGAACGCGTAGGCCGCTATGCGTTGAACCTTGAGCAGGCCGTGGCCGACCGCACCGCTGAGTTGGCCCGCAGCAACGGCGAGTTGGAAAACTTCGCCTCGGTCGTCGCCCACGACCTGCGATCGCCGCTGTTGACGATCTCAGGCTACTGCCAGGTCATCGCCGACGAGTATGGGCCAAAGATGGACGCCACGGGACGCGAGTACCTCGAACAGATCGTCGGCGGCGCCACGCGGATGAACCGCCTCATCGAGGACCTCCTGGAATACTCGCGGGCCGGGAACTCGCGAGAGCCGCTCCGACCGGTCAACGTGCAGGACATTGTGGTTGAGGCGATGGCAAACCTCGAGGGTCTTATCCGCGAGCAAGACGCCCACGTCGAGGTCGGCGAACTGCCCGTCATCCTCGGCGACGAAACGCAACTGACTCAGCTCTTCCAGAACCTGCTGGGCAACGCCGTCAAGTTCCATCGCAACGAGCCGCCACGCGTCCAAGTGACCGCCGCGGCCGCCGATGGCGACGGCTGGCGATTCTCCGTCGAGGACAATGGCATCGGAATCGCCAGCGAGCACTTCGAACGCATCTTTCAGACGTTCCAGCGGCTGCACTGCCAGGCCTATCCCGGCACCGGGATCGGATTGGCGATCTGCCACAAGATCGTGGCGCGGCATGGCGGACGCATCTGGCTCGAATCGGTCCTCGGCCGAGGCACCACGTTCCACTTCACGCTCGCCAATCGCCAACGTTGACCGCACCGGCCGGCAACCTGATCGCTACGCCGCCTCGGCGTCATCGTCGTCCGGTTCGTCGAACTCGCCTGCCTCGCCGTCGTCTTCCTCATCCCATAGCGCCCCGTCCTGGTCATCGTCGACCAGGGCGGCAGGCTCTTCCGCCGGGAAACGATCCTCCTCAATCTCCGGTGCATCCGCGTGCGCGGCCTCGACTTCGGCCTCCGCGGAACGCCGCGACTGCCGCGAGCGTTTTTCGCGTTTTGGTTTCTCATCGCTCGACGGCCGTTCGACGCGAATCACGACTTCACCCGGCGTGGCATTGTCGGGCAACCGACTGACGGGCGTCTTGAGAGACTTGAACAATTTCTGGATGTGCTCGTGGCAGGTGAACACGAGGAGCTGATGCCCGGCGGCGGCGAAGTCCCGCAGCACAGCGGCGGCGGCCTTCGCCCGGCCCGCATCGAAGTTCACCAACACGTCGTCGAGCACCAACGGCAATTCGGCCCCGCGGCGGCCGTAGAGACTGGCCAGCGCGAGCCGCAGACTCAGGAAAAGCTGCTCGCGGGTGCCGCGGCTCAACGACTCGACGGGCAGCGACCGCCCCTCGGCGTCGTCGACCCTCAGCACGTGCTCGCCCAGAGGCGTCCAGACGCGGCAGTAGCGCCCCTGCGTCAGCCGATCCAAATAGCCCGACGCCTCTTGGAGCGTCTCAGGTTGGCGGTCCTTCTCGTAGGCCAGCCGGATGGCGTCGAGCACCGAGCACGTCGCGGCCAGCACCTGCCAGCGGTGCAGGGCGTCCTCAATCCGCTTCTCCAGTTGGGCCAAATCGAGCCGTCTGGCGGCCAGGCGGTTGTCGGCCGCCATCGCGTCGAGTTGCTCGCTCAATCGGCCGCGTTTCTCCAGTAGCACGCGAAGCTGGTCATGAAGCACGGCCGCTCGTTGCTGAAGCTCATTGCGGCGAGTCTCCAACGCCCCACGGTTGCTCCCCTTGAGTTGCTTCTCCACCGCTTCCTCGGAACAGCGGGAAGCCAGCGCGGCGTCGATCTCTCTGGCGAGGGCGCCGCGTTGCTGGCGAAGGGCTTCCGCGCTGGCGCACTCGAGCGCCCGCTGGCGGAACTCTTGCTCGTCCTTTACGCCGGCCTCGATGAACAACGCCCGGCGGCGGTGCTCCAGCCGGGCCATGGCTTCTTGCCGCTTGGTCTGCGCCGAACGGGCCTTCCGCGACTCCCGGCGAATGGCCTCCCGGCGGCTGGCCATCGCCTGCTGTGCGGCGGCGGCCTCGACGAGCTTGGCGAGAATCGCCGCCGGATCGGCAGATTGGGATTTCGGATTCCGGATTTCGGGCTTCTGGCCATCGAGCGGCACGCCGGCGTCGGCGGCCAGTTGCACGAGCCTTGCGACCAGCGAATCCCGCTCCTGACGGCGGCGGGCGAGTTCCTCTTTCCGTGAGGCCAGGTCCCGCTGCCACTGGCCGATCCGGTCGCCGTGGGCCGAAAGCCGCCTCGCCTGCTGCGGCGTGATCGTCTCGGGCAATCCAGCCGCCGAGATGGCGTGCCGCCATCGCCGTCGTGCATCGTGGGTCTCTGCCGCCGCGTCGGACACCCGGCGTGCGGCCGCGTCGGCCTCTTGTCGAGCCGCATTGCACCGGACGTTCAACGGCGCCAATTCCTGTAGGGCGGCCAATTCCCGATCGGCCGTTTGCAGTCGGACGGCGATCGGTCCGCCGCCGCGAGGGAGTTGCGAATCGACTGCATCGCAATCCGCCTTCGTTTGCTCGACTTGCGCGTGAAGCAGGTCGAGCTGCTTGTGACATGCGTCGAGTTGAGCCGCGTTCGATCGCTCAAGCATCACCTTGCCAAAGCCTGCGGCGCCACTGCCGACCAGGCCGAGCAGCGACAGCGCCCATCCGATCGAGCCCGTGATCGAAGCCGGCATGAGAAGACCGGCCAGGATCAATACGACGCCGAAAACGAAGACGCCGCCAAGGCCCACGAGCACGCCGACGGGCAACACCTGGCGATCGGCCAGCCCTCGGCTGCGTTCGTCCAATTCGCCTTGATGCCGAGCCAACTGATCGAGCCGTCCTTCGAGCTGTTCGCGGCGGCGGAGCTGCGACACCACGTTGCCGGCCTGATCGAGCGCGGTGGTCAGGTCCTTTTGGCCTCGGGCGTTGAGCGACGTCGCGATTTGCCCGGCCAGCGAGTCGGCCGTAGCGGCCGCCGTGGCAGCCGCGCGCTTCGCGTCCTTCAATCGTTGTCGCGACTCCCGCCACAACCGAGCCGGGGACCGGAGCGACGCCAGTTGCTTTGTCGATGGCCAGGGAACGTCGTCCGCGGCGGGCGCGCCGCCTGCGTCCAAAAGCCCAAGCCGTTGGGCCTCGGCGGTCAACTCGCCACGAATCGCGGCGATGTCGCCTTCCAGCCGGCTAATGTCGCCGATCAGTTGGGCGATCCACGGCTCCTGCTCCTTCATCGCCTCGATGCGGGCCGTTTGCCGCCAGAGCGACTCATTCACGGCCAGCCCGGCGTACTCGCGCCGCAGCTTCGCGCGGCTTTCCGCCAGCTCGTTGACGTGCTGCCGATACCTCTGGAGGCGAGCGACCAGGGCATCGAGCCTCGAGATCGCGTCCTCGGGCATGGTCTTCGGCGGCCCGAATGCGGCGAGTTGCTCATCAAGCGAGATCCGCTGATGCCAGAGATCGTAAACGGCCAGGGCGGCGTCGGCCGTTTGAGCGAGCTGCCCGGTCCGCTCGGCCTCGTCTTCCAGCCCGGCCATTTCGCCCTGCAATTGGTCTCGCTCGGTGGCCAGTTGCGCGTAGCGGTGATTGATCGTTTGCAGCTCTTGGATTTCAGTGCGGAGCTTCTCGTGCTCGGCCAACAGTTGCACGGCTTGACACGTTCCGCCGGCGGCGTCGAGAATGCGATTTCGCGACCCATGCAATTCTCGCAACACCTCGACCAGCGAGACGCGATCCAGCCCTGCCGTAAGGCTATAGAGCAGCTCGGCAGCCGCCGTGTCGCTCAGCGTGGCCAACTCCTGGATTTCGCGCAACCCAACCGCGAAGACATTGTTGAAGACCGGCTCTTCGACGTTCGATAGCAGCGTGCTCAGATAATGCTCGCCTTGGCGCGTGCCGTCTGCCGACGTCAGCAGCAGTTGCTCGCCGGGCGTGCCATCGTCAGCCGGCGTATGTCGCGCGATCTGGTAACGCCCCTGCGGGCCGGCCACGTCGAGCGTGCCGCCGCCGCGGCCCCCGTGCACCGGCGGAAGATAATGGGCCCGCTCGGGCGAAAAGCCGTAGAGCACGGATCGGACGAACTCGAGAAGCGTCGTCTTCCCGGCCTCGTTCGGGCCATAGAAGACGTTCAGCGTGTCGGTGAGCCGCTCGACGCGCAGGCCGCTCCAGACGCCATACCCGTCCACGCTAAAATCGGTGATCCTCATCGTCGATGTCCTTGACTGCGAGGCAGCTTGCGAACCTGCCGTTCTCTCTCGTGGGTTAGGTCGCCAACCTGCCCGACAACTCATGTCTCCTGTTCTTCTCCGCCAAGCAGATCGGCGCCCAACGCGGCCGCCTCACGCAGGACCGCGTCGCGGACATGAGGATCCGTCAGCCCCACGACCGCGGCCAGCGTGCCTGCCCGATGCGATTCGCTGAGATAAGGTTCCAGATCGATCGGCGCCGCGGGGTTCATCTGCAATTGGCGGATCGCGCGGAGAAACTCGCCGCGAATCGTCTCCTGCGCATACCATTCCGGCGGAAGCGTATCGGAAGGCTCCAACTCGATCGACAGGCTCCAGGCCGCCGGCGAACGATGGCCATACTCGGTCCGAAGCGCCTCGATCCACTCGCCAGCCAGACGCCCGCGCCGCAGCGGCGTCATCAGCGGCCCCCGGCCACCCACCGTCCACGAAACCAGCAGCGGCGCCGCAGGCATGGCGTCTAGCAACGAATTGAGCCGCTCGCGGAGTTGCGTTTCCATTTGCTCGCGAGTGGTCGTCTCATCGATCAGCACTCGCTGGCTAATCCACCGGGCCGCGTCGGTCGGGATCAAGCTCGTGCGAATTTGCCGCTGCGAATCGACCTGGACCAAGGTGCAACCGTGAACCCCGCTCTCCTGCGGCCGCCGGCCTTGCGGGCTGCCGCAGTAATGGACGACGGTTGGACCACCGCCGGGCGTGCTCCGCTCGTGTCGGCCGCCCAGCGCCCAGTAGGGGATTCCCCGCGACTGCATGGCCGCCGCGTCCGCCTCGCCATGCGCGACGGCGATCGTAAACAGGCCCGCCGGGGCAGCCGTAAAATCGTCGGGTCGCCACGGCCGCTGGGGATCGCAACTGACGCCGACCAGGCGCGCCAGCGGGCCTTCGGCGTTCTCGACAAGCAGATTCTGCACCTGACCCGCAGGGAAGACGTGGACGTTCGAGGGGAGCGGGATCGCGGAGGGCCACGCCTCTGGCGGGTCGATGGGCGAGCCGGCCCAATAGACGCCGACGCCGGCCGCCGCAAGCCGGGCGAACTGCTCGGCCAGAAACAGAGGGCCACGGGGACCGCTGTC
>JBDKUC010000475.1:0-5627 GCA_039679885.1 Thermoguttaceae bacterium | reverse complement strand
GATGCGGTTGATCGTCGTCCGAACGTTGAAGTCGCCGCTGGTGGCGACCGAGGCGATGTCATAGCCGCCGTCGATCTTCATGTCCATGCCCATCTTCATCTTCTGGCCGCTTTCATCCATCGGCGCGCCGATCACCATGGTGGTGTCGGCATGGAACTTCACCTTCTGGCCGGCCTCGGGCTTATAGCGAAGCGTGACCGGTTGGTCGGTCGTAGCGGCAAACGAGGGGCGATCCGGCGCCGCGGCGCCTTTGGCGGCTGGCTCCTCGCCTCGGGCCGCCAGCGCGAGCGAGAGAATCCCGAACGCACAACACCACACCTTGGTTTTCACCAGCATGACTGAGTCCTTTTGTGAAAAATAGTGATCGGAACGGCCGTTACGAGCGCTGATCGCTGCCGACGTCCTGCGCCATCTCGGCCATCAACATTTTGATGTCATCCCAGACGAAACGTTTTGCGTTCGGGTTGCGGAGCAAGTAGGCGGGATGGTAGGTGCAAATGACCTTAACGCCGCGGAGATCGTGAACCCGGCCGCGGAGCCGGCCGATGGTCTCATCGCTACCAAGCAAGTTCTGGGCCGCCACGGCGCCGAGGCAGCAGATGAACTTCGGCTGAATAATCGCCAGTTGCCGGTCGAGAAACTCACGGCAGTTGGCCGCTTCGTCCGGCGAGGGGGTCCGGTTGCCCGGCGGGCGGCAGCGGAGGATGTTGAGAATATAGACGTCCTCGCGGCGGATTTTCATCCCCTTGACGATGATGTCGGTCAGCAGTTGGCCGGCGCGGCCAACGAACGGCTCGCCCTGCCGGTCTTCGTCGGCCCCGGGGGCCTCGCCGCAGAAGACCAATCGGGCATCAGGATTGCCCACGCCGAAGACCGTTTGAGTCCTGCTGCGAGCCAGCTCGGCGCAGCGCCGGCAGAGGGCCACTTCGCTGGCCGTACGGGCCAGGGCGGCCGCGCGGCCTTCGCCGCTCGCGCCAGGGATGGGAACATGCGGAGCGTGGGACGCACAGCCTGCGCAGCTCGCCGGAACTCCCACGGTGGCCACTGCCGCCGAGTTGCGAGGACCGGTTTCCACGCGATCCGGCCTTTTCGCGATGGCCGGCGCCGGGTGGCTTGAACCCTGCTGCGGTGGGACGTCTGCCCGCTTGGTCGCCTTAGGCAAATGCGTAATTCCCGCCCGCTGAAGACTCTCCAGCCGCTGGATGGCCGATCGACGTGTCGCGGGAACCGTTTTCGCCATCACTCGTTTCTGCCGCGGTCTCTTGTTCTCTTCACGCTCCGCGTGAAGCCCGGCCACGTGGGCCATTGCGCCCACCTCACGCGGAACGTGAGGAGTACGCACTGGAATCCGCTCGGGGCAACAACTATGATAAGGACTTATGGCAGTTCCGCAAGTTGTGATCGTCGGGCGGCCCAACGTGGGCAAATCGAGCATCTTCAATTGGCTCGCCGGAAAACGGCTTGCCATCGTGGACCCAACGGCTGGCGTAACCCGCGACCGCGTTACCCACCTGATCGAAATCCATGACCGTTTCGCCGAATTGGTGGATACCGGCGGAATGGGGATCGAGGACGCCGACAACCTGACCGATCAGGTCGAAGACCAGATCCAGGCGGCCGTCGACTCCGCCCAGGTGGTGCTGTTCGTGGTCGATTGCCGCGACGGACCGGTTCCGCTCGACCAGGAAGTGGCCAAACGGCTTCGGTATTTGTCGACCCCCGTGCTCCTGGTGGTTAACAAGACCGATTCGCCGAACCTCGATGCCCAGGCCGAGGAGTTCTACCGTTTCGGGCGGAAGATCGTCCACGTCAGCGCCCGTGAGAATCGAGGCAAAGCGGAACTGATCGACGCCATCGCCCAGCGGCTGCCCGAGGCGTCGCCGGACGAGGTTGTTCCGGCCGAGCCGGTGATGAAAGTGGCGATCGTCGGTCGCCGCAACGTGGGCAAGAGCACGCTGGTCAACACGCTGGCGCAGGCTGAGCGGATGATCGTCAGCGAGGTGCCCGGCACCACTCGGGACAGTGTGGACGTTCGCTTCGAGCTCGACGGCAAGGCGTTCATGGCGATTGACACGCCCGGTTTCCGCCGGCCGAAAAGCGTCAACACCGACGTCGAGTTCTACAGCACGCACCGCGCGCAGCGGAGCATTCGCCGGGCGGACGTGGTGCTGTTGTTCTTCGACGCCAGCCAGCGGATCAGCAAGGTCGACAAGCAGCTCTGCGATTACATCGCTCAGCAGTACAAGCCCTGCATGTTCGTGGTGAACAAGTGGGACCTGACCGGCGGCGCCATGCCGACCGAAAAATGGGTCGTCTACCTTCGCGACAACTTCCGGACGATGTGGTACGCGCCGATCGCGTTCATCACGGGCCAGAGCGGCAAGAACGTCAAGGCGATGCTCAATCACTCGCAGATGCTCTTCCGCCAATCGCTGCATCGAGTGACCACGTCGAAGCTGAACCAGCAACTCCGCGATGCGCTGACGCGGAACCCGCCGCCGACGTATCGCAACCGGCGGCCCAAGGTCTATTACGCCACGCAGGCGGCCGTCCAGCCGCCGACGATTGTCCTGTTTTGCAGCGATCCGAAGGCCATCAGCCCCCAGTATCAACGCTATCTGCTCCGCGTGTTCCGCGACCAATTGAATTTCGGCGAAGTGCCGATCAAGCTCTATCTCCGCCAGCGCGAGCACGACGATCGCCGCAGTGCGATCGATACGGAACCGGAGACATCGGCCCAGGCCGGCGAATGAGGCGGCCAAATCCCGCGTTCGCCTCGGATTGCGGCTTCTTATAGTCCCCGGCGATCCCCCGTCGGTTCGTATTGGCAAACCGCCGCCGAGGGCTACAATACCGGTTTGGCCGTGTCCGTTCACGCGGAAGGATGGGGACGAAGCAGGTCTCTCGGCGCGCAGCATACGGCGTCGGCTGCGAGCTCGCGTCGACAACCTCCTCCGTCCCTATCGAAATTCTGGCGGGCGAATGCTCACGCCTTGGCCGTCCTATCGCTTGGATTCTTGGAGATCATCATGATCGTTGGTGTGCCGAAAGAAACGAAACGGGATGAATATCGAGTCGCCTTGTTGCCGGTCGGAGCGGAAGAGTTGACCCGCGCCGGGCACAAGGTGCTCGTCGAACGCGGCGCCGGACTCGGCTCCGGGCTGACCGACCAGGAGTACGCCGCCAATGGCGCGGAAGTGGTCAACACGGCCAAGGAGGTCTTCGATCGCTCCGACATGATCATCAAGGTCAAGGAGCCGATGCCGCCCGAAGTCGCCATGATCAAACGCGGCCAGATCGTCTTCACCTATTTCCATCTGGCCGCCGATCGCGAACTCACCGAATCGCTGATGAAGAGCGGCTGCATCGCCGTCGCCTATGAAACGCTCAAGGACCAGCACGGCCGGTTGCCGCTCTTGACCCCGATGAGCGAAGTGGCCGGCCGCATGAGCATCCAGGAAGGCGCCAAGTACCTCGAACGGGCGCAGGGCGGTCGCGGCGTCCTGCTGGCCGGCGTGCCGGGCGTCGAGCCGGCTCATGTCACGATCCTCGGCGGCGGCACCGTCGGCGCCAACGCGGCTCGCATCGCCGGAGGCATCGGCGCCAACGTCGCCCTGTTGGACATCAACCTCGACCGGCTCCGCTACCTCGACGACATCATGCCCCCGAACGTGACCGTCCTGTTCAGCGACCGGCACACCATCCGCGAGCAGTTGCGGAAGGCCGACCTCGTCGTCGGCTCGGTGCTGATTCCCGGCGCCAAGGCCCCGCGTCTGGTCGAAAAGGAAGACCTCAAGCTGATGAAGCCCGGCAGCGTCATTGTCGACGTCGCGGTCGACCAGGGCGGCTGCATCGAGACGACTCATCCGACGACCCACACCGATCCGACGTTCGTCGTCAACGACGTCTTGCACTACTGCGTGGCGAACATGCCGGGCGCGGTGGGTCGCACGAGTACGTTCGCCCTGTGCAACGCGACGCTGCCTTGGGCGCTGCAAATTGCCAAGCGAGGCATCCTCGACGCCGTGGCCGCGCTGCCTCCGCTGGCCCCGGCGGTCAACGTCTACGAAGGCGAGATCACCTACCGCGCCGTGGCCGAAACCTTCGGCCTGCCGCTGAACCCGCGGTTCGAGAAATAGTAGCGATCGACGCCGATAATCGCGTGCAACGCGCCGCCATCCGGACGGCCGCGTTGCACGCTTTTTTTGTAGGATGCGATCGTAGGGCGGTTGCTTGCAACCACGCGTCAGTCGCCAGATCGTAGGGTGGCTGCTTGCAACCACGCGTCAATCGCCGCCGGGCAAGAAACCTCACGCGTGCGTGCAAGCACGCGCCCTACTACGTGTGGATGGCCCGTAGGGTGGTTGCTTGCAACCACGCGTTAATCGCCAGATCGTAGGGTGGTTGCTTGCAACCACGCGTCAATCGCCGCCGGGCAAGAAGCCTCACGCGTGCGTGCAAGCACGCAACCTACTACCGGCTATTGAATCGGCGCGTTGTCGTACGTGCCGCAGGTCACGTCGTCGTTGAGCTTGTCGGTGTGGCCGTCGCAGAAGGTGACGATCGTCACGCCGCTGTGATTCGTCGGCGTTGCGTTCGTGCCGAGCGGCAACTCATTGTTGGCGAAATCGACCGGGCCGAAATCGCGTGCAAGACCCAGAGTGGGCCAAACGAAACCGTACTGATTCGCCGTCACGTTCATGTTCTGATCCGCCCTCGCACCGTACTGGTCGTAGGCCGACCAGAGACGGCCCGCCTTGAACCAGTTGTGGTTTTGACGGACAGCCTTGTACGGATTTTCGGCAATCATTACCCGTTGCGACGTGGAGGGAATGCTCGACATCGTCACTTGCGTCGCCGGCGTGATCCCCGTACCGGTGCAGAGGCCGCGGAACGGACCGAGTTGGGTTGCGGGCACTGCGTCATTGTCTGCCGGATTCCCTTGGTTAAGCAGCGTTTGCCCCACATTGACGACGTACGATAAGGCCGGCGACGTGCTGATCGGATTGCTGGCATCCGAAGGGCAGACGTACTCTTTAATGCGAACGGTGCATGCTGGGACCGGCGATCCGCTTCGCCAGCCGTTCATCTTGTTGGGGCCTTCCCAAAGGTCGCTCCGCTCCATGTAGGGCAGCAACACGGCGGCCCAACTGACGCGGATCGGGCTGCCTGATGGACCAACGTTGTTCGCATAGCCCGGCAGATGGCTCTTCGCGTGGTCGTAGCCGATGATTGCCACGGCCAGTTGCTTTTGATTGTTCACGCATTGGGCCACGCGGGCCGCGTTGCGGGCGTACATGACGGCCGGAATCAGCAGGGCCACCAACACCCCGATGATCGTGATGACCACCAGCAACTCAACCAACGTAAAACCGCCGCGACGGCGCAGTGTCATGGTCTCTTCTCCAACCGAAAGGTATGCCCACGCTTATTGTTTCAGAATTCGGCCGAAATTGCCAGCCGGTTTACCCTTGGGTAGCGTTTACCCTTGGGTAGTGTCCTAATTACCCTTGGTCCCCTCTCCCTTTGGGAGAGGGTTAGGGTGAGGGCTGCGCCGATAAGACGTAGGTTATGCTTTAGCGCAGACGGTAGGGTGGGTCGAGCGAAGCGAGCCCCACCGTTTTCCG
>JBDKUC010000120.1:0-6575 GCA_039679885.1 Thermoguttaceae bacterium | reverse complement strand
CTCGCGCGGATGATGAGTTATGGGTGGCACGCTCTGAGCCTCCGGCGAAGGGCGTGTGACTGCCAGCACGCCCTTCGCAAGCTCAGGGACGTGCCACCCAGCCTTCGCACACTCGCCACAATAAGGGCCTTTCAATTCTGAGACGCTACACTAGCTGTCTCCGATTGCGCACGCCGTGGCTGCCGCCGACGGGCCGGGCGAGGTCGCCTGTTCGCCCAGGTGATTGCCGTAGGTGAGCATGACAACCGCCGCCACGAGTACGAGGCAAGGCTGCGCCCAAGGCGTCGCGCGTGTGGCGGCGGCAGCCTCGCCATTCCTTGAATAGGATCCCGGTCAACGTGCCAATGAGCACCAGCATAATCATGTGAATGGCCCAACTGGTGAACTCGTAGCGGCCGAGACGCACGTGGCCAAGGTTGTAGAAGAAGAACTGCCCGTACCAGAACGTGCCGGTAAGAAAGGCCATGAGGTGGTTGAACGGCAGGCGGCCGCGCACCTCGCCGTCGGGCAGGCGGACCAACTGTCCGAGCGATCGATTCTTGGCGGCCAGGAAGAGGCTATAGCCCAGCGCGGTCAGAAACGCGCCGGGATTGACGAACAGATAGGCGATGTTGCCTTTCCAGTAGCCGGCGCCATACTGTTCGGCGAGGTCGACGATCGGCTTGGCCGCGTCGGTGATGGCGATGCCGTAGACCGCCGAGAAGACGGCGGCGACCAGCGACAGGCCGAGGCCGATGATCCACGAGGCCCCGCCGGCCCGACACTCCCGGTCGCGCAGGTCGCGTTCCTTCGAGTAACCGGCCAGGCCGCAGAGACCGATGCCGAGCGCGCCGGCGGCGATGCCCCCCATGACCCACTCGGCTCCCGGTTTGACCAGAATCTCGCCCAGACGGCCTTGATAAAGCGGGGGAATGAGCGTTCCCAGGATGCTCGACAGTCCGACCGCGATCGCATACGTCAAGGAGAAGCCGATGTAGCGAATCGAGAGGTTGAACGCCGTGCCGCCGATGCCGTAGGCCATGCCCAGCGCGCAGCACAGGGCCATGCGCCCCTTGGGCGCCTCGGACAGGACTTGCGATAGGCAAGGGATCGTCGCCATGGCCCCGAGGATCGGCCAGAGGAGCCAGCACCATGCCGCTTGGGTCATCCAGTAGATTTCCCACGACCAATGCTTGACGTATTTCTGCGGGGCGTAGCAATTCGCGGCCAGCGCGGCCCCGACGCCGTGGAACGAAACGCCCAGCATCGGGTTGGGGGCGACGGGAATCATCCTTGTCCTCTCGTTGCGTTTGGCGGATCGAATTCATCGAGCCGGAGCGGATACCGTCCGTACTCGCGCACCAGTTTTACGATGTAGTCGTAGGTGCGGCCCGACACGGCGCTCGACACGGAATGGTCCGACTGAAAGATGAATCCGCCGCCGCGGGCCGCGTTCAGCTTCATGAGCACCTCACGCCGAATGGCGTCGCGATCGCCCGACTCCCAGACCTGAATGTCGCTATTGCCGCAAAAGCCCATCCGTTGACCGAAACGCCGCCGCAGGTCGAGAACATCCATGTGGGCTTTGACTTCGAGCGGATTCATGGCGTCGATGCCCACGTCGATGTAGTCCTCGAAAATCGCGTTGATGTTGCCGCAACCGTGGTAGATCACGTCGAGCCCTTTCGCGTGGGCGTAATCGGCGATCGCCTTGACCCAGGGCTTGTAATGCTCGCGCCAATAGTCAGGCCGCATGAAGGTGCTCTTCTTGTAGGCCACGTCGCCCCAGATCACAAAGCCGTCGAGCCACGGCCCGCCGGCGTCAATCTCTGCCTTGGCGCACTCCAGACAGAACTCGCCAATGCGGCGCAGCACGGCCGCCATCCGCTCCGGCTCTAGGGCGATCCACAGCATGTGATTCTGCGGCCCGATCATCCGCGTCAGGCACTCCGAGCATTCGATCATGCTGCCATAGACCGGGAAGTCGGGCCACAGCGACTTCACCGTGTCGATCCACGGCGGCGAGTTCCTCTCGAAGCTATCGCCCACGCCGGCGATCTGGTTGTCGCCGGCCGTATCGTAGCGGCGATGGTCGCCCGGATCGTCGAAATCGGCCGCTTCGAGCTTCTCGAGCGTGTCGATCTCCCAGCCGATGAACTCCGGCATGGGGCAACGGAAAAGCTTCCGCATGATTGCCCCGAAACCCGTCTTCACGACGACCTCGTCTTGCGTCTCTTTGATCGTCTCGAACGGGCGGATCCAGGGGTCCATGTTCGAGACCGTCGTGATCCAATCGAGATCGTAGTAGTAATACGGATTCGCGTCCTGCGGCAGCCCCAGCTCCTTTCGCCATCGCGCCATGAAGCTACCCCAGAAGAAATCGCTCACCGGAACGCGGTCGGGCTCCTCGTGGCGGAGCGTCTTCCGCATCCGTTCCAGCTTTTGCAGCGTATTCTCCCGGCGGCGTTGCTCGCCGGCCGCCGTGCCGATGGTGTCAAACATTCCCATGTGACGACTCCCTTTGTTGGCCCCTCGGACGATCGATCATGCGACCCGTTGCGCCGGCAAGTGCGTTCGTAGTCCCGCCTTCAGGCGGCGATCCGAGTAGGAATGCCGGCTGAAGCCGGAACTACGAACAGCGTTGCGTAGGGTGGGTCGAGCGCAGCGAGCCCCACCATTTTCCGAGGTTTTTGGTGGGGCTCGCTTCGCTCGACCCACCCTACGCCGCAAACTGATCGGCCCGGGCTCGCTGGCGCCCAATGTTGACACCCGCGGACTGTGTCCGATACGATCAATGTAGAGTGGACCACGCCGGAGCGTCTATCCCCATTTGCGTATGCCTTATGTCCGATTCGGCACTTCGCCTTCGCAACCGCGGCGCCTACGCCAGCCCGTTCTCGGGCGTCGGCGTCGAGTTCTTTCCGCTCGGAGCCCCGCCCGACCATTCGGGCTTCGTGCTGCATGAGGCCGGCTATCTGGCGGCCAACGACTGGTGGGACTTCCCCAATGTTGTCAGCCCGTTCTGGCGGCTCTATTACAACGGTCGCCGCGGCCACAAGGTGATCTTCGCTCACGGCGAAGTCGAACTGACGTCCGAGCGGCTCGTGGTCATTCCCGACCGCCAACTATTCCATTGCCGCGGGCTCAGGGCAGTTCCGAACATCTGGCTGGCGTTCAGCGTCGCGCGGCGGCTGGCCCCGCAGCAGCCAATTCCCGTCGTCCTGCGCCCGACGCCAACGGAACGGGCGATGATGCGAGATTTCGCGAAGTTGTTCGACGACGGCCGGCCGCAGAGCCGCGACGCCGTCTTTCACGCCGCGATGGCTTTGCTGCACACGGCGCTCAGCCGTCCAGAAATCGAGTGGCAGCAGAGCGTCCCGGCTGCGGTCGTCGAGACGATTCGTTACATCGAGCGTCACTACGCCTCGCCGATCGCCATTCCGCGGTTGGCCCGCAGGATCGGCGTCTGCACGGAGTCGCTTGCGCGAATGTTCAAGAAGCACCAGGGGGAGACGGTTGGCCGTTTCATCGCGAAGGTGCGCGTCCGCGAGGCCGCCCATCTGCTGGCGCACACGGATGCCCGCATCGAGGAGATCGCCGGACGCACCGGCTTCCCCAACCGAGCCTACCTGAGTCGAGTGTTTCGCCGTGTGACCGGCCAACCGCCGGCGCAGTTCCGGCGGCAGCACGGAAGCGGCGGCCATCGCTAGCCGCTGGTTAGAAATGCTGGGTGCCATGCTTGCTAAGCGAGCGCAACGAGACAGCAAGCATGCCCCTCATCACGACAGGCGTGGGCATGGAGTCAGCTCATCGAAAGTCCGCACGATAGCCTCGCCGCGTCGCTACTACTTGGCCGGCTCCTTGGTCTCGATGACAAGCACCTCGATCACGAGATCGACTTCCGCTTCCGGCTTAGGCCGCTCGGCTCGTGACGCCCCGGGACCGATCGCCGGCGCGGCGGAGCCGACCGGCGTGCCTTGCGGATTGGTGATCCAGACGTCTACCGATCGCCGCCGATCCTTGTCCACCTTGTCAATCCAGGTATTGCTGCCGACGGGGCGCACGTCCGCCTTATTCGCGCCGGCTTGGCGGGTGTAATGGTCGGTCACTCGTTTCGGCTTGCCGTTCTCCTCGATGCGGAGGTAGTGAATGCTCAGGAAGCCCGGGTTGAGTTTCGCCAACTCCGGTGGCGCCTGCTCGGGCCATGCGAGGTGGTGCGAGGCCTTCACCGTGGCGTCGGCGCCGAGTTTCCAACCGGTCGGCAGCGAGGGCGTCGCGTCGCCGTTGCCCTCCTTTTTGTCCTCCTTCGCCTGAGCGGCGGCGGCGAATCGCTTGCACCAGGACTCGACCATCTTTTGCGTGAAGGCGGTCCACTTTTCGGCCTTGCTCTTGTCGACGTTGGCGCGGCTGCTCGTCCGCCCGAAACCGGCTTCCCTCCGCAGCAACTTGATCGACACCAGCAAGGCAGGATCGGTGACCACTTTGTCGATCAGCCCCGCCGTCTCCAACGGCGTTGGCTCATCGGCCGTTTTCGCGTTGAGCCGCCTGGCCAACGCCTTGTTCAGCACGGTGCGAGGCGCGTCTTGGGGGATCGTGCTGGCCAGCGAAAGCAATTGCGCCTGCTTCTCGAGTGACGCCTTGCCCAACTCGCTTTCGAACAGCGCCCGAAACTCCGGGGTCCAGAGTTGCCGAGCCATCTCTCCAGCCAACTCCGCTGCATCGGCTGGCTTCGGCGCCTGTGCGGAGGGCGATGCGGCGCCGGGCGGAGCCGGTGCGATGCCCGGGCCCGGCAACACGATGCCTGGTCCTGGACCGGGCCCTGGACCAGGACCGGCCATTCCGACCGCCGGCCCGACGCCACCGCCAACGCCCGGCTGGAACCCGTCGGGAATGCCCAAGTAGCGAGCCAGCGCCAGCGAACTGTAGCCGATCAATTGCCGTTCTAGTCGGCCCTTCAAGTCTCCCTTTGCTCGCGGATAGAGCAGCACCTGAGCGCCGCAGTTCAACGGGCTTTCGTCAAGCAGGAACTTGTGCACCGAATCCTCGGCGTTGAGTCCCCCATGCTCGATCACTGCCTTGGCGAGGCGGGTGCGCAGCCCGCTCGACTGCGACAGCTTGACGATCTCGAACGCCTTGGTGTGCATCTCGGTGGCCGTGCACGCGCCCTGCGGAGTCGTCGTCCGAACGGTCTCCGGAGCGACCAAGACGTTGGTCACCAGGGCATCGTTGTCTGCCGAAGGATGGGCCAACAGGGCCTTGACGGCCGAATCGATGGCCGCCCGATCGTCGTCGGTCGCAAACGCGCCGGCGAGCACTTCGCGAATCGTCTTCCACGCCACGGGGCTGCCATTGTTGCCCAGGGAGGTGATGATCCCATCGACGAGCCCCGTCGATGTTCCAGGCGTCATCCCGGGCCCCGCGAAGCCGCCCAGCGCCGGCCCCATCGTCGGCGCGCCCCCGAGAGACGGCGTCGCCGCGCCAGACGGCGAGTCCTTCGCCGGCGGCAGAGGCTTCAAAAGGTCAGCCAGCCCTTCCGCGGTCTTATTCATGTCGGGGAACTTGCCGCCCAAATAGGCGACGCCCTCGAGCAATTTCGGATGGTTCTCGCGCCGGGCGCGGGTCCAATCCGGCCTCTTCCACTTTTTGAAATCATCCGTCAGCGGCGGCGTCTGAGGCTTCGACGGGTCTTGCACACCCGATGGCGCCGGCCCGAACGTCGGGCCAGCCGCGCCCGAAAGAGCTGGCCCGGGCGCCATCGTCGGGGCGCTGCCCGCCGGCGTCGCCCCAGGGGCGCCCGACGACGCCGAAATCGCCGGACCGGCCGGCGACGTGCCGGCCGCAGCCCCCGGCGTTGCGGTCGCGCCAGGCGACGCCTTGTCCGGGCTCGCCGATGACGCCGTCGCGGCCTTTCGCTGCTTGGCGTCTTTCGCTGCGGTCTTGGCGCCAGGTTGCTTCACCGCCCCGCCCTTCGGCGTTGGGCCCGCCACGCGTTGCGGCGATCCGGACGGCAACATCAGAAAGATCACAAGCACCAGGAGCACGAAGGCAACGCTCAGGCCCGTAACCAGAACGCCATTCTGCTTAAGCCACGACGCCTTTTTGTGTTTCCCGGGCGTCGGGGTGAAAGCGGCCGTTGACGCCATCCCCGAGGCGGGGGCTGCGGCGAAAGCATCGTCCGGAAACGGCGAGGGCTTTTTCGGCTGAGGCTTCTGCTGCTGCGGCTTCTGCGGCTGCGGTTTTTGCTGTTGAGGTTTCGGCGACTGAGGCTTTTGCGGCTGCGGTTTTTGCTGTTGAGGCTTTTGCGGCTGAGGTTTCTGCTGCGGTTTCTGCTGCGGCTTGTGGGGAACCGGCTTCTGCCCGGCGGGGCCTTTCGCATCGGCCATGGACGCACCTCCGTGAAAATAAGTGCTGATAAGGGCATCTGACGCAAGGCGGATACCGCACGACTTACGTCCGATGACCCGCAGTATCCCACATTTTGCGTCCGCTTACCACCCGACCTGACCGGGATTCAGAGAGATGCACAGTCGTTCGTAGTTTCTGTTTTAGCCGCAATACCGTTGAGCGACGAAGAACCTTGTTCCCATGCTCCCGCG
>JBDKUC010000476.1:0-11169 GCA_039679885.1 Thermoguttaceae bacterium | reverse complement strand
AATGCGTCGCAGCGTGGCCTGATCGATCTTCGATGCACAGCCCGCGCTGGCGATCAGCTCGGTCAGCCGAACGGGACCGGCCGGCGGTTCGGGCTCTTCGCCGGCGCAGGGACAGAGGTCATCCTGGCGGAAGACGTCGCAGGGGCATGGCTTGCGGGGATCGCAGATGCAATGGCCCAGCCGCATCGAGCGTTGCATGACGCGACGGCGTTTCTCCAGGTCTTTCGCTACGGCCATCGCGGCCTCCGTGCAGGTGTGCCCCCCATTGTAAGCGGGCCCGTGTCGCGCCGCAAGGAACCGGCCGGCGCGAGCCAAGACCAAAAAGCGTTCGTAGCTCCGCCTTTAGGCGGTGTTCGTAGTGAAAACGCCGCCTAAAGGCGGAACTACGAACTACTCCGCGATCGTGGCGGGAAGGCTCGCCATAAGCTCAGCCACCGTCGCGCTCCTGGCAAGGCACTCGATGATGCTGGGCAGCGGTTCGGCGTAGATGGTGTCGCAGGTGAACTCGCCCCGGGCCGGATCGACGGGAAACGCGAGTAGTTCTCCATCGAGGGAGAACTGGGCGTTGACGCCGGGCTTGTTTCCTCGCGGATCAACGCGTATCCACCGGCCGATGGTGCGGAGATAGAGCCCGTTGAGACCATGCACAACCAGACGGTTTGATGACTCGTCGTAGACCAACACCTGGTAGCAAAGGCCTGCGGGGATGCCGACCGCGCGAAGCAAGGCCGCCAGGAGGTGGGCTTTTGCGTAACAGATGCCCGTGCGGTGGAGCAGGACTTCGCTGGCGCGGCACGTCACCGTCTGGTGTTTTGCATCCGCGGAATGTGGAATGACATCGCGGACCCACTGGTAGAGGGTTCGCGCTGTTTCGACCTCCGATCGGCCATCGGCCGCCAAGTCGTGCGCCAGAGCGGCCACCTCGGGTGTCTGCCAGTCAATGATCTCGCTCGACGCCAGATAGTCGTCAACGCTGCGTGAGTTCGGTGTTGGTTGCATCGCGGTCACCTTTGGGCAATTGAAGAGCGGTATTGTACTTTCGCTCGACCGCTCGCGATAGCGGCTCGCTTGGGTCAACGCGGCGGGGCGGCCTCCCCCGGGGGGCTCCTCGCTTTCGAGCGACGCGATACAATGACGCTGACATTCGTCGAACAACCCCCGTTCAGGAGCTTATCGCATGGGCCGCCACGATGAGATCGAGATCACGCCGGGAATGCGACGTTACATCGACAAGAACAACAAGTATCTGGCCGACCGCGACCGCTACATCCGCGAGGAGGTGAAGCGGTGGAAGTTCGATACCGTGGCGGTGCACGGGCTCTACACCATGCAGGACGCCCTCGAGGATTACCAAGGCGCGATCATCGAACCGATTTTCATGAGCACGTCGCAGGCCTACCGCGACTCGGACGAGATGGCCGCCGCGTTGGCTTACTTGATTCCCACCTGGTGCTATTCGCGAATCGCCAATCCTTCGACCTATTACTACGAGTGGACGCTCGCGCTGTTGGAAGGATACGGATTCGACGGAGAGACGAGTTGCTGCTCGACCTCGTCCGGCATGGCGGCCATTATGACGGCCGTGCAGCCGTTCTTGGTGAACCGGACGCACCACAAGCTCGAACCGAGGAACTTCGTCGCCACGGCGAAGTGTTACGGCGGCACCTTCCAGCAGTTCAGCGTCCGGCTGATGGAGGAGCGCGACATCGAGTGCCGCTGGGTGCAGGACGGGGGAAACTTGGACGAGTGGGCCTCCCAGATCGACGACAACACCCGCTTCCTCTACGGCGAGTTGCCGAGCAATCCGGGCCAGGGCTTTTTCGACGTGCGGGCCGTCGCCGATCTGGCCCACGAACACAACCTGCCGCTGATCTGCGACAGCACGGTCGCCACGCCGGCCCTGCTACGGCCGATTTGCCACGGCGCCGACGTCGTCGTCCAGTCGGTCACCAAGACGCTCTGTTCGAGCGGATTCGGCGTTTGCGGCGCCGTGATTGCGCGGAAGAATCTGGTGACGAACATCGACAACGAGGCGATGCGGAGCGATTTCGCCTCGTACGTGAAGTACCTGCCGAACCGCGATTACGGCCCCAACCTGCACCCGATGCAGGCAATCATGGCGTTGAACGACATCCGCACGCTCCGGTCGAAAGTCGATATGATGAGCCGCAACACGATGCGGGTCGCGCAGTTCCTCGAACAGCATTCGGGCGTCGAGCGAGTCGAGTATCTCGGGCTGCCGAGCCATCCGCTGCACGAGTTGGCCAGCCGTTACCTCTGGCTCGTCGACGCCGAGCACGACGAACTCTACGGCAAGCCGGTGAACCGCTATGGGCATCTGCTTTCATTCTGCGTCCGCGGCGGAGCGGAGGCCGCCCACAAGATGTTCGACCGGCTGCAGCGGATCTGGCGGGCGACCGATCTGGGACGCATCAAGAGCGTCGCCACGATTCCCGCCATCTCGACGCATCAGCAGCAGGGGGAAAAGGGCCGGGCATTGGCCCACATTCCACCGAACCTCGTCCGCCTCTGCGTCGGCGGCGAACATCCCGACGACATCATCGCCGATCTGGAGCGAGCGCTCGGCTAAACGCTACTGGTTAATATGCACCACCTTGGCCGGCGGGAAGCCGTTGAACCAGGTGGATGAGGCGCGGCTATAGGCGCCGATGTTCTGGCTATAGACGCAATCGCCCAATTGGAGGTCGGGCAGTTCCTCGGCCAGCGAAATCGTATCGAGGGCGTCGCAGGTGGGGCCGAAGACGGACGAGATTTCGCGCGGCCCGCTCTTAAACGCCTTCACGTGGTACTGACAGTGGTCGAAGATGATGCCGGAGAAGGTGTGGTAAACGCCATCGTCGAGATAATAGCAGCGTTTCCCGTCGCGGCGCGTCTTGCCGATCACCTTCGAGACGCTGGTGCCGGCCGTGGCGACGAGGAACCGGCCCGGCTCGGCGAGAATCTCGACGTCGGGCGGAAAGAGCCGATCCAGCTCGGCGTTGATCTGCTTGGCGAGCACCCGGAAAGGCTGCACCTGCGCGTCGTACGGCGCCGGGAACCCTCCCCCGATGTCGATGAGCTTCAGCGGGAACCCGCGTTCGGCCGCCTCGCGGAACACGCCGGCCGCGAGATGCAGGGCCTGGACGTAGTTGGCGAAGTTCGTCGTCTGGCTGCCGACGTGAAAGCTCAGTCCCTCGACCACGAGGCCGGCTTCGTGCGCGGCCTCGATCAGCGAAACGGCCTCGCCGGACGCCGCGCCGAACTTCGACGAAAGCTCGACCATCGCACCGGTGTTCGGCACGCTCAGACGCAGGGCCAGCCCCGCGTGGGGCGCGTATTTGCGAACCTTGCCGATTTCCTCGAAGTTGTCGTACGTGACCAGGGGCTTGTAGCGGTCGAGGTCGCGAAGCGTCTCGTTCGCCTTGATCGGGTTGGCGTAGATGATCTTGTCCCAGATGAAGTCCTGACGCTTCGCGGCCGGCAGGCCCTTGATGTTCGCGTAGACGATCTTGAACTCGGGCATCGAAGCCACGTCGAAGCTGGCCCCGGCCTCGTAGAGGGTTCGGACGATCGCCGGGTCGGGATTGGCCTTCACGGCGTAGTACGCCTGGACGCGCGGAAGACGCTTTCGGAACTCGGCGTAGTTCCGGCGTATCTCATCGTGATCCACGATGAACAGGGGCGTGCCATGCTTTTCGATCAGCGATTGGAGCGTGCTCTTGGGAATCTTCATCGGGGCTGGGGACTCGGGACTCGGGGTTCGGGATTGGGGACTCGGGACTCGCACCACTAACCACTAACCACTCTCAATCGCCGTCGGTCACCAGGAAGTTCTTGAACTGCCAGGGATCGTCGAGATCGAGGTCGGGCTGGTGATAGCCGAGGAAGTGGTTTGCGTAATGCTTTAGCGGCGTCCAGTCGGAAGGAATCGACAGGGATCGGCCAAGGTAGGAGCGGGCAATCTCGAGCACAAACTCGTGCGGCAGGTCGTCGGGCACGCAGACGCCGCGGTCCGGGTGTTCGACCATCCAGCGGATTGCCGAGACAACGGAAATGGCCACCTGCATAATCGTCGCGTTCTGGTGCGGCAGCAAACGCCGGGATTCCTCGATGCTCAGCAGACTCCCGGTCCACCAGGCGCCGTAGGCGTGGCCCATCAACAGGGCGCCGAGAATGTCGGCGCCCGCGATGATCTCGTCGTTCATGATCCGCTCGGCCGGCTGCAATACGTAGTCGCGGCCGCGAAGCTCTTCGAGCGAAACGATCGCCGCATCGCATGGGCAGTAGGCGTAATGGACGGTCGGCCGATAGATCGGCTTGCCGTCGTCCCAGACGGTCAATCGGTCGGAGATCGTGAACGCCTCGCCATGGCGGATGATCATGCCGCGGATGCAATAATGGGGCACCCACGAGACGACCCACGTATTGATGCCCATTCGGGCGAGGCAGATCTGGTTTTTGGGCCCGTCAGCATGAAGATGGGCGAGCGGCGGGAGACATTTCTCGTGGGTGCCCCAGCCCATCTCGGCCGTCGTGATGCCCTCTTCGTGGAAACCTTCGATGCTCCACGTGTTGACGAACTCATCGACTCGCTTGGGCCGATCCGTGATCTGCGTGTCCCGCTCGCTGACGTGAATGACCTTGACGCCGAGCTTCATTGCCAGGCGGTTGAACGTCTGGTCGGCCGCGAGTTGACGAAGTTCCTCAGCGTCGCCGCCTTCGACCTTCCGCTCGTCGAGCAGCCGCCCGGCGATGTCCAGCAATCCTTGTTTCGTGAAGTGGGAGATCAGCCCCGGGTTGGCGCCGTGTTCGATAACCGCAGTCGGGCCTGGGCGGTCCCAGCCGGCGGTGAGTCGCCGGATGTTCATGTGACGCCAGTAGAGCGTCCGCTCCGTGGGATGCTTGTTCGGCGCGCCAGCGTAAGGATCCCAGACCTCGACCGACGTGTTGATGTAAAGCACGCCGTGATCGTGGCACCACTGGAGGATCTCACAGCAGTCGATGTTCCAGGCCAGATCGATCAGCAAGTCGCCGGCCGAAAGATGCTTGGAAAGCTCTTGGCTGAGGTTCTCCCGCGTGATCCGCTTTTGGATAAAGCGAACCCCCTTGGCCGTCCACGGTTTCAGGGCTTCGCTGCGGTCCTGGAAGTCCAGCACCGAGATGCTTTCCGGGCGGATGCGGAAATGCCGCACGAAGATCGGCAGCGCGCATTGCGCGACTGCTCCGTAACCGAGAAACAAGACTCGCTGATGGAGGTCGTACATCGTCTAGCTCAACTCCCGGTCTGTCAGCCGCTGGTAAGCTTCAACGTATTTCTCTCGCGTCCGCGTCACGACGTCGTCCGGCAACGCCGGCGGCGGGCTGTTCTTGTCCCAATCGGTCGACGAAAGCCAGTCGCGGACAAACTGCTTGTCGAACGATGGCTGGCTGCGGCCCGGCGAGTACTGGTCTGCCGGCCAGAACCGGGAGCTGTCCGGCGTCAGGACTTCGTCAATCAACAACAACTCGCCGTGGAACCGGCCGAACTCGAACTTCGTATCGGCAATCAGGATGCCTCGCTGTTGGGCGTATTCCGAGCCGCGCTGGAAGATCCGCAGACTTCGCTCACGCAATTCCTCCGCCGTGTCGCGGCCGACCAGTTCAACCGCTCGCTCGAACGAGATGTTCTCGTCGTGCCCTTCCGCGGCCTTGGTCGAGGGCGTGAAGATAGGCTCAGGCAGCCGGGCGCTCTCGGTCAAGCCGGGCGGCAAACGGATGCCGCAAACGGCGCCGCTCCGCTGATACTCCTTCCAGCCCGAGCCGGCCAGGTAGCCACGGACGACGCACACGATCGGCACCACCTCGGTCTTGCGGCACAGCGTCGAGCGGCCCGCCAGCATCTGGCGATCGGCCCCCGCCGGCAGGTCCATCTGCTCGACGTCGGTGGTGATCAAATGGTTCGGCTCGTCGAGCAGACCAAACCAAAATGCGGCGATTTGGGTCAGCACCCGCCCCTTATCGGGGATGCCGGTCGGCAGCACCCAATCGAAGGCGCTGATCCGGTCGGTGCTCACCAACAAGAGCCGCTCGCCCAAGTCGTAGCAGTCACGCACTTTACCCCGGCGGACGGGCAACCCGGAGATTGACGTTTCTCGGACAATCGTGTTCATACCGAAGAATATAACTGTCTTGCCATGCGTTGACCAGCGGGCACGGAAGGATGGCGAGGCCAGGGGGGCTCTACTCCGAGGGGCGAGCAAGCCACGGCCCCGCGTCACCCGAACCCGGGCTATCTGGCAAGGCGTGCAAAGCAGGCCGCAGGCGGTTCGGTAGTCCCGCCTTTAGGGCGGAGAATGAACGGCCAAAGCCGGGACTGCGGACGACTTTCCAGTTCTTCCGCCTGTCCAGAGTCCAACCGAGGAACGTGGCCCTCAACCCGCACAACGGCCGATGAGCGTGGTCAGCCGGCCTTCGCAGTCTTGCCGTCTCCGCCGGCGAGAAGCTCCGGCGACTGAAGGAGGCGGGAAGAAGTGCCGATCGGCGTCAACTCGTTGATCTCGGCGCCGCTGACCGCGCCAAGCTCCTTGAATCGCCGGGCGCTGACCAGCACGCGGGATTCGAGCGAGCCGACCGCGCCGTTGTAAGCCTCGATGGCGTTGCCCAGCCCGCGGCCCAGCTTCTGCATGTGGTCGCCCAGGGCGGCAATTCGCTTGTAAAGCTCCTGGCCCAACTCGCTGATGGCCTTCGCGTTGTCGGCCAGGGCCTCCTGCCGCCAGCCATAGGCGACGGCCCGCAGCAGGGCAATGAGTGTCGTCGGCGTGGCCACGATGACATTCTGGCTGACGCCCAGCTCGATCAGGCTCGGATCGTTTTCCAACGCGGCGCTAAAGAACACCTCGCCCGGCAGAAACAGCACGACGAACTCAGGCGTGAAGTCGAACTGCTCGAAGTAGGACTTCTTCCCCAGCGCGGTGATGTGGTTGCGCACCTGCCGGGCGTGGTCCTTGAACTTCAACGCCCGGGTCTCATCGTCGGGCGCCTCGATGGCTTCCAAGTAGGCCTCCAAGGGGGCCTTTGAGTCGACGACGATATTCTTACGGCCCGGCAACTGGACCACGAGATCTGGCCGCAGACGACCGTCCTCGCCATCGGTCGATTGCTGCTCGAAGAAGTCGCAGTGCTCGAGCATCCCGGCCATCTCGACGACGCGGCGCAACTGGATTTCGCCCCACCGGCCGCGAGCCTGGGGACGCCGGAGCGCCCGGACCAGGTTGGCCGTCTCGCCGCGAAGCTCCTTTTGGGTTTCCGACAGCGAGCGGACCTGCTCCGTGAGGCCGCTGTAGGCCTCGATGCGGCACTTCTCGATCTCCTGGAGCTTGACGTCCACTTTGCCCAGCGACTCTTTCACCGGCTTGACCAGTTCGTCGATGGCCGTCTGGCGGCGGCCCAGATCGTCGCGGGCCGACTCCTGGAACTTCTCGAGTTGCGTCTTGGCCAGTTCGAGGAACGATGTGTTGCTGCTCTTGAGGGCCTCGGCGGCCAGGGCTTTGAACGCGTCGGCCAACTGCCGTTTGGCGTCGTCCAACAGGGCCAGCTTCTCCTGCCCCTGCTTCTGCTCGGCCAGCAAAGCCTGCTTCAACTGGGCCGCCTGGCTCGACAGGGTGGTGACCTGCCGCTGAAGCTCGGCCAAGGAGCCGTCCGCCTGCTGCAACCGCCCACGGAGCTCCTCGATCGACTCCTCGCGGGCGATGACTTTCTCGGCCAGCGACGCGGTCTCGATTGCGGCCTCGGCCTTCCCGCGGTCATACGCCGCGAGCGTTTTCGCCTTCAGCAGCAGCCAGGCGGCTGTGGCGCCCAAGGCCAGACCGACGAAGAGCATCAACACTGGAAAGACATAGGCGTTCATGGGCGTTAGTGTACGCCTGAACGGCGACAGCGCCAAGCGATGGGAGGGCCTGCACTGGAGGGCTGCAAAGTCGGCCGCTGCGTTCGAATGTTTAGCGGCCGCCGGCATGGCGGCTCGAGGTCGCGAGAGGGCCGACATACCGTCGGTCGCTAAACGAACGAGTCACCAACACAGCGCCCGCGAAGCGCGGAGCTGATAGCTGAAAGCTGATAACTGACCGCTACCCTATCGTCCTTCGATCCAACCAAGAACGGTGTCCATCAGCCAACTGCTGGGCGAGCCAGAGGAGACGGCCTGCTCGCTCCAGAGCGTCTGCATGAGATCGTAGACAACGATGCCGCATAGGAGCATCAGGAACAAGCAGAAGCCCAAGCCGACAAGCTGCAAGGGGGTGTAGGGCGGTTCGAGGCTGGAAACGGCGGTCTGCATGAGCGATGCCCCTTCGGCCAGCGCGCCGGGCTGGGCGCTCAGGCCGGGCGTGCCGGCCAGCGGGGCGGCCATGCCCATTTCCAGCGAGGGCTGGTCCGAGAGGTCCTCGTCGAGCATGGTCGCCATGGAGACGCCGCCGGCGGCAGCGCCGACCATGCCGGCGTCTTCCTCGGCCTCGGCTTCGGTGTCCAGCGCGATCACCTGCGAGCCGCTCTCCGATTCGTCGGCCGTGCTCTCTTCCAACGGTGTCAACAGGAAGTCGCTGTCCGCCTTGATCTTGCCGGACGAGCCCTGGTCGGCCGTTTCGCTGGTGGCCAGCATATCGTCCTCGCCCAACTCGAGCGATTCCTCCGCCGCGGCCCCGAGGTTGAGCGGTGTTTCGAGCGAGAGTCCGCTATCCGACGGATCGATCAGGGAGATGCCGCTATCGCCGCCGAGCGTGACGTCGCTTCCCTTGCTGCTGCTGCCGCCAAGGACCAACTCATCGTCTTCGAGGCTGCTAGAGCCCATGTCGACGACCGAACTGTCGCCCGACTTGGCCGGTTTCGCGGTGCTGCTGTCCAACGCGAACTTGCTGTCCTGGATCGTCAGATCTTCTTCCAACGTCAGGTCCAATTCAGACAGAGCGGTCTTCGAGTCGTCTTTCTTCTTGATCGGGATCGGGGTTTTCGATTCGCCGAGTTGAATGTCGCTCTCCGCCAAGCGAATGTCGCTCCCGGAGACTGGGCGACCGGGTTCGCTGAAACCGATGACCGTGCCCGACAGGCCCGGATCAGACTGGCCCAATTCGACCTCGCTCAGGAGCACGTCGCCGACATCGCCGGCCGGCTTGGGCTGGTCTTTTGCCAGGCGATCAATGTCCTCGACCTTGAACTTCCAGTCAGCGCCGTCGCGGTAGCCGTGCAGTTCACGGCGTTCCAGCATTTGCTTGATCTCGTCAACGCTCTTGCCAAGCAGCTTTGCGGTTTCGGCGCTGTTGTAGTATTTCTGGGCCATAACGGTCTCGTGTAGGTTTACCTCGTTTCCAACAACGACTGAATCTCCTGCGGGAGAGGCTTATCGTTGTTGAGATCTCTGATCTGCAAGTCCCAGTGGATGTTGCGGACGCTTTTCAGGGCGATCTTCCCCGTGGCGGCGTCGATGTGATAGACCCCCAATGCCCGCTGTTGCGGATCGACGATCGTAAGGATCTGCCCTTTATCGGCCGAGGGCATCGGCACGACAATCAGTTCCGCGCCGGCGGCCGCGGCCGTCGGGCCTGCCGGTGCGGGGCGCTGGGCGAACCCATCGTTCCGCTGCTGCGCCACAGCAATTGCCGCCGTCACGACCACGACGCCGACCAGGATCCCCAGTAACCGCTTCATGTTTCACCTTTGGAGTTAACCGGTTAGGGAAACTGGGGTCCTTACTCCTATTGTAAATGCCCCAGTCTCCGATGCAAGCAAAATGACCCTTCTCGGGGGCGGAACTGCAAGACCGCCGACAGGAGTCTAACGATGGCGAACGGCCGCAACAAGGCCGCGCCACGATCGACACCGCCCCGATGGGTGGCACAATGACGACAGCCGACGCGCGAGCGAGGACAAAGCGACCTCCGCGTCTCCGCGTGAAACCCACGTGGCCCGACGCGCGAGCGAGGGAGGAGGGGAGCGACAATCGCAGGTTAGAGCCGGCCGGCGGGCGTCTCCGCCCGGAGCTGGGCGATCATGTCTTGCGTGGCGGCCTCGACGGCCGACTGCCACCGTGGCGCGCCGAATCGCTCGGCGTAGGGCTTCTTCGCGTGGGCGAAGATGATGCCGCGCGAATTGTTGACGATGGCCCCGCCTCCCTGGGCGTCAAACGCCGCCGCCACGTCGCGGGCCGTGCCGCCCTGGCTGCCATAGCCGGGCACCAGCAGCATGCTGTGCGGCATCGCGGCCCGAAGCTCGGCCAATTGAGCCGGATAGGTGGCCCCGACCACCGCGCCCACCGCGCCGTAGCCGGCCGTACCGATGGTCTCGACGGCCTGGCTTTCGACGTACGCGGCCACGTGGCGATAGAGCGGCTTTCCGTCGGCCATGAGGTCCTGGAACATCCGGCCGCCCGGATTCGAGGTCTTCACGAGCACGAAGATCCCGGCGCGGCGTTTCACCGCAACGTCAATGAAGGGCCGTAGACTATCATCGCCCAGGTAGGGGCTCACCGTGGCCGCGTCGGCGCCCCAGGCGCTCTGCCCGCCCGAGCCGAGCATCCCGTCCGCATAGGCCGAGGCGGTCGAGCCAATGTCGTTCCGCTTGCCGTCGAGGATGACCAACAGACCGTGCTGTTCTGCGTAAGCGATCACTTCGGCCAACACGCTCATGCCGGCCGGCCCAAGCTGCTCGAAAAACGCGGCCTGCGGTTTGACCGCCGGGACCAGCGGGGCGACAACATCGATCACGCCGCGGCAGAAGCAGCCGTAAGCCGCCGCTTTCTCCGACGTCGAAGCGCCCGGCGGCAGCAACCCTTCGGGCAGGCTCTCCGCTCTCGGATCAAGCCCGACCAACACCGGATTGTGGCAACGCCGCATGGCGGCGTCGAGTCGGTCGGCGAATGGCAACATCATGTCTCCGTCTCCTTTTGAATGCGTGATAGCAGCCAGCCCCTGGGCCGGACGCGGCGGGCCGTCATGAACCTCGATGGGCGGCCGACAACTGGCGGCGCATTCCAGCGACGAGCCAGCCGAGGAACGCGTTGGCCCCCAAGGAGGCGAAGAGCCCGATCAGCGTCAGCGTCATCGGAAGCCAAGGCTTCGATGGTTCCGAGGGCGGTGTCTTTTCGGTCTGCTTCGGCTTTTCGGTCGTCGGCTTGGGTTTCGGCGGCGGCGACTCTCGGCG
>JBDKUC010000396.1:0-2706 GCA_039679885.1 Thermoguttaceae bacterium | reverse complement strand
TTGCGGAATGACTAGAGGGAGGGGGCAGAATCGGTCGAGCGTCTTTTCCCTCTACTCTTCTCGCCCCGGCTGATAATCCATCTCCGACGGCGGGGCGTCGGCGGGGCGGCTGCCCCAGACGCGGTTGGGGCGGCTGCCCATGGTGAACTCGAGCGTGCCGCCGCGGAGGAGGTCGGCGTGCGTGAACCAGGGCTTTTCGAGGGGCTTCCCGTCGAGTGTCGCGCTCTGGATGTACTTGTTCGCGGCCGAATTGTTGATCGCCTTGACGGTGAACACGTTGCCGTTGGGGAGCTTGATGCTCACTTCGTCGAACACCGGGCTGCTGATCGCGTAGACGGGGATGCCGGGCGTCGTGGGGAAGAAGCCCATCATCGAGAAGACGACGAAGGCCGACATGCCGCCGCCGTCCTCGTCGCCGGGCATGCCGAACAGGTTGTCGGTGAACCACGTGTCCAGGAGCATCCGCACCCGCTTCTGCGTCTTCCACGGCGCGCCGAGATAGTCGTACAGATACGGGATGTGGAAGCTCGGCTCGTTGCCCATCACGAATTGGCCGACCAAGCCGGACGAGTCGGGCTGGATCGTCCAAAACTTGAACTTGGGCAGTCCCAAGTCCTCGCGGAAGAGTTGGTCGAGCTTGGCTTCGGCTTTCTCGCGGCCGCCCATCAGTTGGAAGAGGCCCTTGAGGTCATGCTTGACGCCCCAGTTGTACGTGTAGGCGTTGTTCTCGGTCAGATATTCGCGGCCGGAGAGCTTCGGGTCGAACGACTCGATCCACCGGCCGTCTTTGTCCTTTGGCCAGACGAAGCCCTTGTCGGTGCGGAAGACGTTCTTGTAGTTGCCCGCCCGCTTCATGAAGAACTGCCGGTCGGCGTCGTTCTTGTCGAAGGCGGCCAGTTGGGCGATGCACCAGTCGCTGTAGCTGGCGTCGAGCGTCACCGAGACGGATTGCCGCTTTTCCCAGTTCGGATCGACCTTTTCGACGGTCTCCTTTTCGCCGGGCCGAAGACCTGGCATGAAGCCGTGCTCGGCGTAGAAGCGGTCGAGCGAGGTGGCCGGCCCTTTCGCCCAGGGGATCATGGTCCGCTCGATCGAGTTTTTCTTGACGCCGGCGTAGGCCTTCTTGAAATCGAAATCGCGAAGGCCCTTGAACCAGGCGTCGGCGATCCAGATGGCCGAGTTGTTGCCGGTCATGGCCGGCCAATCGCCGAAGACGACTGCGAACGACGGCATCCAGCCCCCCTGCTCGTACATCGTGATGTACGAGCGGATCTTGGCCATTTCCATCTCCGGGTTGAGGATCATCTGGAGCGGCTCGAGGCCGCGGTAGGTGTCCCAGAGCCAGTTGTCGACATAGAACGGCTCCTTCGACTCGTGGACGCGATGATCGAAGGCGCTGTAGTAACGGCCGTACTCGTTGATGTCGACCATCCGCTCGTAGCAGCGGTAGAGAGACGTCCAAAAGACGCGGCGCTGGGCCGGGGTGCCGCCCTTCACGTCGATCTGCGAGAAGACCTTCTCCCATGCCTGCCGGGCGTTGTCCTTCACGGCCTCGAAATCCCACTTCGGAATTTCCCGTTCGAGGTTCTGCTTCGCCTGCTCGACGCTGATGAACGAAATGCCGTAGCGGAAGCCGACCCGCTTGGGACTGCGGCCGACCTGGACCAACATCTGCCGCTTGTCGGGCGAATAAATGACCTCGGAAATGTCCGCGTCGGTCTCGCCGTACAAGTAGGCCGTCATGCCTTGGAACTGCTCGCGGCCGGTGATCGTCCGGCCCTCGGCGTGGAGCTCGCCGCCCTGATTCAGGAGTCCGAACCGCAGATAGTGGTTGCCCGGACTGTCGAATGCCGTCTGAAAGTGGCCGCTTCGCGCGGCCGGCGCAAACTGGACCGTGTCGTTCGAGTCTTCCAAGTCGACGCGGTAGAAGTAGGGCGTCGTCTGTTCCCGCCCGACGGTTGCCCGGTGCGGCCACAGGTCGGCCGGGTTCGAGCCGCTGACAGGCAGAAACGCAAAGACCCAGGCGATGCGGTGCGACGCCACGGTGAGCGGGAAGTACGCGATCTGGTCGTCCAACTGGTCCTTCTTCATCGGATAGGACCGGAGCATGCTGTTCGGCAGTTGGACCGTCGGCCGGGTCGGCTCAAGGATGATGCCGACGCTGCCGATCGTCGGATCGACGCAGTCGAGGTTCGTCGCCGGCTTGGCCGTCGGGGCCTCTTGGGCCAAAGCGGTTCCACAGAGGATCGACAACAAGACGGCGATGGCGGCTTTCGTACGCATGGGGTTTGGCTTCCAGGTGTTGCACAAAGCGGCGGCGCGCCGCCTCGATGAGCGAATTATGGGCATGTTTGGGGACTTTGGTCAATGTACCGGCATTCGCGGAGCGTCCTTCAGTCTCTGGGTGGCACGTCCTTCAGTCTCTGGGTGGCACGTCCTTCAGTCTCTGGGTGGCACGTCCCTGAGCTTGCGAAGGGCGTGTTGGCAAGTCACACGCCCTTCGCCGGAGGCTCAGAGCGTGCCACCCAGCAATCGCCACCCATCAATCAGGTCACACGCCCTTCGCCGGAGGCTCAGAGCGTGCCACCCAGCAGTCGCCACCCATCAATCAGGTCACACGCCCTTCGCCGGAGGCTCAGAGCGTGCCACCCAGCAATCGCCACCCATCAATCAGGTCACACGCCCTTCGCCGGAGGCTCAGAGCGT
>JBDKUC010000332.1:0-7279 GCA_039679885.1 Thermoguttaceae bacterium | reverse complement strand
CGCGCATCGTCGGCCGATTTGCTGGCCCGCGTCTCGATGATCGACCTGGGCGTTTTTTTCGCGGTCTTGTTGGTCGGGTTTGCTTACGTTTGGCGTCGTGGCGACTTGGACTGGGTGCGGGCCGTCCGTCATCCGGCAACATCGGGCGAGGCGGCGGCGGCAGCGCTGCGCCTGCGGCAGGACGGGTTCCCACCATGAACGTCGAGGCAATACGCGACCGGCTTGCACGCCCCTTCGGCCCCTGGGTGGTCAACCAGGATCTGGCTGCGATCGACCCGTGGATCGAGGTCCGTGGCGAAGGCCTGTCCGAGATCGCCCGCTACCTACTCGATGAGCCCGACTTGGCTTTCAACGTTTTGCACTGCATCACGGGCGTGGACTATTTCCAGCCGGATGCGAAAAAGGCCGCGCAGGTCGATTGGCAGCCGCACGTCGAGCTGATCTATCACCTTTCGAGCACGGTTCATAGACATCGGCTGGTGCTGAAGGTTCGCCTGCCGCGTTGGAAAGACGACCGGCCGAATGCGCTGCCGGAAGTGCCAAGCGTCAGCGGCGTCTGGAGCGCGGCCGAGTGGCACGAACGCGAGGTGTTCGATCTGATGGGCGTGCGTTTCTTCGGCCACCACGATCTGCGGCGCATCCTCTGCCCCGAGGATTGGGTCGGCCACCCGCTGCGGAAAGACTACGAGATGCCGACCGAGTATCACGGGATTCGGGCGAGGTGAACCGATGCTGACCGAGCGCATGAATCCCGACGATCCCGAGCTGGTCGAGTTCGACGTCCGCACGGACGAGATGCTCATCAACATGGGGCCGCAGCATCCGAGCACGCACGGCGTCTTGAGACTGGTGCTGCGGACCGACGGCGAAGTCGTGACCGAGGTGACGCCGCACATCGGTTATCTGCACCGGTGCGCGGAGAAGATCGGCGAGAACCTGACCGCGCGGCAGTTCTTGCCCTACACCGACCGGCTCGACTATCTGGCCGCGATGAACATGAATCTCGGCTGGTCGCTGGCGGTCGAGAAGCTCCTGGGCGTTCGTGTTTCAGACAAGACGCGCCACCTGCGGGTGATCATCGCCGAGCTTGGGCGCATCGCGAATCACTTGGTGGCCGCCGGCTGCTACGGGCTGGATTTGGGCAGTTTCACTCCCTACATGTGGTGCTTCCGCGAGCGGGAGAAAATCGTCAACCTGTTTGAAGAGGTCTGCGGCGCCCGGCTGACCTACAGCTACATTACGCCTGGCGGTGTGACGGCGGACCTTCCGACCGGCTGGCTCGACCGTTGCGACGCCTTCCTGAAGCAGTTCGAGCCAGTGATTCCGACCTTGCACGCGCTGCTGACCGACAACGCGATCTTCATCGAGCGCACGGCCGGCGTCGGCGTGTTGCCGGCGGCCATGGCGTTCGACTACGGCGTGACGGGGCCAAACTTGCGTGCGTGCGGCGTCGATTGGGATCTGCGTCGCGACGGCGAGCCGCTCTACACGGAGATGTACGACGGCTACACCTGGCGCATCATCGCCCCAATCGACGGCCGATATCCCGACGATCATCCCTACCCGTCGATTCCGCGAGAAGCGATCGTGGGCGACTCGTGGCATCGGTACTTTGTGAGGATGCTCGAAGTCGTTCAGTCGATCGATCTCATCCGGCAGGGCATGGCGAAGTACTCGCAGGCCGCCGGTGAAGTCGACAAGCCGATCGAAGTGAAGCGGAAGCTGCCGAAGGGAGAGGCGTATCTCGAGACGGAGGCCCCCAAGGGGCAAATGGGATTCATGCTGATCGGCGACGGCTCGCCGGTGCCGTGGCGTGTGCGGCTTCGCAGCAGCAGCTTCTGCAATCTCTCGGTGATTGGCGAGATTTGCCGTGGCGTGCTCATCGCCGACATTCCGTCGATCTGCGGCTCCTTGGATATTGTGCTTGGAGAGATCGATCGATAGGGGCGAGGGGCGAGGGATTTGGGGATTTGGGATTTAGGGACGCTGATTCTGGACCGATCTGACAGGTTCCGCGAGAAAGACGAGCCGAGCCAGTGACTAGCGCATCTTCGATGACCGATCTGATCCGGCTGATTCCCATCCCCGCTTGGATGGCGTCCACGGCGGCTGCGCTGATCCAGTGCTTGCTGTGCCTGGTCGTGGCGCTCTGTGCGGCGGTCATCTTCATCTGGCTGGAGCGGAAGGTGGCGGCCCGAATTCAGGATCGCCTCGGCCCGACGCGTGTCGGCGGTCGCTTCGGGTGGCTGCAACCGCCGGCCGACGGCATCAAGCTGCTGTGCAAGGAAGACCTCATTCCTGCGGCAGCCGATGGTCCGCTGTTCCGCGTAGCCCCCTATATCAGCTTTTGCGCGACGTTGTGCGTCTTTCTCGCGATGCCCTTCTCGAGCGTCGCGGCGGCCGATGGCAAGGTCGTCAGCAGTTGGGTGGCGTTGCCGTTGAATATCGCTGCGTTCTTCGTTCTGGCGGTTGCGAGCATGGAGGTCTTTGGCGTAATCCTGGGCGGATACGCCTCGGGCTCGAAATGGTCGCTCTACGGGGCGATGCGCGCCGCCGCTCAAGTCATCAGCTACGAAATCCCCCTGGCCCTGTCCGTCGTCGTTATTGTGCTGATCACCGGCACGATGGACCTGGCCGTCATCGGCAATGGCCAGTCTGGCTGGTTCTGGAACTGGAATCTGTTTCACGACCCGTTCACCTTCGTCACGTTCTTTGTCTTCGCCACCTGTGCCTTGGCCAATACGAACCGCGCTCCGTTCGACCTGCCCGAGGCCGAGAGCGAGTTGGTGGCCGGATTCCTGACCGAATACTCCGGCTTCCGCTGGGTCTACTTCTTCATGGGCGAATATGCCGCGATGTTCCTGATCTGCGGACTGGGCTGCATCCTTTTCCTCGGCGGCTGGAACGGCCCTGTGCCGGTGTGCCAGTGGCTGGGGCTCGCGCCGAACGCCACGGGCGTTGGCGGTTGGATCAATGACGTCGGCAACTGGGTTACGTCCCGCGTTGGAATTACCACCCGCATCGAGTTCGCCACGTGGCTTGGCAACCTGCTGGGCGCACTCAACTTCATCACGAAGGCCGTGCTCGGCGCCACCTGCATGATCTGGACCCGCTGGACGCTGCCCCGCCTGCGGATCGACCAGGTGATGACCACATGCCTGAAGTATTGCGTCCCGATCGCCTCGGCGATGATGGCCGGCGCGATGGTCTACAGCTACGGCTTCCCCGAGGGATTGGTGCGGCACGTGTTGAAAGCATTGGGCATCCTTGCATGAACAACGGCATGAACTGGAACACGCTGTACTTCCTGGTGTTCGCGGCCCTGGCCTGCTTTTCGGCCGTTGCCGTGGTCGTCAGCAGCAACATCGTCCGCATGGCCTGCTGGCTGATCGTGTCGCTGGCGGCCGTCGCGGCCCTGTTCTTCCTGGCCGACGCCGAGTTCGTCGGGGCCGTGCAACTGATGGTCTATGTCGGCGGCACAATGGTCCTGTTGATCTTCGGCGTTATGCTGACCGCCCGAGGGCCGTTCGTCTCAATGAAAATCGGCGCGGGGCAGTGGGTCGTGGCAACCGTCGCAGCCGGGGCGCTGCTGATCGTGCTGCTTCAGGCCGCGCTCTCGACGTTCAACCGCGGCGAGAGCACTCTGCCGCGTCCCAGCATTGCGAACAAGAATAGCCGGGAGCTAACAGCTCCCGGAAGACAATCGCCAGACTACTCGTCGACTGAGCAACTCGGGCTCGGGCTGATGGGCGTCCGCGTTGACAGCCTCAGCGAGCCGGACCCGGTGCGGCGAGGCGGCATGGCCGGCTACCTGCTCCCGTTCGAGATCATTTCCGTCCATCTGGTGGTCGTCCTGATCGGCGCCGCCTATTTGGCCCGGGCGCGGCGGCGGATAACGCCGCGAACCTGGATGGGCGTGCGGCCAAGCGGCGTCGAGGAATAACAACCATGAGCATCCTTTCTCAGCCGGTCGGCCTGTCGCACTACCTGATCGTCAGCGCGATCCTGTTTGTCTGCGGCGTGCTCTGCATGGCCACCAAGCGGAACGTGCTCGGCGTGCTGATGGGGATTGAACTGGTGCTGAACGGGGCCAACCTGAACTTCGTCGCCTTCGGCAGCACATCGCTCCGCGGCGCCGCCGCGCTGGGCATCGACGGCCACATGATCGCCCTGTTCGTGATTGTCCTGGCCGCGGCCGAAGCGGCTGTCGCCCTGGCCATTGCGTTGAACTACTACCACACCCACGCCACCGTGGACGTGGATCGAGGGAATGAACTGAGTGGGTAGTGGAGAGTGGAGATTCGGAAGCAAATTCTTCAACACAAGTAGCCCTAGCCCCTAGCCCCTAGCCCCTAGCCCCGACGTGAACCTCGAATCCCTACTGCCGTCGATGCTCGCCGCGGCCTGGTTGCTGCCGCTGGTGTCGTTCGCGCTGATCGTTTTCTTCGGTCCGCGGATGGGCCGGGGCGGTCGCTATGCGGCCCATGTGGCCACGACGGCGATCATCGCCGCCTGCGTCCTCTCGTTCGCCTGCCTGGGCTTGTGGCTCGCCCATTATCCGCTGACGCTCGGGCATGGCAGCCACGCCGCCACGCCGCCGCACTTGAACGCCGACTGGTATTCGCTCGGCGAGTTCGGCTCGCTCAAAGTGACGGTCGGCTACTACATCGACGCCCTGACGCTGTGCATGTTCTGCATGGTGACCTTGGTGGCCTCGTGCATCCACGTCTACTCGTCCGGCTACATGCACGGCGAACTGTCCGACGTGTTCGACACCTTCGGCCCGACCGAAGAGGGCCGCACGGTCCGCCGCCGCGGCCGCTACCACCGCTTCTTCCAGTGCTTGTCGCTCTTCTGCTTCAGCATGTTGGGCCTGGTGATCGCCGGCAACGTGGCGATGGTCTTCGTCTTCTGGGAACTCGTCGGCATTTGCTCGTACCTGCTGATCGGTTTTTGGCACGAGCGCAAGAGCGCGAGCAACGCGGCCAACAAGGCGTTTATCGTCAACCGCGTCGGCGACTTCGGCATGATCGTCGGCCTGATGGCCGTCTGGGCCGGTTTTGGGACGTTTTCGTTCGGGGACTACAACGTAGGCAAGCCCGACGGAACCGTGGCGGTGGCCCCGGGCATATTCAGCCAAGTGCGACCGGCAGAAGTCGCCAATTGGCGACTCGCCAAAAAGGGCGAGTACCCGGCGGACGAGCGGGCCGGAATGACCGCCATTTCGGTTCGCGAGACCGTTGCGAACAACCACCAATTACGAGTTCCCGACGGGATGGTAAAGGCGGCTGCGCAGAGTGAGATCGCTCGCGATGCGCGAGAAGGCAACGAGATCGTCCGCTTTGTTAAGCAAGCCAATACCGATCTCCGGCTTGCAAAGTGGCGATCTCAGGGCCTCGGCTACGGCCTTCTCGTCATCGCCGGGCTGGGCATCTTCTGCGGCTGCGTGGGCAAGAGCGCTCAAGTTCCGCTGCACGTCTGGCTGCCGGACGCGATGGAAGGCCCCACGCCCGTGAGCGCGCTGATCCATGCCGCGACGATGGTGGCCGCGGGCGTGTATCTGGTTGGCAGGTTCTATCCGGTCTTCACGCCTGAAGTGCTGTTGGTCATCGCGTGCGTCGGCTGCGTAACGCTGTTCATCGCGGCCACGATCGCTCTGACGGCGACCGACATCAAGCGGGTGCTGGCCTATTCGACCGTCAGCCAGTTGGGCTTCATGATGATGGCCCTGGGCCTCGGCGGCTGGCTGGCCGGCATGTTCCATCTGTTCACGCACGCCTTCTTCAAGTCGCTCCTGTTCCTCTGCTCGGGCTCGGTGATTCACGCCTGCGGCACGAACGAGATGCCGCAGATGGGCGGGCTGCGGCGCAAGATGCCCATCACGGCCCTAACGATGTTGATCGGCTGCTTGGCCATCGCCGGCGCCGGCATTCCGACGTTGTACGGCTTGAGCGGCTTCCACTCGAAAGACCAGATTCTGATTCAGGCCCTGTCGTTCCGCTCGACCAACCCGCGGCTTGGATTCTTCTTCTACGCCGCGTTGATCGGGGCCGGATTGACGGCGTTTTACATGTTCCGCCTCTGGTATCTGACGTTCGCCGGCAACCCGCGCGACGGCCACGTGTACTATCACGCCCACGAGTCGCCTCGCTCGATGACGGTTCCGCTGATGATCCTCGCGTTTCTCGCGGTCGTTGCCGGCTGGAACATCCCGTGGACGAACCTTGGGCTCGAGTCGCTTTTGCATCAGGCCCGGCCGGCCGGAATCGCCGAGGGCGTCTCCGGCGGCATGTACTGGTCGAACGTCGCGATGCCCGGCGAGAATCCGGAAGCCCACGGCGTCGCGGCGCCGGCCGAATGGGCGGCGTTCGGCGTGGCCCTGATCGGCTTCATCGTCGCCACGCTGTTTTATGGTCTGCGGAAGCTCGACCCGGCCGAGGTGTGCCGCATGTTCCCCCGGCTCTATCACTTCATCGCCCGGAAATGGATGTTCGACGAACTGTACGCGAACTGCCTGATCCGGCCGGTGCATCGCATCTCCGGCTGGGTGGCGGCGTTCGACGGCCGGGGGATCGACTGGGCCGTCGACGGCACGGCCCGCACCGTGGCCGCCATCGCCCGATTGGACGACTGGATCGATCGCGTCTTCGTCGATCGTTTTGTGAACGTCCTCGCCCAGTGGACCTACGGGTTCGGCCTGCGGTTGCGGGCCATTGAGACCGGCAACATCCGGCAGTACGTCGTCTGGATTGTCGCCGGCACCGTGGGCATGTTCGTTTTGATGAGTTTGTACTGGAATTACGCGTTTGCCATGTAAAGCCGCGACCAGTGGTCGCGGGCAATTGACTGCGGTTCCGCGACCTGGGACGCAGCTTTCCAGGGAACAAGAGTAGCAGCTAAACAAAATGCCGACCCTATCGAATCCCGAAGTTGTGCTCACGTGGCTCCTGAGCATGGTGATCTTCCTGCCCGCGTTCGGGGCGATTGTCCTGTGCCTGGCGCCTCGCGCGAGCGACCAGGCGTTCAAGCGGTTCTCGCTTTTCATCACCGTGGTGACGTTCGTTCTGACGCTATGGCTGGCGGCGCCGATGGGCAAGGTCGGCAACTTCGCGATCGGCATGTCCGGAATGCAGAACACGGTGAACCACGCCTGGATCCCCGCCTTCGGCATCGAGTACCTCCTCGGCGTGGACGGCATCAGCATGCCGCTCGTGGTCCTCACGACGTTCCTGTCGATGCTCGCCGCCGCCGCGAGCTGGCCGATCACGAAGCACGTGAA
>JBDKUC010000137.1:0-4643 GCA_039679885.1 Thermoguttaceae bacterium | reverse complement strand
ACATGCTTGCTGTCTCGCTGCGCTCGC
Organism: Thermoguttaceae bacterium; assembly: GCA_039679885.1. Classification (GTDB taxonomy): domain Bacteria; phylum Planctomycetota; class Planctomycetia; order Pirellulales; family Thermoguttaceae; genus JAJFUI01. The sequence continues at coordinate 4,616 of JBDKUC010000137.1, read as the reverse complement.
CTAGCAAGCATGGCACCCGTAAGTCACCGTTGGTCTGAGATACTTTCACGACCGAGCCTGTCTCAACACTCCCCTCGCCCATTGGGAGAGGGGCAGGGCGTGAGGGCTCACGGCCGCCACACGAACACGGGAAGACGTTTTTCACGGAGCTGCCCTCACCCGGGCCCTCTCCCGGAGGGGGAGGGGACCGGCAGCGGAACGCGACAAGCACTACGGCACAACGACGGGCGGCCGCACCCAGTCGAACGATTGGCCGGCGTGGTAGATCCGCGTCAACTCGTCGAACGCCGCTTTTAGGACCGGGCCTTTCACCTTTCCGCCGCGACGGTAGCGTTCGCTGTCGATGACCGTCCGGAGAAGGAAGATCCGCCAGCGCCAGGCCGCCTTCGCCTGCGGCGTAAGTTTCTTTTCGGCCTGAACCGCCAGCCGATGGGCCTCCTCGCAATCCGCGGCAAGGCGGCCGTCTTTCCAAGTCGTTTCCAAGAGACGCACCGCCGCGAGCAACTCGTCCACGGCGTCGGGCGAGTACTCGAAGGCGATGTACTCCCGGACCGTTTCAGCGGCCGATCGCTGCGGGTCCCAATAAAGCTGGAGACAGATGGCCTTGTTGATGTCTTCGTAGATGCCTTCGGAGTAAGGCAGCCCGCCGGAGAGCTTTCCGCCCGTCTGTCGCCACAGGCGTTCGAGGCGACCGGGCAGCGGATTGGCGCCGTAGCCGCCCCACGGCGAGCGTCCCCACATGCTGATTTCGGGAAAATTCACCAGCGGCCGCCCGCCCGGCACGCCGTGCTTGAGTGGAAACGCGGGGAAATCCTCGTGCGCGTCGGCCATGACGTAGTCGAGCCATGCACGATCGTTCTTCAGGAACGCGGCGAGCCCTTCCCATTCGCCGGCCGGAGGCGTGTCATAGACCCAGGTGGACAGAACCACTTTCAGTTGTGGATAGGTTTTTCGCGCCGCCATCGCCAGATCGCGCGACAGCCGCGGATAGCCTCGGGCGCCCCAGGGCCAGCACTCCGGACAGCCGCCACCGCCCTCGTCATAGGGACAGCTCACGAGGCCGTCGAGTCCGGTGTCCTTGAACTGATCGAACAACTGGCCGTAGAGTTTGGCCAGATATGCGTGCCCTGCCGGTGTGCTTGGGCAGCAATTGACGCCGAGCGTGCCGCGGCGGCCGAGACCGTCCGGATACTTGGCGGCTCGAATCGAGGCCGGGGCCTTGGCGAAGCCCTGGTTGGGACATTGGATCAACCCGACTCGGAGGCCGACGGCTTTGGCGGCCCGGAACAGGTCGTTAATTCGCTGGAGATTCTTTAGCGCCTTGGGGTCGTCGAAACCGTCGAATTGCCAGGTCGGGAAATGGAGAACGAGCGTGTTGGCGCCCCAGAGGCCGAGTTCCTGGACGTATTGCCGGACGTCGTCGATCGGCGCCGCCTCGTAGAAGTTCATGAAGTGCGTGGCGGCGTAAATGGCGCGGTAGGAACACTCGGGCACGCTTCGGCCGCGCCAGCGGCTCGGCGTGAATCCGCCCTCGTCGTATCGCGAAGTGCGCAAGAACTTGCCGACGCCGTAGAGCAGGCCGAGCGGATCGTTGCCGACGATGCGAATCGAGTCGCCCGGCCCCTCGGAGATCCGAAACCCTTCGGTCCCGATCCCAGGCTCGACGGCCAACTGCACGGTGAGCTGGGCCTTCCCTGCCGCAACCACCTTGGCGTCGCAACGGCGGCTGATCTGGTCGCCCAGCAGCTTCGCAATGTTCCGGACGACGCCGTCGGCGTCCGGCGGCAAGGCAACCTGAACGGCCCTTTCCGCTTCGGCCAGGGCGGGAAGCGTCTGGATCGGCAACACCGTGCAGCAGAACAACAAGAGTCGGGCTGCTTTCATGACGTAGCTCGTATTGAATCTCCCACCGTAGGCAGGTGTGCCGTTCGTGGGGCCAGTCAAGCGAAGGTTGTACACGTTCCGCTCGGGCAGAGCAAGTGAGCGTCCGCAGGACTAAGGCGAGGCCCAGATCGTGGCCAAGTCGCGAAAGAGTGAGAAACACGGCTCCCGGCGACGCCAGGAAAGCACCTATCCTCGCCGTCGGGCTCACGGTGGCGCAGCAGGTCGATCATCCGCCGGAGGGCGCCTTGCTCCGGGGCTTTCTGCGGATCGTTCCACGCGTGCTTCTCGCCGATCAGGAACGTGTTGCCCGTTCCGTCGGTGATACGAAGCCCCTCCTTCATCTGACAGAACGAACGTGCAGCATTCGCTCGAAAGGGCGTTCCAGGAGTTGCCGCGAAGTGCTTTTCGCGGCAACTCTGGAACAGCCAACCAGGAGATCCGCAACCCTGGAAACTAGCTCCGCTTTTTCCATGCGTAGCACAACAGTCCGGCCACGCCGCAAGCCAGAAGGGCCAGCGTCGACGGCTCGGGAACGGCGTCCACCGACAATTGCACGTTGTCGATCGTGGCCTTCGTATGGTCGGAAGCGCCGAAGGACAGATAGTTGATCGTCGGGTTGCTGCTGTCGCCCAGCGCGACGGGGCCCCGCTGCACGACCCCGTTGACGATCCACGTCTCGGTCCAAAGGCTGGGGGTGGTGTCCAGAACCAGTTGAACCTGAAGCGTGCCGGAGTCCATTCCGATGTCGGCGCCGCCATTCAGCCCCGAGGTGAACGACTGGTTCATGGTGGTCGACGAGGCGACGTTTCGGAACAGCGCCCAACCATAGGGCTGCATCTTCTGGTCGTCGTAATACGCGTAATTGCCGGTGTCGAGGTATGTGCTGAAGCCCATGGCCGCCCAGTTTCCGCTATTCGTGGCGTAGGAGCAACTGATCGCGGCCGAGAACGTGTAGACGTGGCCCGACTCTGGCGTAAACGCCAATCCCATGTTCCGGCCGTTTCCCGCCGACGACGCGTCGATGGTGGCGGCAGCCCCATCGCCGGTTGCGTAGCTGGAGGAGACCCAAGTGGCGGTGGCGCTGGCGCCATATTGTCCGACAGCGACGTCGGGCGTCGTGCCGTTGAGCGCGCCCGAGCGGGTGAACGAGTCAGAGTAAAGCACCAGCTCGGCGTTTGCGGTTGCAGCATAGGCCGCCGCCGCCACGAACACACAGAACAGAGAGACTCGTGATAACATGTGGTGAACTCCTTGTGAAGAAACGGGATTGAAACTCGACAACCAACGACGCAAGAACACACAATGATTTCGGTCTGTTCCGGGTTGCTTCATTTGGCGCCCAGGGACTCGACGGGTTTGTCTGGTGTGGCGGAATTGCCTCCGTCGCGGGAAAGCCCGCCACGGCGGAAGAGCCAGTGGATTTCTTTCTCCGAAAGCGTCGTGCGGAACAGCATTGCTTCTTCGACGCAGCCAGAAAGAACCCGGTTGTCGGCCGGGGGCTGCCCCATGTCGTTCCAATTGCCAATCATGGCCGGACCGATGTCGAACTCGGCCGAATCGGAAGCGGCAAACGCTTTTTCGGCGGCCAAGGCGCCATCGACATAGAAGCGGGTCTTGCCCTGGGCCAGATCGCTGGCGACCGCCAGAAAGCGCCATCGTCCAAGGTCGTTCTTGCCGACGGTGACGGACGACTGGCCGAGGTTCCCGGCATCCCCTGTCGGCAGCCCTGTGAAACTGAGCCAAACCGTCCCGTCCCTGCGGATGGTCCAATGCGTCCGGCCCGATCCGCTCCAGCCGTCGGACATCAACAGGCCGAACTCCCGGTCTTCGTCTTTGGGCAGTGCATCGACCCGCAGCCACAGGGCCATCGTGATTTGCCGACACTTGGCGGAAAGCTCCACGTGGACGCCGTCGCCGGGCTTGGTGCAACGCACCGCCCACTTGCCGGGGAGACTGCCGACGCCCCAGTTGCCGCCGCGAATCCAGCCGTCGAAGGCATGGCCGGTCGCGGCGCGGTTCCGGACGGCCAGCGGCTCGCCGGTGTCGGGCTGGAAATCATAATAGGCCAGCAGGTCCCCGCGTTTTCGCAGTTCCTCGCTGTACGCTTGCCAGCGGCGGAAAAGCCCGGAACGCTGCTGCTGGACATACTCGGCCAAGTGGCCGGGACGGGCGGGGAACGCCGCGGCATCGGCTTTGCCGGGGACACTGTGTAGCTTGTGGCCGTCGGCGTCCTTGACGACGCGGACCGATTGGCCGACGACGAGCCGAATCGGGCGATTGCCTGCGACGTCTGACGCGTCGCCATGTTTCGCGGGCGCGCCTCGGTCCCCCACGGCCGGCCGCACTTCGATCTTGCCTTGGAGCACATGCGCGGCGGCGTCGCCCCGCGCGTCCACTTCAACGCCGAACTCCGTGCCCAAGTCAGTCACCGTGGCTGTGGGAGTGCGGACGGTGAAGAGGGGAGAGGGGAGAGGGGAGAGGGGAGAGCGATTTTCGGATTTCGGATTTCGCTTTTCGGATTTCTCCACTCTGGCGGTCAACTTGCCCAGGCGCAAGTAGCCGCCGGCGGGATCGACCTGATAGTCGCACGGCCCCTCGAGGATCACTCTGGCGCCGCTCCGGTAAGTGATTTCCATCATGCCGGAGAGCAACGTGCATTTCCGACCCTGCGACACAGCCGTGGCATCCGTCAGGGCGTCTCGCGCGTTGGCCCAGCGGCAGTTGGCCAGTCC
>JBDKUC010000164.1:0-10193 GCA_039679885.1 Thermoguttaceae bacterium | reverse complement strand
TGCGGACGGAGGATCCACGTGTTGTCGGGCAGCCGGCCCTTCGGGTTCGCCCGCTTGTCGCCGTAGACCAACGCCCTGGCCGACGGCACGCGAACAGCCGGGTCGTCGGCGTTGAACGTGAATCGGGCCGGGTCTTTGACAAAGTGGAACAGATGGGTGTGCGAGCGGCTGAACCCCCGCTTGCAGTTGACGCCGAACGTGTAGTACCAGATGACCCAACTGCGGCAAGTGAAACGGCAGTCGCGCTGGGCGATGAGCTTCAGCTCGGCGGCGTACTCGTCGCCGATCGCCAGCCAGAAGGTGCCGTCCGGTTTCAAGGCCCGGCCGACGCCCGTCATCCACGCCCGGCTCCAGTCGAGATAGTCGTGATCCGCTCGCTCGTCGTGGTAGACGTCGTACTGGTAGCCGATGTTGAACGGCGGATCGGCGAAAACCATGTCGACACTGCCCGGCTCGACGTCGCTGAGCCGCTCGATGCAATCGCCTTGGTAGACGTGGTTGGGTTCCAGAGCCATGAGCGAATCCTGGTTGGCGTAAAGTACTCATCACGCTCCGCGTGATGCCCGGCTGCGGCACGCCCTCGAACAACACCGGCATCACGCGGAGCGTGATGAGTACGATGAGCGTGATGAGTCCACTACTTGACCACAAAGTTCACCATTCGCCCCGGCACGACGATCACCTTGACCACGTTGCGGCCGGCGAGCAACTCGGCCACCTTCGGTTCCGCCCGGGCGGCGGTTTCCATCGTGGCGGCGTCGGCGCCGGTGGGAACGGCGATCCGGCCCCGCAGCTTGCCGCAGATCTGGACCGGGATCTCGACGGTGTCTTCCTTGATCGCCGCCTCGTCGTAGCTGGGCCACGGCTCGTAGGCGAGCGTGTTCGGGTGACCCAAAGCCTGCCAAAGCTCCTCGGCCATGTGCGGCGCAAACGGCGCCAACAACAGCACGAACCGCTCCATCGCCTCGCGCGGACGAACCTCCTGCTTGAGGAAGAAGTTCGTGAACTCCATCATCCGGGCGATCGCCGTGTTGAACGACATCTGCTCGGCGTCGGCCGTCACGGCCTTGATCGTCTTGTGCAACATGCGGTTCTGCTCGGCGTCGGGCGCGACGTCCTTGACCGCCGCGTTGAGCGAGACCGACTCGGCCCGATCGTCGATGATCATCCGCCAGGCGCGATCGAGGAAGCCGCGGACGCCGCTGACGCCGTCCATGCTCCACGGCTTGACGGCCTCCAACGGTCCCATGAACATCTCGTAGAGCCGCAGCGAGTCGGCGCCATACTCGCGGACGACCTCGTCGGGATTGACCACGTTGCCGCGGCTCTTCGACATCTTCTCGTTGTTCTCGCCGAGGATCATCCCCTGGTTGACGAGCTTCTGGAACGGCTCCTGGCCGCTCACGTAGCCGCGATCGTAGAGCACCTTGTGCCAGAACCGGGCGTAGAGCAGGTGCAGCACGGCGTGTTCCGCCCCGCCGACGTAGAGATCGACCGGCATCCACGCCTTCTCGACCTCGGGATCGACGAGCGTCTTGCCGTTTTTCGGGTCGAGGAACCGCAAGTAATACCAGCACGAGCCGGCCCATTGCGGCATTGTGTTCGTCTCGCGCTTGTAGCGTTTCCCATCGAGGGTGACGTAGAGCCAGTCCTCCGGGGCCTTGTCCAACGGCGGCGTCGGCTCGTCGTGCTTCGCGTCGAACGTCATCTTGGCCGGCAGGTCGACTGGCAATTCCTGCGGCTCGACCGCCCGCATCCGGCCGGTCGGACGCCCGTCGCCGTCCAGCTCGTGCAAGATCGGGAACGGCTCGCCCCAAAAGTGCTGCCGGCTGAAGAGCCAGTCGCGGAGCTTATAGTTCACCGCCGCGCGGCCAACGCCCTGCGCGGCCAAATCCTCGGCAATCTTCCGCTTGAACTCGGGCGTCGTCAGCCCGGTGTACGGACCGGAGTTGACCGCAACGCCGTCGCCGGTAAAGAGATTGGGGATTGGCGATTGGGGATTCGAGTCCTGCCCGCTGCCCGCTGCCCACTGCCCACTGCCCACTGCCGACTTTTCCTCGACCACCGTGATGATCGGCAGCTTGAACTGCGTGGCGAACTCGAAGTCCCGCGTGTCGTGGGCTGGCACGGCCATGATGGCCCCGGTGCCGTAGCTAATGAGCACGTAATCGGCCACCCAGATCGGGATCGGCTGGCCGTTGACTGGGTTGATGGCGTATGAGCCGGTGAAAACGCCGGTCTTTTCCTTCGCCAGGTCGGTGCGGTCGAGGTCGCTTTTGCGGGCCGACTGTTCGCAATACTGGCGGACGGCCGCCGCCTGCTCCGGCGACGTGAGCCGCTCGACCATCGGGTGCTCCGGCGCAATCACCATGTAGGTGGCGCCGAAGAGCGTGTCGGGCCGGGTCGTGTAGATCCGCAAGACATCGTCGCCGGGTTTCTTGGGGAAACCAGTCTTCGCGCGGCTGCGCTTCCAGGTGGCGAACGCCGTGTTCGCCGCTTCGGAGGATGACTTACTGGGCACTGAAGTGCCCAGCCCTCGCCCCTCGTCCCTCGTCCCTCGCCCCTCACCTCCGATGTAGAAGTCGACTTCGGCGCCGGTGCTGCGGCCGATCCAGTTGCGTTGAAGGAGCTTGATCCCTTCGGACCAGTCGAGCTGATCCAGGTCCTTTTCAAGCCGGTCAGCGTAAGCCGTGATTCGCAACATCCACTGGCGGAGCGGCAGCCGCGTGACGGGATGCCCGCCGCGCTCGCTCACGCCGCCGGTGACTTCCTCGTTGGCCAGGACGGTCCCCAGCGCCGGGCACCAGTTCACCGGGGCTTCGAGTTGATAGGCCAAGCGGTGCTCGTCGCGATAGCGATCGACGGCCGCTTCGCCCTCGGCCGCGACTTCCGCGGGGATGGGCAGCTCGGCGATCGGGCGGCCGCGCTGTTGGGCCGAGTCGAACCAGGTGTCGAAGAGCACGAGGAAGATGAATTGCGTCCAGCGGAAGTAGGCAACGTCGGTGGTGGCCAACTCGCGGGCCCAGTCGTAGGAGAAGCCGAGCATCTTTAACTGGCGGCGAAACGTGGCGATGTTCCGTTCGGTCGTCGCCCGCGGATGCGTGCCCGTCTTCTTGGCGTGTTGCTCGGCCGGCAGTCCGAAGGCGTCCCAGCCCATCGGGTGCATGACGCTGGCGCCCCGCATCCGGTTAAAGCGGCAGACGATGTCGGTGGCCGTGTAGCCCTCGGGATGCCCGACGTGGAGACCTTCGCCGCTCGGATACGGGAACATGTCGAGGACGTAGAGCTTGCGTGCCTTAGGCAACCTGGGGCAAGCGAACGTATGGTTATCTTCCCAAGATTTTTGCCACTTCGGCTCGATGACGGCGGGGTTATAGCGGGGCATGGAACGGTGTGGATTCTGAAGCAATGACCGACGGTTGCGCGAGCGGCGTCGAACGAGCGCCGAAACAACGATTCTACCCCTTGGCGGCGGCGCTAGCAACGCTGTCGCCCGGCAACCGTAGGATGGTTGCCTGCAACCACGCGACTTGCTTGTCGTGAGCAGAGTCGTTCGTAGTCCCGCCTTTAGGCGGCGATTTCGCCGTAGGGTGGTTGCTTGCAACCACGCGACCTGTTGACAAATGACGCGTGCTGCAAGCACGCACCCTACGGATGACGGAACAACTTCGCAATCATCGCGGCCGCGCTCGAAGCGCCCTTTTCGATCCGCGGCACTCGGACGTATAATGGCGGCAACGCGATTGGATTCGTAGCCCCGCAAGGGGAAGTTCGCATCAAGGAGGTGCTGGCGTGCTGACCGTCCGACCGAGAGTGGCGGAGTTGACCTTTCAGCTTTACGGGCGTCCGCTTCATCCCGAGTTGTTCGAGGTCTTTCAAACTTGCACCGTCGAACGCGGGGCGTACACCGCCAAAATCGACGTCACCGGAGCTGGCCACGTGGTCACTTGGCGTCACGCAGGCCTCACGCTCACCGAGGTCGCCGCGTCGGCCCAGCAGCCGTTGCCCAAGTCGCGGCGGCTGATCGCTTACGGCCTCAAAGGACAGCGAAGCGACCATGTCGAGTGCCGCGGCGGCATCCGCTATCAGATGAGTTTTCAGCTCGAACCGACCGAGCCCGAGGTCTTCTGGACCTATCAGCAGGAGCTGGCGGCCGACGGCCAGCAGCGCGGCATGTTGCACCGCTTCGACTCCAGCGGCCGGCTTCCGCTCGGTGCCCTGAGCTACATCAATTTCGAGGCCAGGCAACGGACGCTCTTGGTCCAAACGTTTCACACGTTCCCGGACGACTACGCCGTCGTGAAAAGCCAATCGCTCTTCCAGTTGCCGTAGCGGTTGAAACGCAACCGAGAAACCGTAGGACGGATTTCCTAATCCGTCCCTTGAGGACTGGACGGGTTAAGAAACCCGTCCTACGGCCCGCGACGCCTTCGTTTAGCGGCCGACGGCACGTCGGCCCCCTTGAATCGCCACGCCCTGCTACCCGGCGATGTAGTCTTTCAGACAGCGGTTCTCGAGCGCGAGCCGGTCGTGCTGGGCCTTGACCACGTCGCCGATCGAGATGATCCCGGCGAGCCGGCCTTCCCGGAGCACGGGCAGGTGACGGATCCGGCGGTCCGTCATCACGCCCATCGCGTCTTCGACCTCGTCCTCGGGCGCGGCGGTGACCAGCCCCGTCGACATGACCGCGGCCACCTTTACGTCGCTCAACGGCGGCTTGCCGGCCATCGTGGCGTAGAGAATGTCTCGGTCGGTGATGATGCCGACCAGCTCGTCATGCCCCGACGCGTCGGTCTCGACGACCACCAACGACCCGATGCGATGCTCCATCAGCCGGGCGACCACGTCCTGGAGCGTGGCCTCGCCCGAGATCGAGTGGACCGTGCGCCCTTTCACGCTGAGAATATCCTCGAGTGTCATGCGTCCTCTCCGGAATAAAGGACCTTGACTTGGGTGGAGGGCCGATCAGTTTTCGACCGTAGGGTGGGTCGAGCGAAGCGAGCCCCACCAAGAACCTGATTGGCCCTGGACCTGAGTGGACGAGAATTGACAAGGAATCGTATGCGCCCGACGCAGCGGAGTCCAGCGAGCGGACGCGAGCGCCGAAGGCGTGCTGTGAATACCTTGTTGGAATTCCGATGGGTGGCACGCCCTGAAAGGGCGTGGTGGGCGCCCGCTCGTTTTGAGACGACGCAGGATCACCGGCCGGCTACTCGAACCGGAGTTTCAGCACGTACGCTTCCCAGTCCTTCTGGAACTCGGCCATGTCGTTCCGCCCCAAGACCTTTTGGAGCGTCTCATAGCCGGTCGGGTCTTTCTGGCTCTCGGCCCGGAACCGGCGATAGAACTTCCGCAGAAGGCCTCGCTGCTGGAGGTAGTAGCAGAGGTACCGGGCCTGGGCGTAATTCGTCCCCCGGTCCTTGTTGTAGAACTCGTCGTCGCTCGTCGAGCAGAGCGTCTTGAACGACGGCGCCCGATGCTTGAGGATCGCCTTTTGCAGGCCGGGCAAACGCCAGTTCGTGTAACCGTGGATGTCGCCGTTCTCCTCGCCGCACTGCTCGTAGAGCGAGCCAAGGCCCTCGTTGAACCACGCGGGGCATCGCGGAAAGTTCGCCGCGACGAACGGATGCACGATCTCGTGGACGAGCGTCCCGCCGCCGGTCGAAATGTTCATCACCAGGGCCTTGTCGGCGGCAGAAAAGTATCCGTAGGGCGTATCCGGCTTGGTCCTGAACAGCTTCGCGGCGTTCGTCTCGTAGCTCTCCCGGTCCTTGAAGAGCCAGATGTCGAGGATGTCGGTCGGGTCGCGCGGGAAGTAGGCCGCCTTGAGCTTCGCAACCGCCCACTCGACCGTGTCCTTGGTCCGTCGCCGCACCTCGGCCGGCTCGTCGTCGCCGATGACCACAAACGGCGGCGCGACGACGACGGTGAACCCATCGCCCGGCAGCTTCTTCTTCACCGCCTGCACATGCCGCTGGAACTCCGCCGCCGTATGGTTGCCATGGCGCTCGGCGGCCAGCGCGGGCGAGACGGCCACAAGACACAACAGAAGGGCGAGGCAACGGCGGGCGTCGGTCATCGTTAGCAGTCCGTAACGATAGTATTTGTCATGCGGAAGATGGAGAAGTCGGGGTGCCATGTCCCACGCTTGTCGTGGGCATGACGAAGCGGTAAGCATGCTTGCTGTCTCGCTGCGTTCGCTTAGCAAGCATGGCGCCCATGAGTCAACATTTGTTTGAGACATCAACTAGTCCGCAATTCTCACCGTAGGGTGGGTCGACGTCGCAAATACATGGTGGGGCTTCGCAAACCAATCAACGGTGATTTGCACTCTGTCGATTTGCAGAACGAGTTGCCGCGACGGAAGCCCCACCATCGCCTTGGTTTGCTTGACCCACCCTACGCCTCGGTGAGAAATGCGGACTAGGGGATCGAGGTCGGTTTCGACTGCTCCGCGGTGCGTTCTCCTGCGAGCGTCAAATAGACCATCGCGTAAAGGAGCGAAAGAAACGGGGTGGTGATGATGCTGCCTAAGCCGCAGGTCAATGTGTTGACGACGCTGGCGCCAATGTTCGCGAGCAGCCAGATGAAGAACACGCTCATTCGGTTCCCAACGGTCATCTTCATCGCGGTTGTGAATGCATCGCCGAAGCCCAGGCGGCGGTCGATGACAAGTGCCACGCAGGGATAGAACATGGCCATCAGAATGAGGCCCGGCAGGATGCAAAACACGAGGCCGACCTGGACCACCAACCCATACGCGACAGCCGTGAGCAACGCTATCAACGTCGTTCCGTCGAAGACGATCGCGTCACTGAAGCTCGCCTCTTGTCCCCGGGCGATTTTTAGGAAGACGCGGACGAGCATCACCATGAGGCAGGCCACGATCAAGGAGACGGCAGCCGTGCCCAGATAGAGCAACAATCTTGCGGCCGCTCCGTCTCTCGCGACAAAGGCGAAGGCGATGTAGAAGATGTAAAGTCCAAAAGCGAGTGCGATGCTAACGATGCTCGGGACCAGGGCCACCAGAACGCAGAGGCTCATTTTGTCCCGAAAGACTTCCCACGTGCGCCCCAGGACGTCGCTAATGTCCAGCGTCGGAGGATGTGCGGGCAGCGGGGACCGCTGCTGATCGGCGGCGAACGCCTTGTCGCCCGGCGATGCGCCGCCGGGCACGGTCATCACCGCGCCGCAGTCGGGGCACTGCGCCTGCCGCCCTGCCGTCTTGTCCTCCGTCCGAAGCAGCTTTCCGCAATTGGTGCAGTGAAATTCAATGGCCATCGTCGGTCATCTCCATGGCGAGAGAAGATGGGTGAGCGAGTGCAAGTTACGCACGACGAAAAACACGATGGCGGCCGCGGCGACCGAGATCCAGAACCAAGGCTGACGCGGCAGATCGCCCGGCAGCGGACGGCGGCCCCAGAGCAGCCGCAGTTCCGAGACAATCACGTAGGCGGCCACCGGCCAGCCGAGCACCCAGAGGGCGTTCAGCCGCCAGGCAGCCGCCAGCCGGCCGTTGAGCAGTTCGTGGGTCGCCCGGGTGGCCCCGCAGCCGGGACAATTCAAACCGGTCATCACGTGAAAGCTGCACAACGGCAGCCCGCCCTTCGCCGGATCGAACCGCCAGAGAAAGACCAGCACGGCGACGGCCAACAGCACAAGAACCACCACGGTTCGCCGCTGAGGCTGCACCTGGTGACCGATGGACGCCATGCTTGCTGAGCAAGCGCAGCGAGGTATGACGCCCGGCTGCCCCTCTCGCAAACGCGGAGCGGAGATGGCGTCAACCGCATTGGCGGGTGCGTTGTCCATGCCAGAGGTCTAGTGGCGAAACGCGGCTTTGACGGAGGGATCATTCAGGGCGATGAGTGCCCAAATGCCGAACGGCAGCGTCAGCAGGCAGCAAGGCGCGATGCAAGGAATGACCGCAACAATGGCCGCGGTCATGGCGAGTCCGTAGCTCTGCAGTCTTCTCATCCGTTGCCCGCCGATCAGAATCAGAATCGATAGGGCCGCCCAGATGACGCACACGACGATCATTGCGACGCCGGCCATCATCGCTTGGCCGCGTTCGGGGCCGTTCGCCGGCACGCCTTCCAAGGGGATGTTCGAGGAAAGGGCCGCGACCACGACGATCCAATAGATCATTGCCAGCAAGGAAAGCACGAACGTCACCCAACCGATGACGAGCATCGCCATGGCCGGGCCCAAGACCCGCTCTGCCACGCCGGGTTGCGGCTGAGGCGGTGCAACTTCGTAGCCGAGCGGCTGGAACGCCGATTGGTTGCCGAGCGGCGGCTGACCGGCAGCGTCGTCGGCCGATCCGCCCATCGGCGCGACGGCGTCTTGCGAGGCCGCCAGCGAAGGCGTGGTCGTCTCCGGCGTTGGCGTCCCGCCCGGCACCGTGCCGATCGTTCCACACACGGGACACTGGGCCTGACGCCCCGCAGTGCCGTCCCCAGTTCGCAATAGTTTCCCGCACCGAGTGCAACGGAATTCGATCGGCATCGGCCAGCCCTCCTTGGCCGACAATATAGCAGAAAAAGTTCGAAATCCGAAATCCAAAATCCAAAACACGAAATTTCGGATTTCGAGCTTCGGGCTTCGAGCTTTGGCCGTTCCCCTCCCCGGCATCCCGCGATTCCGATATCCTTTACGTATGCTTACTCCGAGCGACATTCTGGGGCCCGGCGGGCGAATCGCTGCACGGCTGCCGAACTACGAGCACCGCCAAGAGCAGCTCGCCATGGCCGAGGCCGTCGAGCGGGCGATCGCCGATCGGCATCACTTGGCCGTCGAGGCAGGGACAGGCGTCGGTAAGAGTTTTGCCTATCTGACGCCCGCCATTCTCACGACGCTTGGCGGCAAGTCGGCTGCCGGATCGACCCCGGATGCGTCTTCCCGGCCAACCGATTCCCCTGCCCCGCCGCGCCGCGTGGTCGTCTCGACGCACACGATCAGCCTCCAGGAGCAACTCATCGAGAAGGACATTCCGTTGCTGCGGAGCGTCATTCCGGTCGAGTTCTCGGCCGTGCTGGTCAAAGGGCGCGGCAACTACCTGAGTCTGCGGCGGCTCGAGAGCGCGCTGGGCCGAGCGACGAGCCTCTTCAACGACTCGGAGGAACTCGAACAACTACGCCGGCTTCGCGCCTGGTCGACGCAGACGGCCGACGGATCGCTGGCCGACCTCGATTTTCGCCCCCTGCCGGCCGTATGGGACGAAGTGGCGAGCGATCACGGGAACTGCATGGGCCGCAAGTGCCCGATGTACGGCAAGTGCTTCTACTACAAAGCCCGGCGGCGGATGCAGAACGCCCAGGTGCTCGTGGTCAACCACGCGCTGTTCTTCACCGATCTTGCGCTCCGCCGCGAGGAGGTGAGCCTGCTGCCGAAATATGACGTCGCGATTCTCGACGAGGCCCATCAGATCGAGGCGGTCGCCGGCGACCACCTGGGGCTGAACGTCACCGCCGGCCAGGTCGAGTACACGCTGCGGAGGCTCTATAACGACCGGTCGAACCGCGGGCTCCTGGTGCATCACAAGCTCAGGGACGCGCAGAAGGAAGTTTGGGAGTGCCGCGAGCGGGCGACCGATTTCTTCGACAGCGTCGGCCGCTGGCTGACCGAGCAACCGAAGGGCAACGGACGGGTCCGCCGCCCGGCGATCGTCGCCAACCCGCTGAGCGAGAAGATGGCGAGGCTCGTCGCAACGCTTCGCCGCGAAGCCAAGGAGATCGAGAAGCCCGAGGAACGGCAAGATTTCCACGCCGCAGCCAACCGGCTCGAAACGATCGGCCTGGGCATCGAGGACTGGCGGACCCAGAGCCTTGCCGACTCGGTCTATTGGATCGAGCAGAGCGGCGGTCGCAGTCGGCAGCGGATCACGCTCAGCGCCGCGCCCGTCGACGTCGGCCCGATCCTCCGCGACCACCTGTTCGCCAAGGTGCCTACGGTCATTATGACCAGCGCCACGCTGGCGGCCGGCGGTGGCAGCCGATCGTTCGAGTTCTTCCTCTCCCGCGTCGGATTGGGCAGTAAAAGCACGCCTCACGCTCGGGCTGAGGCCGACTGCGATCGCGGCGGCAAGACAAACTGCCAGACCGAGGCTCTCTGCCTCGGCAGCCCGTTCAATTATCGTGAGCAGGCGGAGTTGATTCTGCTGGATGGCATGCCCGACCCAAGCGACGGCCCAC
>JBDKUC010000091.1:0-2591 GCA_039679885.1 Thermoguttaceae bacterium | reverse complement strand
AACCCGTCACTCACATTTCCGGCCCTCGAAACAGCTCAGATTCCCATCCCCAAATCCCGAAATCCCTAAATCCCTATCAACTGCCCATCCAGCTTCGCCTTCAGCACGGGCATCGCCATGACCAGTTCTTTGCCGAAGCCGAGCTTCCGCGGCTCGATGCCAAAGGCCAGTCCGACGAGTTGCGTGAAGTAGATGATCGGCAGGCGGTAATCGGTGCCGAAGTGGCTGTTCACTCGGCCTTGGTAACCGTCCATGTTCAACTGGCACATCGGGCACATGCAGGCGATGATGTCGGCCCCGGCCTCTTGGGCCGAGAACAACAGCCGGCGGATCAACTCGAACGCCTGCGGCTCGCTGATTTGCGTCATATGGCCGCCGCAACAATGCGCCTTGGCCGGATAGTCGACCACTTCGGCCCCGAGCCATCCGAGCAGCCGGTCCATCTTCATCGGATATTCGGTGCTGTCGCCGTTGTCGATCGGGCGGACGACCTGGCAGCCGTAGTAAGGCGCCAGCCGAAGGCCCTTCAGCGGCCGGACCACCTTGTCGCGAACGGCCGTCTCGCCAATGTCGTCGACAATGACGTCGAGCATGTGGCGGACCGTCACCCGACCCGGTTGATACTTCAACCCGCCGGCGGCCAGACACTCGTTGACCTTGGCGCCGATCTCGGGATGATCGGCCATCAACTTGTCCGTCTTCTTCAGGTTCAGATAGCAGGCGGCGCACGGGGCCACGAGCTGATGAAGCTGAGGCTCGACCAAAGCCAGATTGCGGGCGATCACGGCGCAGGCCGTCAGCTCGTCCTGGCTGAAGTACTCCGTCGCGCCGCAGCAATTCCAGTCGTCGATCGTCTGCAGCTTGATGCCCAACAGGTCGGCCACCTCGTGGACGGAATACTCGTAAGCGGCGGCGTTGCACTCCGCCGAGCACCCGGGATAGTAGGCGTATTTCATGGTTGGCAGTGGGCAGTTGACAGTTGACAGTGGGCAGTCGGCAGTGGGCAGTGGGCAGTCGGCAGTGGCTTAGTCGGTGGCTACTAACCACTATCCACTACCCACTATCCACTTTTCTCCTCATTTCCCGCTCAATTCCTTGGCTTTTTTGATAATGGCCCGGAGCTGGTCGATCTGGCGGATCTTGGTGGGCATGACGGCCATCCGCCCGCGCACGAACATCTTCAGGCCCATGGGGCCCATCTTGGCGACTTCGAGCGGCTTCCAACGTTGCAGGAGGTGATAGCAGGTGGCCAGTCCTGCCTCGTAGCTGCGTCCGAACGTCTCGACGAAATAGGTGAACGTCTTCGCCATCGCCGGGGCGTCGGTCTTGCTGTAGCGTCCCTCGGCGATCGACATCCGCTTCAACGCGTAGATGATGTCGGTGATCGGGATGTTCTGTGGGCAGCGCGTGGTGCAGGAATAACAGGAAACGCACGCCCACATTGTGTTGGCGGCCAATACGGCGTCCCGATCGCCGGCGTTGATCATGGCGATCAGCGTGCGCGGCGTGTATTGCATCTCGGCGCCGCTGGGGCAGGAACCGCCGCAACTGCCGCACTGGAGGCAGTGGACCAACCGCTCGCCATCCGGCGTGGCCGCGATGACCTCCGCCAGGAAGCTACCCTTCTTCACCGCTAGATGCGTGGACATATCGACCTCTCAATGAGTTGCTGCCGACCGTTGGCCCGGCGAAAGAAGCGATGATGGCCGGGCTGCCGCACGTAAGAAAGGGCACTCGTCAGTGCGTGTCTATCGCCTCCGCTGTGGTTCGAATGACGTTGCTGTCTGCTCGAATGTCGCCGAAGATAAGAAGCAATTCGGATGCCGATGGCCACTGCTTCGGAGGCGAATGCGGTAATTCTATCGCCGGCCGCAACTTGCGCCAAGCGATGACCGACCCCGTCGTCAATGGAAATCGTCTTTCGCCGCGGATTTCCGCGAACGGCCGCGGAAACCCGTGGGCGGTTGCACGGGCTGCGGCGATCTCGCAACGCAGACGAGCAAAGCCGCCGCCGGCCGCGCAGCCGAGTTTTTTCGGTGGCGGCGTTGCATTGCCGCCGTCTCGCCGCCTCGGAGTGTTGTGGCGCGCGGTCCCCATCCGAACGCGTTCAATCGAACGGAGCAAAGACTGTCATGGCATCATCCGGCTACCTGTCCCCGGTTCTCACCTTGCTGCTGGCCGCAGGACTCGGCGGCGTTGCGCCAACCGATCCTTCAACACAAAACGCGGCAGAGCAGCGGCAAGAAAAAGAGGCAATGCAACTCAAGCCGACCGCCACGCGACTGAATGAACCGGGGCCTGCCATGCCGAGCAAAACCTCTCGACAAGGCGGCAAAAAGAACGCAGCGGCGCCGGTAGTTCCGCCTTTGGGCGGCGACTACACTCGAAACCTCGGCTCAAGCCGGAACGACGAACATCTTCGCAGGCCTGGCAAGGCGGCCGAGCGGGCAAGTCCGCGGCGGCCGCTACTTCTGGATGTCCTTCATCCGCGGTTCGAGATACCGAACCGTGCTCGCCATGCTGGCCAGTTCGGTGTATTCGGTTTCAGGAATCTGAATGCGATACCGCTTTCGCAGTTCCATGACGATATC
>JBDKUC010000439.1:0-1501 GCA_039679885.1 Thermoguttaceae bacterium | reverse complement strand
CTGTGCCTGGTCGCTCGCCGATGACAACCCTTGCTGGTATCTCGCTGCAGGCGCATTCACCGGCCTCGCGCTGGTGACTCGTTCCTTGACCGGGCTTGGGCTCCCGGCGATCTATGCCGTGCACATGGTTGCCAACCGGCGGCGGCCGGCTTGGAAGTATCTTGTGCCCGCCCTGTTGATTGCGCTCCTTCCGCCGGCTGCCTGGTGGGTCTATCTGCTGTTCCGATACGGGGAGCACTTCCTGATGACCCACGTGGCTTTCTTGCACCGCGAAGTCTTCGAAACACTGACACCGGCGTGGCGGCGATACACCGGCGCCCTCGAGTATGCGTGGACGCTCACAAAATCGTATTGGCCTTGGTTGCCCGTGATGTTGGCGGGTCTCGTGACGGTCATCCGCGAGCGCCGGCGCCAACTTTGCCTGTTGCTGGCGTGGGCCGGGATCGTGTTTCTTCTGTGTTCGATAACCGGGAGCCGTGTGCTGCGCTACATGCTCCCTGCGTATCCGGCGTTTGCCATCCTCTCCGCAATCGGGCTGTTGAGATGGGTTCCGCGCCGCATTGTCGAGCGTGCGATGGATTGGATCCCGCCGTTGGCGGTAGCCGCCGCCATCTGCATCGTCGCGTTGCTCCCGCCGCGTTGGCACGCCGCTGAGACCCGCGCCATCGCGCAAAAGAACAGCCAGGTGATCTCGTCTGGCGAACGTGTATACCTCTACGACAAAGGGGACCCCCGCTACGACGAAACAAACGAACTGGAATGGTATGGCCGCAATGTTGCGTCGATCCTAATCACGAGTGCAGATCTCGAGAAGGCACTCCAGGACCATTCGCTTCGTGTGTTTGTGGTCGACAAGGCCACCTACAAGCAACGGATTAAGATTCTCCCGCACGATGTGATCGCCGAGGCCGGCAACCTCATCAGTGTGCGCTTGAAGCGCGGCGTGTAGCCCCTGAAATAGGCGCAACCGCGGAAGGTGAGCGTCCGGCTGGCCCAAATACGACCCTGGACCACTATTTCAACTCCTCTGTCGCCCGTTTCAAATGGTAGACCGGCTTGCTTTTGGCCTTGTGAATGATGTATTTCGTAAGATCACCGAGAGAACCATATGAGCGAAAAAATCGGAATTGGAATGATCGGCTACAAGTTCATGGGGAAGGCGCACAGCAACGCCTACCGCCAAGTTCCCCAGTTCTTCGATCAACCCCTCAAACCCCGGCTGAAGGTCATCTGCGGCCGCGACCAGGCAAAGGTCGGGCGCATGGCCGAGAAATGGGGTTGGGAAACGGCTGTCACGGATTGGCGGCGCGTCATCGACGACCCCGAAGTGAAGATTGTCGATATCTGCGCGCCGAACTACACCCATCACGACATCGCGATCGCCGCGCTTGAGGCTGGCAAGATCGTGGCGTGCGAGAAGCCGATGGCGATGAATGTTCCCGAGGCGGAGCGGATGGCCGCGGCGGCTCGCAAGAGCGGCAAGATCAACATGGTCTGGTTC
>JBDKUC010000185.1:0-3370 GCA_039679885.1 Thermoguttaceae bacterium | reverse complement strand
AGACTGTTTTGGAGCGTCACGGCGGCCGGTTCCTCGCGGCCGCCCGGGAGCTGGGGCTTCACCGCGTGACGCTGAAGCGCAAGGTGAGCCGTTACGGAGCGCTCGGCGAGGGCTGAGGACGCGGGCGCGGCAATTCTTCCAGCCGTTTCGTCGAACGAGTGTCCCCGCGTGTAACGTTGCCATGCCCCCCAGGCCACACGCCACGTTCCGGGCCGCTTGACCGCCATGCGTCGCCGAAATAGACTTGACCGCTCGCACGGCAAATTTCCGAGTCATCCATGCCGCTCGATTCGCAGGCGAGCGGAAACCACATAACCAGAGACAACCTTGATCATGCAGAAGAAGACCATTCGCAGCGGTATTGTCGGCGCCGGTTTTTCGGCCACGTTTCACTACGAAGCGTTGCAGCGAGTCTACGGGGTCAACGTCGAGGTCGTCGGCGTTCACGCGAAGGACGTGGAGCAGGGCAAGAAGTACGCCGAGAAACGCGGCATCCGCTTTTTCGAGACGCTCAACGCCCTGCTCGACGAGGTCGACACGATTCACGTCTGCGTGCCGCCGATGGCCCACGAGCCGGTTGCGGTGGCCGGGCTGCAGCGCGACAAGTTCGTCATCTGCGAGAAGCCGCTGACCGGCTACTTCGGCGACGGCTCGAAGGACTTCCACTGGGACCGGGCCGACAAGCAGAAGGCGCTCGAGGCGGCCGTCGCCAGCGTGGAACGCATGATGGCGGCGGAGCAGCGCAGCAAGGGCCGGCTGCTCTATGCCGAGAACTGGGTCTACGCTCCGGCGGTGCAGAAGGAGCGGGAGATTCTGGAAAAGACGGGCGGGCAGATCCTGTGGATTCACGGTGAGGAAGCCCATAGCGGTTCGCACTCGGTCGATTACGCCTATGCCGCCCGCTGCGGCGGCGGCGTGCTGATTGGCAAGGGTTGCCACCCGCTGACTGCCGCGCTCTACTTGAAGCGCGTCGAGGGCCGCGTGCGGAACGGCCGCCCGATCCGTCCCAAGACCGTCTCGGCCCGCACCCATGCAATCACGCGTTTGCCGGGCTTCCGCGACGAAGGACACATCCGCCGCGACTATTACGACATCGACGATTTCTCGACGATGCACGTCGAGTTCGAGGACGGCACAATCGCAGACCTATTCGCCTCGGACATTGTGCTTGGCGGGATCCACAATTGGCTCGAAGTCTGCGCGAACAATCACCGGACGCTCTGCAACATCAATCCGAACACGGCCATGCAGACCTACAATCCGGTCGAGAAGAACTTCGACGACATCTACGTCGTCGAAAAGATCGGCACGAAGCAAGGCTGGGCCTGCACGTCGCCGGAAGAGGACTGGTTCACCGGCTATCCGCAAGAGATCGAGGCCTTCTATCGCACGATCGCCTATGGTGACCGTGCCGAGAGCGAGAGCCAGTTGGCGGCCGACGCCATCACGACGATCTACGCGGCCTACCTGTCCGCTCAGCGTCAGGGCGCGGCGGTCGAGGTGCCCACGCACTCGTAACGCGCCGTGTGAGGACCGTCTGGCGGCTAGCGTAACAAGCCAGGCCTCACGCAGAGCATGAGGAGTACGATGAAAATCACCGCAATCGTCGGCAGCTACCGCAAGGGGCATGTGATTGATCGGGCCGTGGATGAGGTTCTCGCCGCGGCGAGCGAAGCCGGGGCCGTGACGGCGAAACTCCACCTGATCGACCGGCACATCGAGTTCTGCGCGAACTGCCGCGTCTGCACCCAGGTCGAAGGGCCGCAGCGGGGCGAGTGTCCCATCCAGGATGACATGCGGAGCATCTTGGACGAGGTCGAGCAGTGCGACGCCCTGGTGCTGGCCTCGCCGATGAACTTCGGAACGGTCACCGCCGTCATGAAGCGGTTCATCGAGCGGACCGTCTGCTATGCCTACTGGCCCTGGGGCAGCCATGCGCCGAAGACTCGCGACAAGCGGCGGCCGCGGCGGGCCGTGCTGGTGATCTCGTCCGCCGCCCCATCGCTCCTGGCCCGGCTGATGACGAGGATGGTCGGCCTGCTCAAGAACGTCGCGGGGCTGCTCGGGGCCAGGACGGTCGGCCTGCTGTTCATTGGGCTTGCCGCCGGCGAAGAGAACGCCGACATCGGCCCACGCGCCAAGCGAAAGGCCCGACGGCTCGGCCAAAGACTGGCCCGCACAAGGTAGTCCGCACGGCGGCGTCTCGGATTGGCCCTAACCCTCTCCCAAAGGGAGAGGGGACTGTCTACTTTAGTGTTCCAAACAAATGGCGACTTGCGGGTGCCATGCTTGCTAAGCGAGCGCAGCGAGACAGCAAGCATGTTTGCCGCGTACTCATGCCCACGACGCGTGGGACATGGCGCCCGGCCCTCACCCTAGCCCTCTCCCAAAGGGAGAGGGGACTGTCTACTAGATCTGCTCGACGTGCAGCCCACGACGGCGGCGCTCGGCGAGCCGGGCGTCGTCGAAGAGCGTGGCGACTTGCTTGACGTTCTCGATGCCAGGCAGCGCGAGCAGCGGGTTGCTCCGGTCGTGCGAAGCGATGCGGATCGTGCCGACGCCGGTCAGCCGTTCGAGCAGCCCTTGCTCGAAGGTGATGTCGTCCATGTCGAGGACCTCGACGCGGTCGGTGACGCGCCGCAGGATGCCGTGCTCGTGAGTGAACCGCTGCGTGGTCAGCAGATAGCGAACGCTCAAGCGGCGGTACAAGAGCACGGCGAAGTTGTAGCCCCACGGCAGGATCATCACCGCCAAGATCACGAGCCACCAGCCGCCGGCCGGGCGGATCCAGATTCCGAGGATCAGCGCGACGAGCGAGACCACGCCGCTCAAGGCCCAGCCGCCGGCCATCGCTTTGGACGAGTAGCCGCCACGCCACAGCTCGCGTTCCGCGTCGTTGCCCGGCAGCGACGAGACGGCCGCCTGAGCTGCGGCGGGCCCCTGCGGCAGGTCGCCAGGCCGAGGCGGCGACGGTTCGTCTTCCGGCGGCCGATCGGCGGTGAAACCGCGGCCCGGCTGGTCGAGCCGGTGACCGCAGCGATGACAGTAGACCGCCTCGGCGACCGTTTCCTCATGGCACGCTGGACACTGCATGATGGCGCCCCGATACGAGGTTTGGACCAGACGAGAGGAGTATAGCGGAGGAAAGGCGGAATGGGAATGACGACATTCGAGGGACAACGGACCGAACCCACCCCCGATTTTTGGCTTCGGATTTCGAATTTCGGATTTCCTTCGTCATTCGTCCTTCGAGCTTCGTCCTTCCGCCCGGCTTCCCCTCCCCGGTGTTTTCGCGTAGAGTGAATCAGGCCTGCCGCGTTGCGGGCGTCGCCTATGAAATGCCCTCATTGCTTTACCGACAACGACCGCG
>JBDKUC010000031.1:0-3173 GCA_039679885.1 Thermoguttaceae bacterium | reverse complement strand
CTTGAGCCAGTCGGAGAGTTCCCGCAGGCGGCCGTCTTCGTACGCCGCCCGCAAGGACCGCTCGATCGGCGCGTCGGGGCTGATGATGCGATCGAGCCAAGCGTGGGCTTCTTCGGCGGCCGGCGTCTGGCCTTTGGAGAACTGCCGGCTCTGCTCGACCAAGATCGCCCGGATCTCATCGCGCTGCTTGTTCTTGAGGTCTTCGACGCCCAACTCGACATGGAACCGCTCGGCGGCCCACTCGGCCAGTCCGTCGCGATCGTAATGCTTATGACCGGCCGAGTCGCGGGTGGCGAAGTGGTAGAGGCCGGCCATGACGGGGAACTCGGCCTCCTTGTCCTCGTACATCGCCCGCGCCTTCTCCTGGACGACCTTCTTGAAGGCCTCCGGTTCGAGACTGCGGACTTGGTCGGGGCTGAGGTCGACGCCGAACTTGTGCTTGACCCAGTTGCAGGCCGTCTGGATGCCGAAGTCGGGTTCGAGGAAGCGGGCGCCCTCGCTCAGGTCGATTTTCTGGATGGCGGCGCGGGCGCGCTCGATGAGGAACTCGCCCACCTGATCGCGGCCGAGCTGTCGGAGGTCGCGATCACGCAGGCTTAGATGCCATCGGGTGTTGACGGTCTTGGCCAACGCCTCCCAATTCCATTCGGAAGTGTCTTCTCCCTCCGGCAAGTTTTCTTCGAGCGCTTCGAGCACCTGGCCTTCGGCCATGCGTTCGGCCTGGTCGCGGGCCTGGATTTCGGCGCCGTGGAAATCGGTTCCGCGGAAGTCCCTGGGCGGCAACTCGACGCTCATGAGCTTGGTTGCCCACTCGGCGAACGTCTCGGCCCCGTAGTCCTTGTCGAGGAACTGGCTGAGGTAATGGTCGATCTGCTGGTTGATCATCTCAAGGATCAACAACTTGCAGTTCGCGCCGTTGAGGATGTCCTGGCGGTAGCTATAGACGCGTTTGCGCTGCTCGTCCATGACCTCGTCGTATTCGAGCAGGTTTTTGCGGACCTCGAAGTTGCGTTCCTCGACCTTCTTTTGCGCGCCCTCGATGCGCCGGGAAACCATGTGGCTCTCGATGGCCTCGCCTTCCTTCATGCCGAGCCGGGTGAGGATATTCTTGACCCACTCGCCGGCGAAGATTCGCATCAGGTCGTCTTCGAGCGAGAGATAGAAGCGGCTGCTGCCGGGGTCGCCTTGACGGCCGCAACGGCCGCGGAGCTGGAGGTCGATTCGCCGGGCTTCGTGGCGTTCGGTGCCGAGGATGTGGAGTCCGCCCATGCTGGCGACCATGCGGCCTTCGGCCTTCATCTGCTCGCGGCCCTCGATCTCGCGGACGAGCGAATCCCACTCTTCCTGGGGAACTTCCAGCCGCGTGGGATATTTCTCCTGGAGCTTTGCCCAGGCCATGGCCTCGGGATTGCCGCCGAGGATGATGTCGGTGCCGCGGCCGGCCATGTTGGTGGCGATGGTCACCGCGCCCAAGCGGCCGGCCTGAGCGACAATCTCGGCCTCGCGCTGGTGATGCTTGGCGTTGAGGACTTCGTGCGGAATCCCGCGCTTTTCCAGCAGGTGCGAGATCAACTCGCTCCGCTCGATCGAGACGGTGCCAACGAGCACCGGCCGGCCGCGATGGTCGATTTCCTTGACAGCCTTCTTCTGAATGGTCTCGCGATCCTTGCTGTCGCGAGGCTGAAACTCGATCGTGCCGTCGGTCTCGTGGATGATTCGGCCGAGGTATTCCTCGCCCTTGTCGTTGACCAGGACGTCCCACTTGTGCATCCGCTCGATTTCGTCGGCGATCGCGCCGAACTTCTCCTTTTCGGTGCGATAAATCACGTCGGCGTTGTTGACCCGCTGGAGCGGCCTGTTGGTGGGGATCGCGATGACGTCGAGCTTGTAGATCTTCCAGAACTCGCCGGCTTCGGTCATGGCGGTTCCCGTCATGCCGCAGATCTTCTTATAGAGCTTGAAGAAGTTTTGCAGCGTAATGGTGGCCAGCGTCTGGTTTTCTTCCTTGATGCGGACGCCGGCGCCAGCCTCCTTGGCCTCGACGGCTTGGTGCAGACCGTCGCTCCAGTTTCGGCCCGGCATGAGACGGCCGGTGAACTCGTCGACGATCACGACCTCATCGCCGTTGACGACGTAGTTCACGTCGCGCTTGTAGAGGTGGTGGGCCTTCAGGGCGTTGTCGATCAGGTGCGGCCATTCCATGTGGCCGGCCGTGTAGAAGCTCTCGACGCCCGCCAGTTGCTCGGCCGCCCGGACGCCTTCGTCGGTCAGATGCGCGGAGTGCTCCTTCTCGTTGACCTCGAAGTGCGTTCCCTTCTTGAGTTGCCGGGCGATGCGGTCCGCCTTGGCATAGCGGGTCACGTCATCGTGGGCGGGACCGGAAATGATCAGCGGTGTCCGGGCCTCGTCGATCAGGATGTTGTCCACTTCGTCGATGATGGCGAAATGCAGCGGGCCCTGCGACTGCTGGTAGAACTTCTCGTAGTTCTCGTCGCCCTTGGCCGCCGGACGCATATTGTCGCGGAGATAGTCGAAGCCGAACTCGTTGTTGGTGCCGTAGGTAATGTCGCAGTCGTAGGCCTTTTGGCGATCCTCGGTCGGCATGTCGGCCTGGATCGTCCCGACCGTGAGGCCCAGCGACATGTAGATGGGGCCCATCCACTCCATATCGCGTCGGGCCAGATAATCGTTGACGGTGACGACGTGGACGCCCTTGCCTTCGAGCGCGTTGAGATAGGCCGGCAGGGTGGCCACGAGGGTCTTTCCTTCGCCGGTGACCATCTCGGCGATGTTCCCGCGATGGAGGACGATGCCGCCCATCAACTGGACATCGTAATGGCGCAGCCCGATCACGCGGCGGCTGGCCTCGCGGCAGACGGCGAAGGCCTCGGTCAGCAGGTCGTCGAGCGTTTCACCGGCGGCCAGGCGCTTCCGGAACTTGACCGTTTGCTCGCGCAGCTCGGCGTCGGTCATCGCCTGATATCGCGGTTCGAGGGCGTTAATGGCGGCGACGATCGGCTGGAGTTTTTTGAGGTAACGGGCGTTCGAGGAGCCGAACAGGCCGGTGATCCCTCGCTCGATGGCGCGGCCAATCCCGCCGAAAACGAAACTCAGGACTTCGCCAATCTGCGATAAGACTTCTTCCATGGCAATCCAGTTGAGAAAAACGCAAC
>JBDKUC010000001.1:0-13555 GCA_039679885.1 Thermoguttaceae bacterium | reverse complement strand
CACCGTTGATTGTTTTGCGAAGCCCCACCATGTACTTGCGACGTCGACCCACCTCACGGTAAGAAGTGTGGGTTTGCCGGTGTTCGCGGCGAAATCGCCGCCTGAAGGCGGAACTACGAACAACTTCGCGAATTGGCCAAGAAATAGAAACGCCCGGCAAATTTCCCGGGCGTTCCTTTCTCGTCGTAGCGGTCGAAAGACTTGAGCAGACTCAAGGGAGCGGCGGCTCCGCCGCCAACGCGAGTCTACTTCTTTGCAGCCTTCTTCCGGACTACCTTCTTGGCCGCCGCCTTCTTGGCCGGGGCCTTCTTGGTCGTCGCCTTCTTAGCGACCTTCTTGACCGGCTTCTTCACGGCCTTCTTGGCTGCTGCTTTCTTCTTGGCCACCACACGTCCTCCTAGGTAACAGATGGGCGAGTGTCCGGCCGACATGCGGGCTGGGGCCGATGCGCGGCAAACCTCTCACCACGGAAACCAGACAACGAACTTCTCGACATCCTGTCCTCGACGCTTGCTCGCGTCGCAACAAGTCGTCGTTCGTTTCCAACTTGAGGCGACGTTCCTTCGTGAAACGACAGCCTCAACCACCAATGATGGTACTGATTCCAGAAATCTTTGCAAGTACACTTTTCCGTAAAGCGACGAGAAACACGCTCACTCGCGCTCCGCATTCGAGCGCGCGCAACTCGCAGCGGGGCGGTCGATGCGCGCTCGCGCACGCGCTCTGCGCATTGGCGCGCATCGTCGTCGCGCATGCACTAGCGCGCCATCGTTCGCGCCAGTTTCGTGTCGTCGATCGCGCGCGGAGTCAGACGATGCACTGGCACTCCTCAACGATCGCGCGCGACGCAATTGCGATGCAGACATCGCGGACAGAATGAATGCGAGATGAAGCGTGGATCGCTGCCGTGAAGACTACCGCCGAGCAAGCGATTGCCAGCGAAAACGCCGTAGCGCGAACCATCACAACCCCCGTTGCCTCCAGCATTTACGAACGGTTGCATCTCCAGCAGTCTCTGCGCGCAAAGAGACGAGCGAGGGTGCTTCGATGCGCGCCTCTTCGCGTTGGCCGAGCGCCGCCGACGCATTCTCTTGGTGTGCAACCATGCGTGCGATCGCGCAGCGATCGAGGGCATCTTGGGAACTGTCTGTCTCCCTGCGCGACCGCCAAGCCACACGCGATCATCTCAAACGAATTGCAGTCGTCGGAGGCGGCGCGAGTCGCCAAAGCTCACGTCGCGAATAAGCGCAGATGCAGTCACGTGGTCTCAGTGCGTGTGGTTCATCGACAGAAGAAGACGCAGCGAAAAAAATTTCCGGAAAACTTTCTTCGCTGCGTGTGAGCGAGTGTTGGCCGGATGAGGACACGCACGTTTTCGATAGTCCGAGCGGTGCAACGTCTCGTTGCAAGACGGAATGCCGATGGCGAAACCGCCCTCCATCTTTTGCCAGATTCACCAGGCTTCTCATGCGAGGACGGAATTCGCGTCAGCGTGCGACCGCCGCGGCAATCATCTGGAGAAGGCGGATCAGCGCGTCCATCGGCCATGCGAAGAGATTGAAATGCATGAGTTGCGGCAGCAGAATCACGGCGGCCAAGGCAATCGGTCCCATCCGGTAGAACTGTTCCCACATCGGTCGCAACGTCTCGGGCATGAGCGCATCGGCCACGCGGCTGCCGTCCAACGGCGGAACGGGCAGCAAGTTGAAGAGCGCCAAGCTGACGTTCACGACAATCATCATGAGCAGCAGCCGGAACACGACCTCGGACACGGCGATGCCAATTGGCGGTTGAAACCAGATGAATGCCGTCCAAGCGACGATGCTGATCACCGCCAGCGCGACATTGGCCGCCGGCCCCGCGATGGCCGTCCACATCATGCCGCTCCGCATGCTCATGGTGCGGCGGAACCGCATGGGGTTGACCGGGACCGGCTTGGCCCAGCCGAACGGAACGCCCAGGATCGGGAGAAGAAGCGTCCCGATCGGATCGATGTGGGCGAGCGGATTCATCGTCATGCGGCCTTGCAGCGCGGCCGTGTCGTCGCCAAGCTGCCACGCCATCCTGGCATGCGCCCACTCATGAACGCTGAGCGATAGCCAGATCGGAAGCAACGTAAACAGATGTTCGGACAAGCTGTGGAGGTCGGTCGGCATGGAAATCCTGAGAGTCGGTTGCGTTTTGCGTCAATCGGTAGCATACCGGATTGCAGGGGACAATGTAACCGTAACCGGGCCGCTGTCCAGGAAGACTGAGGAGGTCGTTCGTCGTGCCGCCTTTAGGCGGCGAACAGCGTCGCAATCGTCCGCGCCTGGGCATTTCGACGACAGGCGGTCCTCCCCACGACCGCGTCCGGCGCTTAGAATAGGCCTCATCATGCGAATCGTACTCTGCTATCCCGTCGAAGCTAAACACGTTGCCCAAATTGCCGCCGCCATGCCGGAGGCCGAGATCGTCGACGCCGGCCAGCAGCGTGTGGCCGACGAGCTGTTCGAGGCCGACATCTTCTGTGGGCACGCCAAGGTGCCGGTCGATTGGGACGGCGTGGTCCGTCGCGGCCGGCTCCGCTGGATCCAATCGTCCGCCGCCGGCATGGATCACTGCCTGGTCCCGTCGGTCATCGCGTCCCCGATTGACGTGACCAGCGCCTCGGGCGTGCTCGCCGACCAGGTGGCCGAGCACACGATCGCCCTGACGACGGGCTGGACCCGCTCGCTGCCGGTCTACTTTCGCGCGCAGCAAAAGAAGGAATTCATCCGCCGGCCGACTCGCGACCTGACCCGCAGCACGGTCGGCATCGTGGGGCTCGGCGGCAACGGGCGGCGGCTCGTCGAGCTGCTTCGCCCCTTCCAGACTCGGATTCTCGCTACCGACCTGTTTCCCGTCGACAAGCCGGACGGCGTGGAAGCCCTGTGGCCGGCCGACCGACTCGACGACCTGCTTGCGGCTGCCGATTTCCTCATGCTCTGCCTCCCGCTCAACGAGACGACACGCGGGCTCATCGACGCGTCAATGCTCGCGCGGATGAAACGCGACTCGCTGTTGGTCAATGTCGCTCGCGGGCCGATTGTCGTGACGTCGGATCTCGAAGACGCGCTCGAGGCGGGCCGCATCGCCGGCGCGGTGATGGATGTGACCGACCCCGAGCCGCTGCCGCCTGAAAGCCGGCTCTGGGACATGCCGAACGTGATCATCACGCCTCACGTCGGCGGGCAAAGCTCGTGGCGCATCGACAATATGACCCAACTGTTCTGCCGCAATCTCCGCCGCTGGAAAGCCGGGCTGCCACTGATCAATTACCTGTCCGACAAGCGTCTCGGCTTCCCGATTCGCGGTGGGGGATATCCGCTCTGGGGCGAGCCGTGTGAGCCATAGCGAGGCGAAGTCGTTCCGTGTTTGTGGTCCCGCCTTCAGGCGGAAAATGGCCGGCTAAATGGTGGCCAGGCGGACTGCAAAGTCCGTTGCAGGCGTTCGTAGTTCCGCCTTTAGGCGGCAAAAGACCGGCTAAAGCTGGAACTACGAACAACTTTGCAGTCGTCCTGAAATGGTGGCCTGCTCAGTTGCGATGGCCTCGGCCGAGAGTATAATGCCACCTGGAATCGTCGCCGTGCGGTTCGGCGAGCTTCCCCATCGATCTTTCAGCGTCTGACGCAACTGCCTTGTCCAACGAAATCACCAGCCCCGCCGAGATCGAAACGCCCAATGACAGCGTCATGAGCGACGCCGAGTTGGCCGAGGCGAAGCGTTACGGGCGGATCGAGTTGACCTGCACGCTGACCGACCGCGCGGTCGACGTCGCCTATCTGGCCGTGGCCGCGTTCCTGTTGGCCCGGCCGATCGACGCGTGGCTTGCCGGCCATTCGCTCCTGGCCCGAAACATGACGCTGCGCCTGGCGGCTCTGTTTCTGATCGTGATGGGCCTGCACGTCGTCATCTCCTTTCCGCTCTCCTTCTTCTCGGGCCATGTCTTGGAGCACCGTTTCCGCCTGAGCACGCAGACGTTCGGCGCCTGGCTCTGGCGTTACGTGAAACGCAATGGCCTGGCCGTGGCGCTGATGCTCGCGCTGGTCGTGGGCCTCTACTGGCTCATCTGGCTCGTTGGCGCGTGGTGGTGGCTCGCTGCCGCGGCCGCGTTCTTTGCCGTGAGCATTCTGCTGGGCCAGCTTGCGCCGGTGCTTATCCTGCCGCTGTTCTATCGGATCGAGAAACTCGACGCGCCGGAGGTGAGCGATCGGCTGTCGCGGCTCGCCGAGGGCGTTGGGCTTTCGCTCGAAGGCGTCTATCGGATGGACCTGAGCGAGGAAACGGTCAAGGCCAACGCAATGCTGGCCGGCCTGGGCCGCACGCGGCGCGTCCTGCTAGGCGACACGCTCCTGAAGAGCTTTCGGCCCGAGGAGATCGAGGTGGTGTTCGCCCACGAGATCGGCCATCACGTCTTGCACCACATCCGCACGATGATCGTCGTCGGCGTCTTCTACAGCGCCGCCGGCTTCTGGGTCTGCGACCGCCTGCTCCAGTGGTGGACCGGCGGCGGTCCGCTCGATTACCGACAACTGCCCGTCTACACGCTGCCGTTCCTGATGCTGATGCTCACGCTGTTCAGCATGGTGCTCGAACCGGTGCAGAACGCCGTGAGCCGGCGATTCGAGCGGCAAGCCGACCGTTACGCGCTCGATCGGACCGGGCTGAAGGCGGCCTACCTGTCGGCGTTCCGCAAGCTGGCCAAGCTCAACAAGGACGACCCCAGCCCCCACTGGCTCGATGTTCTGCTCTTCCATAGCCACCCGCCGGTGGCCGAACGCCTGGCGATGGCCGAGGCGGTCGGTGAGAAGCGATCCGGCGAATAGCCGCCGGCCTCAGCGACTTATGGACGCCATGCTTGCTAAGCGAGCGCAGCGAGACAGCAAGCATGCTTGCCACGTCCTCATGCCTACGGCAACCGTGGGCATTGCGCCCACTTTCCCAAACCGCGCATGATAAACCTCGTCATTTGTGAGCTGCGAACGCTCTTTCCCGGCATTTTCGGCGAGGTATAATTTGACTGACTTCCGGCGTGGTGTCGGAAGCTCCGGCCTCTTCAGGAAAGGGAATCTCGTGAGCTACGCCGACAACTCCTATCCCGCCACGTTGGGAAACTTCGCGGCCCAGGCTGCCGCCGACGAGCGAAGCGATTTCATCACCAAGACCTACCTGCACCTGGCCGGGGCCATCGCGGCGTTTGCCGCGTTGGAAACGGCGTTCATGTCCATGCCAGGCGTCGAGAGCCTCGTCAAGATGATGATCAGTGGCCGCTACAGTTGGCTGATCGTCCTCGGGCTGTTCATGGCTGTCAGCTATGTCGCCGAGAACTGGGCCCAGTCGGCCGTCAGTCCGGGCATGCAATATCTGGGACTTGGTCTCTACGTGCTCGCCGAAGCAGTCATCTTCGTCCCATTGATCTATATCGCGAAGGTCCTCGATCCGCAAATCATCTCGTCCGCAGCCCTGGCGACGCTTCTGCTGTTCGGCGCGCTGACGGCCATTGTCTTCATCACCCGCAAGGACTTCAGCTTCTTGCGAACCGTGCTGTTGTTCGGCGGCATTGCGGCCTGTGGGCTGATCGTCGTGGCCATCCTATTCCAGTTCACTTTGGGGCCGGTCTTCACCTACGCCGTCATCGCGCTGGCCTGCGGTTACATCCTCTACCACACCTCGAACGTGCTGCACCACTACCGCATCGGCCAGCATGTGGCCGCCTCGCTAGCGCTGTTCGCCTCGGTCGCGTTGCTGTTCTGGTACATCCTGCAGCTTTACCTATCGCGCCGCAACTGAGGGCCGAAACAGCCAAGCCCTCACGTGCGTCGTCGGGCTAGCGTTGAACCGGAGAGAATTGCGGGCTAGTCCGCATTTCTCACCAAGGCGTAGGGTGGGTCAAGCAAACCAAGGCGCTGGTGGGGCTTCCGTCGCGGCGACTCGTTCTGCAAATCGACAGAGTGCGAATCATCGTTGATTGGTTTGCGAAGCCCCACCATGTACTTGCGACGTCGACCCGCCCTACGGAGAGGAGTGCGGGCTAAAGCAGCAGATCCTGCACCACCGCTTTGTAGTTCTCGCTGAACCGCGCGTAGCGGCCCCGCAGCAACTCACTGGCGATGCCTGGCAGCCGGCAGACGAGCGACGCCCGGATGCGAGACCGGGCGCGGAGGTGCTGCGCCTTTTCGGCCAAGAGCGCCGGCAGCATTGCGTCGGCCAAACGGGCGCGGAACTGCAACAATCGCTGACGCGCCGCGTCGAAATCCGCGGCCCCCTGCTCCAGCCGCTCACGTCCGTCGTGCGCCGCCCGCTGAAACCGTTCGTAGAACGCCGCTTTCAATGCCCCGATTTGCTGTCCGTCGTGTTGGCGATATTCGATCAGCGGCTCGCGCAGCGCGCGGCACGGCGCGACGGCGGCCAACAGCAGCGCGAACCAGGCGTCGTGGATCCAGTGGCCGGCGATTGGCAGCAGCAGGTCGCTGAATTGCGAGCGGAACGCCATCGTGGCCCCGGTCACAAGGTTCCGCTTCACGAGCAGCCGAGCCGCATCGCCCACGTCGAATCGTCGCTGCAATCGCGGCGTGAAGCCGATCGCCTGCCACAGCCGCCGCGGCAGCCGGCGTCCACTGGCGTCGATCAACGCGGCGTCGCTGAAGACGAACCCGAGTCGCGGCTCGCCGCTCATCGCCTCTTCCACCCGGGCGAGCTTCTCCGGCCGCCAGACGTCGTCCTGGTCGCACAGCGCGATGATGTCGCCGCGACAGAGCGCAACCGCCCTCGCAAACGTTCGCGACGCTCCACCGTTCTTCGCGTTGACCTCCAGCCGAACCTCGAACGGCGATTCGGCGGCAAATCGCCGCACGAGTGCCGCGGTCGCATCGGTCGATGCGTCGTCGCAGACCACCAGCTCATCTGGCTGCCGTCGCTGAGCGGCGATGCTCTGCAATTGCTCCTGCAGGAATTGCTCGCCGTTGTACGTGGCCAGTGCGACCGAGATTTTCATGGTCAGGCCGCCTCGGAGGGTTCGGCCCGGAGGCGATCTTCGAGCGGCCCCATTGCCGTGGACAACTCGCGATACCGCGCACGCCACGTATTGTGTCGGGCGAACTCGCGCCGGGCGGCGACCGACGCCGGCGACTGAGCTGAGAGCAGACGCTCCATTTGCTCGGCGAAGCCGCCGGCGTTGTCCGCCAACTCGATCAGCCCGGCGCGGGCGATTGGCCGCAACTCGGGCAGATCGACCGCGACGACCGGCATTCCGGCCGCCAGCATTTCGTAGACCTTGACTGGGTTTGTGGCCTCGGTCAGTTCGTTCCGCACAAACGGGATGATGCAGCCGTGCCAGTGGGCCAATTGCCTGGGCAAGTTCGCGTAAGGCAGTTCGCCCAGCAAGCGGACGTTGCTGAGCCCTGCGAGCGGCGACAGATCGGAACTGAACGTGTTGCCGACCAGTTCGAATCGCCAGTTGGGCCGCAGCTTGGCCAGTTCGGCCACCAGCCGCGCGTCGAACCAATGGGCGATGGCCCCGTAATACCCGACGACAACGCCCGATTCTGCACGGTGGTCGCAGTCCGTAGGGTGGTTGCTTGCAACCACGCGGTCTGTCGGGCCGGACGCGGAATCCGGCGTGCGTGCAAGCACGCACCCTACGGATGAAGGCACGCACCCTGCGGACGCCGGTTCGACCTGGGCAAAATGCTCGTAATCGACTCCGTTGCGAACCAGCGCTGTGCGTTGGGCTCGCGATGTCACGCGCGCCAGCAGCCAGTCGGAAGTCGCAACCGTTAGATCGGCCGTCCGCACCAGTTGGTCCTCCAGGACCCCGCTGGACGGAATATGTCTCGCTCCGCCTGCGTTGCGGCACAGCCCGGCGTGATCGTCCATGCAGTCGTAGACGATCGGCCAGCCGAACCGCCGTCGCAGCTCCTCGGCCAGCGACGCCCAGTAGGGATGCTGCACGATGATGATTGTCCGACGCAACACTTCGGATGCGTGCGAAGCTGTTCGTAGTTCCGGCTTCAGCCGGTATTCCGAGCGGAATGGCCGCCTAAAGGCGGAACTACGAACGACTTCCGAGTCCAGTTGACGCAGCCGGGCGACGCCGTCGGACATGCGGCGGACTTCGGTGGCCGCCAAATCGCCCTGGAAGGCTCGCGTAGCGGCGTCGGCCGGCAGTCGAAGCTCAAAAACGTTCCGTTCGATCTCGCGGACGGCCGCCGGCCGAGCCAGCAGAAAGTCATCGGAGAGATAAAAGACCCGATGGCCATCTTCGGCGAACTGTCGCATCAACTGCTGCGGCCGCTGAAAACGGAAGTCCCAGCGGATGATCGGCAGACAGAGAACGTCATAAGATGTCGCCGGATCATTCAACGCCCGGACGGCCTTCTCCGAAAGCTGCGGCGCAAGCGAGATTCGGCCGGCCTGGATCGCCCGTTGCCAGACGATTCGGCCGCGACGTCTGCTCGTCACAACGATCCG
This sequence comes from Thermoguttaceae bacterium, assembly GCA_039679885.1. Classification (GTDB taxonomy): domain Bacteria; phylum Planctomycetota; class Planctomycetia; order Pirellulales; family Thermoguttaceae; genus JAJFUI01. The sequence goes on along the minus strand of JBDKUC010000001.1, from coordinate 5,065 downwards.
CTGAACGATCTTCCGGCCGATTGCTTCGCGGCGGCTTCCCGGCGGGGCCAGCTTGTGTCGCAGGGAAGTCACACCGATGCCCTCTGCCTAATGTACTCCTCACGCTCCGCGTGAGGCCAGAACAAACTTCCCAACGCCCCGCGCGCGGCCGGAATGTACTCCTCACGCTCCGCGTGAGGCCAGAACAAATCCTCAACGCCCCGCGTGCGGCCGAAATGTACTCCTCACGCTCCGCGTGAGGCCTACAAAAGCAGCCATCACGCCGCTTGGCGTTGCGCGCCGCCCATTTCCTTCTTGTAGGCCGCGATGATCTCCTTGGCCGGGCCGTGCTGCCGGATGTGGCCGTGGTCGAGCCAGAGCACCTGATCGCACATCAACGCGAGCGAATCGAGATCATGGCTCACGACGATCACCGCCCTGGCGTTCGACATGACATCCTGCATGCGCTTCCGGGCCTTCGCCTGGAACGCCAAGTCGCCGGCCGAAAGCGCCTCGTCAACGATCAGGATTTCCGGCTCGATGGCCGTCGCGATCGAAAACGCCAAGCGGACCATCATGCCGGCCGAGTAGTAGCGGACGGGCATGTTGAGGAAGTCGCCCAACTCGCTGAACTCCGCAATCGACTGGCTCTTGGCCTTGATCGACCGCGGCGTTTCGCCTTGCAGAAAGCCGCGGTAGCTGATGTTCTCCCAGCCGCTGGCGTCATGCTCGAAACCCAGCGAGATGTCGAACAGAGCGCTGACGCGACCCAGGACCTTCCGCCGTCCACTCGTGGGCGGGTAGATGCCGGCCAGCAGTTTCAGGAGCGTGCTCTTGCCGGCCCCGTTGTGCCCCAGGACGCCCAGCCGATCGCCCTCGCTCACCGAAAGATTGATGTTCTCGAGCGCCTGGACCTCGAACGTCGCCTTCTTCTCGCGGCGGAACAGGCCTTGGAGCAGATACTCTTTCAGGCTGATGCGGCCAAACCGGCGCACCTGAAACCGCAATCCGACGTCGTCGAGTTGAATGACATTCATGAGGCGTCAGAGGTAAAAGATCATCCGCTTTTCGAAGCATCGCAGCGCCAGCGCGGCCATCAGTGCCGCCGCCAAGCCGGTCCCCACGCCCGCGCCGACGGCCCATTGCGACGGAAATTGGCCGTCCAGCAGCGGCGCGCGGATCAGTTCCAGGAGCGCCGCGAACGGGTTCAGCCGAATCATCCACGACATCAGGCGACGCTGCAGAAGCATCTCCGGCCGGTAGATGATCGGCGTCGCGTAGAACAAGACTTGCATCAGCACCTCGATCAGGTGCTGCGAGTCCTGGAACATCACGTTGGCCACGGCAGCGCAGATGGCCAGCGACCAGCCCACGACGAACAGCAAGACAAACGTTGGTACAAGCGTCACCAGGGCCGGCAGATTCCCGAACCCGTTGGCCCACCAGACGAACACCATCGCAATGAGGAAGCCGAGCACAAAATGGAAGCCCGCGCCCAACGTCGTCCGCAACGGATAGATCGCCAGCGGCGCCGGCTGCTGCCGGATATACGACTCGTTCAAGAAGAACGCCTGACATCCCTGCATCACCACGGTCGTGATGAAGCCCCATAGCGTCAGGCCGATCAGTAGATAGGGCGCGAACGTCCGTGGATCCTGGCCGAAAAGCCGGCTGAACACCATGCACAGAATGACTGTCATGGCGATCGGGTGCAACAACGACCAGCCGATGCCGATCATGGATCGCCGGTACCGGTTCCGAAGATCGATTCGGACCAGGGCCATCCAGAAGTGTCGCAGTCGCCAGATCTCCGAAAAGTATCCGGTCACTCGAGCCTCCCTGCTCTGTGTTCGATCCGTCAACAAGCGGGGCCAATGGGACACGACCCACGTCGGGTCGAAGTATAATTGAAACGCAAGCACCGAAGCAACGGCAATCGAGCCGGCAAAGTCGCCCCGTCGCGCTAGTGTACTGTCTCAGAGACGAGACGGTCTGTATGTTGCATCATTTAAGACGAATGGGTGCCATGTCCCACGCTTGCGTGGGCATGATTCGACGGCGAACATGCTTGCTGTCTCGCTGCGCTCGCTTAGCAAGCATGGCACCCAATATCCCCAACAGTCTGAATCACTACGCTAGTTGAGGCGGTCTGGCGAAGACTGGCAAGCAAGAAGAAAGAGCGGACCGCCAGTCGGGTTGCCGGGGGGGCGAAGGGTACGCAACGAGCGGGCGGCCTGCTGCCCGAATCGCTCGACAACGCACCGGTTACGGCGCGGCGATCGCCTCGATGGGCGCGACGCCGGACCAAACCGGAGTGGCACCTTGCGGCGCGGCGGCAGACGCCTCGTCCGGATACTGATCGGCGATGCGGCGGATCTCGGAGTGGTGCAGGAAGAAGTGCGCCACCAGCAGTGGGTCAAATTGCGTGCCGGCCCCCTCGCGCAAAACGGCCAACGCCTCGTCCTCCGACATGGCCGGCCGGTAGACGCGATCGTGCGTCAGCGCGTCATAAACGTCGACAATCGCCACAATGCGCGCCGACTCCGGAATGTCCTGCGCCGCCCAGCCGTTTGGATAGCCTTGCCCATCCCACCGCTCATGGTGGTTCAACGCGATCTCGCGGGCCATCTGCAAGAGCGGAACACTCGAGCCGGCCAGCATTTCACCGCCGATCAGCGTGTGCGTTTTCATCACCTCGAACTCGTCGGGCGTCAGCTTGTCCGGCTTCCGAAGGATGGCGTCAGGGACGCCGATCTTGCCGACGTCGTGCATCGGCGCGGCCTGGCGGATGCAGTCGCATTGAGTGACCGGCCAACCGGCAGCTTTGGCGAGCGCTTCGCTCAACAGCCCGACGCGCCGGACGTGCATTCCGGTCTCTTCGTCCCGCCATTGCGAGGCGGACAACAGCCGATGGATGATCTCTTCCTGGGCGCGGCGAATATGGCCGGTCTGCGCACGGACCTTTTGCTCCAACTCGCCGGCATAGCGGCGTTTCTCCGTCAAGAGCTCCTCGGCCGTTGCCCTTCGGGCGATGCTGGACGACACGTAGGCGGCCAGAATCGCGGTCAACACGAGCCCAGCCCCCAGCACGCTCCACGGCGACCAGGTCTTTCGGGCAGCAACGAAATCGGGCGTTGCCAAGCAGACGATCGTCCACGGATGACCGGCGACGTCCAGCCTGCATCGCACACTCAGACCGCTTGGCTCGGCGAGTCGCCGCTGATCATCGGCGCCCCACGATTCTCGTCGAACGCGCGAGCGGTGAAGCATGAACGGGCGATCGGTCTCTGACGCCAAAGGATCGTGAAGACAAACGTCAATCCCTTCCGGTTGGAACTTGGCCGTGGCGGCAGCCAACATCTCTTCGGGCCGGAAAACGCCGAGCACGAAGCCCCAGAGATTCGCACGCCGGGCGGCCACGCTGTCCGTCCGCGTGCCTTTCTCGTACGCCGGCAGATAGACGAGGAAGCCGTCCCTCTTCTGCGTCTCCTGAACCAGGGTGATTCGCCCACTCGCGACGGCTCGGCCCGTGTCGCGGGCGAGCCGCAGGGCGTCGAGCCGGGTCGCTTCCGAGCCGCAGTCGAAGCCATAGAGAGACTTGTCGCCCGGCTTCGGCCCAATGTAATAGATCGGATAGTATTCGCGGCGATCGTCGGCGTGGATCAATTGCCCAGCCTTGCTCAACTCGGTGATCGCAAACTCGGGGAAACCGTCGCGTCGGGCGGCAGCCTCGAATTCCGCGCGCTGATTGCCGAGAACTCGCGGAATCCACTCGACGGCCATGATGCTCCGCGATCTGCGCAGAAACGGCGTGAGCAGGTCGCGAAACTCGTCTCGCTCCACGCGGCCGTCGGTCATCAGCCCGGTGCGGATCAATTCGAGCATCGCGACTTCTGTCTCGAACGTCCCCTTGATCGCGTTGGAACGATCTTCCGCCGCGATGTGGAACGCCTTTTCGATGTCGCGGAACTCCCACCACCGAACCAGGCTGGAGACGGACACCGAGAAGGCAACGCCAACGAGGATCGTCACGACCGTCGGCAGCCGTCGTTTCCACGCGGGTGGCAGACGCCACCAGGCATTCGCAGTCAGCATTTTCATGGCCCCAAGACGCTAACGCTGGAGGAACGATGGCCAGCAAACGGCGGGCCACTAAAGAAGTATACGCCCTAGGCATTGATCGTGTTGTGCCATGGGGCCGCGTTTGTAACTCGTGTCGCCCGTTGGTCTTGCGGCACGAGGATAGCGCGGCGATGGCCTCCTCACACGTCGCCCCGGCGTTCGCTTGCCCGGGCAGAAGAGGGCGGCTACTATTCGTCGGGCCGACCGTTTTGGAATTCCCGCCGGTCTCAACAAGGGGCTTGAAGATGAGCTACGCCGTTTGGCAAATCCTCAGATGTCCTCGACACCCCGACCGCGGCCACCTCCGCGTCTCCCACGCGGGCGGAACGTCGCGCGGCGCCGCTCCAAGCGAAGGCCGACTGGAGTGTGGCGAGTGCGGTCTTGTCTTTCCGGTCGTACGCGGGGTCATCGACATGGTCAGCCCGCTGCTTCTGAACGACCCGACTCCGTTTCTCCAAAACGAGTCGCGCCAGTGGGACGAGCACGCGTCGCGCTACGACGAAGCCCGACTGAAGGACGTCACGTACATGAGCTGCATCCGCGCGGGGCTACGCGCCCTCGGCCCGCGACGCGGCGAATGGGTCCTCGATGCCGGATGCGGGACCGGCTTGGGCACCCGGCTGCTTGATCGGACGGGCGTCTCGACCATTGCTCTGGACCTTTCCTTGGCGTCGCTCGAACGTTTACTGGCTAACCTTCCCCAGCCCGGCGTGCCTTGCGTTCGCGCCGATATCAGCAGGCTTCCGTTCGCCAACGACGTCTTCGACCGGCTGATTTGCGCGAACACGCTCCAACACGTTCCGACGTGGGATTTGCGGCGGCGATGCATCGAGCAATTTGCCCGCGTCGTGCGGCCGGGCGGCACCGTCGTCGTGACCGCGCACGGCTTTTCCGCGTCAAAGCGAAGGGCCGGCTGGAGCAAGGAGGGGAGCGCGGCGATCGGATATGGGACCGCGGATTGCGT
>JBDKUC010000125.1:0-14618 GCA_039679885.1 Thermoguttaceae bacterium | reverse complement strand
GTACAACCGGATGAACGAACAGGCTGGCGGCCGATTGCTGCCCGCCCGGCTGATTGATGTCTGCACGCCTCGCCCGCAAGATCACCGCGATAGCTGGCACATCGCTTCGCTTGACGCGCAGCGGCCGGCCCTGGCGAGCCTGGTCGAGCCGACGTCACTGTACGAATCCGTCTTGGTCTACAGACATCTCCGCATGGCGGCCGAGCCTCAGACGCGTGTCTTAGCCCGGCTCGACGACGCCGAGCCGCTCCTGGTCGAGCGTCCTGTTGGCCGAGGGCGAGTCCTGATGCTGGGCGTCACGGCCCACGTCGACTGGTCGAATCTCCCGCTGCGAACCATCTTCTTGCCGCTGGTGACGCAGCTGACGCTCGATCTGGCGGACGTCGAGCGGTCGGGCCGAGACCTGACGGCAGGCCAGCCGATCGTGCTGCCGCTGCGGTCGCTGCCGGCCGAGGTCGAGGTGACGCGGCCCGGCGGCGAGGTTCTGCGGTTGCGGGCGGCAGCCGAGCGAGAATCGCCGGCCGCGCGGGAGTTCCGTTACGCGGACACGCACGAAGTCGGGGTCTATCTTCTCCGCGATTCCGGATCGACCCCGCCGCAGACGGCCTATTCGGTCAACTTCGCGCCCGAGGAGGCCGATCCGACAAGAATCGGGCGGCCGCAACTCGAATCGCTTCTTGGCGGCGCCCCACTCGTCATGGCCGAGAACCCCAACGATCTGTCGGCGGCGTTCTCGCTGCTGCGGGAAGGCAAGAGTCTCTGGATCGCACTGCTCGCGGCCGTGCTGGTCGTGTTGGTCTTCGAGACCTATTTCTCGAATCGAATGCGAGCCAAGACCGTGTGACCGGTCGCTTGTCTCAATGCCCACGCGGCCCGCGACCGCCGCCACCGGGCCCGACCGGCAGGCCGAGCTGCTGGCGTCGCTTATTCATCGCATCTCGGTAGGCCATCCACTGCGCCCGCTGGGCAGGCGAAGTGTTGTCGAGCCGCCGATTGGCTCGCTCGCTGCGGGTCGTGGCGTTACGGTTGCCGCCACCGGGGCCACGGCCGCCGTTGCCCGGCCCTGCGCCCGGTGGCCCGCCGGGTCCGGGCGGATTCTTGCCCTGCTGACCGTTTTGAGCGCGTTGTTTGGCACGCTCCTGCCACTGCTTTTGCATGTCCGCAAAGAACTTCTGCTCCTCGCGGATGCGCTCGTCCAGATAGGCGGTCCGCTTTTCCGGCGGCAATGCGAAATAGCCGTCCACCTGCTTGCGCATTTGCTGCTGCATCCGTTCCCCGCCCAACTGCCAGCGCTGTTCCTCCGGTAGTTTTCTGACTTCTCGCCAGATCTCCTCCCGCGGGGCGTTGTTGGCGATCATATCTCTGACTTTCTGGAGCTGCCGGTCGCGGCGAAACGCCCAAACGATGCCAACCATCAGAAGGACCAGCACAGCAACCAGGATTCCGACTTTTTTCTTGCTCATCAGCCCGATCCTTTTCTAACGGATGACGTCATCGACGTGGCCATCGGCGTAAAGACAGTTGCGTTCGGTGGCCAACGATCCGCCATGGGAGTTGAGGTCTCGCGCGACCCAGACCTCGGAGGATGGCCGCGGCGCGGTCCTGTTGCCTTTCAGGAACTGCGGTCGCGTCTTCGGCGCCGGGGAAGCGGCCTCGCGCCAGTTGTACTCATAGCTGACGCCGACCGTCTCGAAGTATCCGCCCGGCAGCACGTTCCCATCGGCATCCATGTGGGTCGTGTCATCCGGGCAGTGAAAGGCGGCGCCGCTTTTTTCGATGTAGGGGCCCAACGCGTCGCGGACGCTCGGCTTGCCCGGCCACGCGGCCGGGTCCGGATAGTTCGCCGCGTCCGGATACTTCCCGTTGACGCCTTGCGAGTCGACGTACATATCCATCGCAATTCCGATTTGGTGCAGATTATTGCTGCATTGCGCGCGGCGGGCGGCCTCTCGGGCGGCCTGCACGGCCGGCAGCAACAACGCGATCAACACGCCGATCACGGTGATGACGACCAAAAGCTCGACGAGCGTAAAGCCCTTTGTCGGGTCGCCTTGCGTCGCGGTCGCCGAGCCCGCCCCCCGGCCTTGCGGCGAGCGAGAGAGATGAGACGGAATCATTGCCGTTCCTCGTGACATGTTGCAGAACGCAAAAAAAGTGGCGCAACCGTTCTCTTTGGTCGCCCATTCTCACGATCACCCTCGGCCGTCCAGACAGAGCAATTCTGAACGGCCGAGGGAAGCGATCGCTGCACCTATCCCTCTAGTCGATCCGGCCGGCTGGCGGCGTCTCCTCTCGCGGCGGCCTCCGCAGCGCCGAGAGATCGATCTCGAACTTCTTCCCCTTCAGCTTCTCGAGCTTCTGCTGCTGCTCCGGCGTAAGGACCTGCATCGCTTTCTCCGTCGCCTGCTCGTGAAGCTTGCCGAGCTTTTGGCTGATCTCGCGGAACTTTTCGCGTCGTTCCTCAGGCGGCACATCCCGCAAGGCGCCGACCGTTTCCTGCAATTCCTTCTGAGTTGCCTCGCGGATCCCCTTGAGCTTCTCTCGCTGCTCCTGGCTCAGTCCTAGGGCCTTGGCGATGTCCCCGGCATTGAGCGCCATGGCGGCATCGCTCTTCAAGGTCAGTTGCAGCCGGAGTTGGTGAAGCCGCTCGCGCTGTTCGGGAGTGAGAATCTCGGCCAGCCCCTTCTCGAACTTCTGGACGTTTTCAGCCGCCTTCTTGCGCAGCTCCGCCACCTTGGCCTTGCGCTCCTCCTCGGACATGTCGCGCCAACCCGCCACATGGCCGCGCATCGCCTCGGAAGATTCCTCAATCAGCGACTTGACTTTCTCCTTCTGCTCATCCGAGAGCTTCAGCTCCTTTTGCACCGGCTCGACTGCGATCAACGGGAGCTGGCCGAGGGCCCTTTCCTGCCGAGCGCGTCCGCCCTTTGGGCCCCGTTCGCCGGGCTGCTGGCCGTCGGCCTGAGCCAAGACAAGGCTCGCGGCCATCAACAGGCCCAACCCAGCGGACACTAATGTCAGCGGCAATCGCAACATCTCATACCCTTTCTTTTCTGAAGGCGAAGGCGACAAAAGTCCCATCCTATCGGATGACGCCCCGCCTGAACAACGACCGCACTTCCCTAGAAACACCGCTCGAACTGTAAGGTTCCGGTCGCGGCGAGACAATTGCCTGCCGGGAAGGGGAGAATGACTCTTCCCGGGAGGGGGCTCCCGAAAAGGCCCACATGAGCCGTGGCTGATCGAAGGACGGAATGGCGGCCGGCCGGAACCAGGCATCCCTGACTGCCGGTTTCGCAGCCAGACAACAATGTCTGGCCTCGGGAGGGCCGAGAAATGTCTGGCGAGGCGTGTCTATCGGCTGCGGCCGATCGAAAAGGCCTCGCCCAACCGGCGGCCTAGGGCGTAGTAGTCGCGGGTTTCGGGGGCGAAGGTGACCGGCAGGAGCTTGTCGAGCTGCGGCGTATCGCCCTTGCCGAGCATGTCTTCCTCGATCTTCACGTCGAGAATCTCCCCGACGAATTGAGTATGGAGGCCCAGTTCGAACACGTGGGCCAGGCGACATTCCAGAACCAGGGGAAACTCTTGCACATAGGGGGCGTCGACCAGGTTGCTCCGGGCGGGCGTCAGGCCCGTCACGGCGAACTTGTCTTCGGCCTTGCCCGAGGCGATGCCGAAATAATCCGCCTCTTTGATATACCGCTCCGAAGGGACACTGACCGTAAACGCCTTGCGGCGGACGATGTTGCCGTGCGTGTAGGTGGCCTTTCGCAGCGAGACGGCCAGGCAGGGCGGAACCGAGCAGCAGATGCCGCCCCAGGCAGCCGTCATGACGTTCGGCTTTCCGGCGTCGTCGTAGGTGCCCACGACCAAGACGGGCGTCGGATACAGGATGGTTTTCGCTCCCAAGGACTTCTTCATGGGCAGACTCCTCGTGGTTAGAGGTTGACTCGAAGCGGTGTTAGCCGTCGGCGCGCCGAATCACGCCTGCGGGGGATCGATGTTGCTGCCGGCCACTGGGATTTCGGCCACCAAGTGGGTGCCGGCGTTCGGCGCCGATTCAATCGTAACATGGCCGTCGAGCAGCCGGACCCGCTCGCGGATGCCCTGGAGCCCGAACCGATCGCGGGGAGTGCTGTCGGCGTTGAACCCGACGCCCCAGTCTTGGACGCCGATCCGGATCCATCCCTCCTCTTCCCGCAGGGTGACGCGGACGCGGCGGCTTTTGCTGTGCCGACAAGCATTGGTCAACGATTCCTGCACGATGCGAAAGACGGCATTCTCGACTGTCGGGGCAAATCGCGGGCCGATGACCTCGTGTTCGAACTCGATTTCCGTCCCACCCGCCAGACGGCGCTCGTAAACGAGGTAATTGACCGCCTCGACGATGCCCAATTCATCGAGGATCGGCGGGCGGAGTCCGCTAATCAGGCGACGCGCCTCGTCGATGGAGCGGGCCAGCATCCGACCTGCCAGATCGAAGTCCTTCCACGCGCGGGCCGAGTTCCGGGCGACCGTCTCTCGAAACGCCTGCAAGCGGAACAGTGCGCCGGTGATTTGCTGAGCGAAGCCGTCATGAATTTCGCAGGCCACGAGCCGCCGCTCATTTTCTTGGAGTTCGAGCATTTGCCGCAGCAGCCGTTGTTCCTTCTTAATGGCTTCGGCCGCGGCCCGCTCCTGAGTGACGTCCTGGCCGATTACCATGACGCGTTTGGCCTCTCCGGCGTCGTTGAGCCGGACGACTCGGCACGACCACCAGCGGCCCCACACGTCGCAAGCCAGGGCGGTTTGGGGCTTTCCGGTGTCGACGGTCCGAGCGAGCGTCTCACGGCAGACAGGCTGTGATTCCTCGACAATGAAGTCGAACCCGCAACTGCCCACGAGCGCCTCCCGGTTGATGGTCGGCTGGTCGTGGTTGGCGTATTGAATCCTGAAGTCTTGATCGACCAGGAGCACAAGGTCGGGCAGGTTGTCGAACAGGCCGCGCAGCATGGCCTCGGACTCGCGAAGGGCAGCCGCCGCGCGTTTCTGCTCGGTCACGTCGTGGAACAGACCGAACATGCAAGGCCGGTCTTCGTACGTGAGGTGCGCCGTCGTGATGTTCGAGTAGACGACGTCGCCGTCCTTGCGCAGGAGCGGCACCTCGCGGGCCGATGTGAGCCGCCGCTGGCTGAGGGCCTTGAACGTCTCCAGCGCGTCGGGCAACAGCGTTGGCGGCGCAAGATGCCGGAAGCCGAGCGAGAGCATCTCACTCTCATCGTAGCCGAGCATCCGACACATGGCCGGATTGGCCCGCACAATATGTTCCCCATGCAGATCGACGACGAGGATGCCCTCGCCCAACTCGTCGTGGAGAGATCGCATTTTCTCGGTCAATAGACCAAGCGCAGCGTCGACCGGATTCATTTGGCCGCCCCTTCCTGCCAGGAAAAAGGATGTGGGAAGCCTGCCCTACTTCGCGTCGGAATTGGCCGATTATATCGACTTTGCCGGCCGCCTCCAAGCACAGGAATCCGGCGACGCGGATTAGCGTGCAAGCTGCGCTTCGCAGCACCAGGCGCAAAGCCGCGACCGGTGGTCGCGCACGGGTGCCATGCTTGCTAAGCGAGCGCAGCGAGACAGCAAGCATGTCTGCAGCATCCTCATGCCCACGACGAGTGTGGGCATGGCACCCGCTTTTCTAAATCTCGCTGGTAAACACCGTCGTTTACAGGACACTAAACTAGTTCCAGCTTCAGGCGGTATTCCGGGTGAAGTCGCCGCCTAAAGGCGGAACTACGAACGGCTTGGCAGGCGGCGACGCGGACTGGGGCCTCTACGACCGTCGGGCTCGACGCCTGCGGCAATCCGTCGCTGCGCCGGCCAGCACGACCAGGACGCCCGTCGCCAACACCGCGAGCGTCGACCAGAGGGCCTCGGGCGTGCGGTTACGAATGGCATAGAGCAAACCCGAGTAGACGAGACAGACGCTGCCAAGGGAGAGCAGGATCGGCGTCATCGGGTAGCCAGGCACGCGATACGGCCGCTCAACGTCGGGCTCGCGCACCCGCAGCACGATCAGCGACACGCCGACCAGCGCCAGAAAGAACCAGAAACACGGCGTCGTGAAGATCACCATCTGCTCAAAGCCGTTCTGGCCCAAGCCAAACCAGACGACCAACGCGAGCGTGATCGCGCCTTGAATCAGCAGCGAGGCGTCAGGCGTGCCACGGCGAGCGTTCCAACGCCCCAGCCACGCGTAAAAGCGGTGCTCCGTCCCCATTGCATAGTAGATTCGCGAACCCGTGAAGATCTGCCCGTTGACCGCACTGAGGGCCGAGATGCAGATCAGCAGACTGATGCAGACCGACGCCCAAGGGCCGATGGCCAACTCGAGCACGTCCGCGGCCGGTGCCTTCGTCTGCCCGACGCCTACAAAGCCCAGGGCGTGAACGAACGCCAGATTGATCAGGATGTATGCGGCCGTGACGGCCAGCGTCCCGATCAGCAAGGCGTGCAGGATATTTCGCCGCGAGCCGCGGACTTCGGCGGCGACGTACGCCATCTCGTTCCAGCCGCCGTACGTGAACAGAACCAGCACCATCGCCGTGCCGAGGCTGCCGAGACTATTCCACCAGTCGAGCCGCTGGCTGGCGGCCGCCGCCTGGGCAGGCAACGCGGAACCGCCGTGCTGCAACGGCTGCAACGCGATGGCGTGCGACGAGGTGAAGAGAAATCCGACGACAACGACCGCAACCAGTCCGAGCGCCTTGACGGTTGTCAGGACGTTCTGCGTCCACTTTCCCTCGCGCACCCCGAGCAGGTTGATCGCGGTCAGGGCAACGACGGCTCCGGCGGCGTAGGCGACGGTGACCCTCACGCCCGCAGCGCCGGTCGCTTGCGGCCAGATCCGGTTGGCGAACTCGGCGAAGGCGTAGGCCATCACGCCGATCGAGCCGGGTCGGACGATCCAGAGCTGACACCAAGCGAACAGGAACCCGACCGGGCGGCCCAGCGCGCGAGTCAGGTAGACGTAATCGCCGCCCTCCTTCGGATAGGCGGTGGCCAGTTCGGCATAACAGAGCGAGCCGAGCAGCGCGAATGCGCCGCCGAGGAGCCACAACGCGGTCAGGGCGGCCACGCCGGGCGACTTCGCGGCGACCTCCGGGCTAATCCGATAGATGCCCGCCCCGACAATGATGCCGACGATGATGCACGTCGAATCATAGACGGTCAACTCTCGCCGCGGCGCTCCGGAACGGCTCTCGGACGGCTCGGTATCGCACAAACTGGACATAGTCCTAGCATAGCACAGACGCGGCGGACTCGTGCGGCGAGACGTTGCGATGAGCCTTAGGACTGGGTGCCATGCCCACGCTTGCCGTGGGCATGAGAAAGCGGCAAAACATGCTTGCTGTCTCGCTGCGCTCGCTTAGCAAGCATGGCACCCATAAATCACGATTTTTCTGAGACACCAAACCCTTAGGGCAGATAGGCGTCGAGCAGCATCGCGCGGCCTTGCGGGCGGAGGGTAACCGGGCCAAGCTCGGCCGGCAGCAGCGCGGTCGCGCCACGCGGAAGCGGCGAGGCGGACGGATCGCCCTCAACTTGGACCGCCCCGTCGAGCACCGAGATGATGTGACAACGATCGTCTCCACCGGCCGCCAAGGGCGCGTCGAACTGCCAGCGGTCGAGGATGAACTTCTCGCACTCGACCAGCCGGCTGACCGGTGGCCGTGCGGTCGGCTGCGGTTGCTGTGGACCGATCGGTCCGCGGGCGAAATCGATCGCTTCGACCGCCTGATCGACGTGCAACGCCCGGGGACGGCCGTCCGGCCCGACGCGGTTCCAATCGAACAGGCGATAGGTGACGTCGCTCGATTGCTGGATTTCAGCGATGACGAGGCCCGCGCCGATCGCGTGGACGGCGCCGGCCGGCAGGAAGACGCAATCGCCAGCCACGGCCTTGAACTCGTGCAGGCAGTCTTGGCACCGGCCCTCGCGGATGGCGGCCAGCAGGTCGTCGCGGTCAACGCCAGCGCGAAGGCCGGCGTAGATCGACGCGCCGGGCTCGGCCTCGATGACGACCCACGCCTCGGACTTGCCCAGGTCCGGCGGGTTGAGCCGCGCCGCCCGGGCGTCGTCGGGGTGCACCTGGACAGAAAGGGTCTTGGCCGCGTCGAGGAACTTCAGCAAGAGCGGGAACCGCGGCTGCGGATGATGCCGGCCGAGCAATTCCCGGCCGTGCTGGGCGACAAGCTCCGCAAGCGTGACGCCAGCCAGCGGCCCCGCCTCGACGACGCTCTGATCCGGCCCATGATCGACGACCTCCCAACTCTCGGCCCAGTTATCGCCTGGCGGCAGCGGCTTGCCGAGCGAGGTCGCCAGTCGACGCCCCCCCCACAGGTAGCTACGAAGGATCGGGCGGAAGCGAAGCGGGTAGAGAGTTGGCATTGGGGTGGGGCTTAGGTCTTGGGTCTTAGGGCTTAGGGCTCGTCCCTACGATCCTACCGAAGCGCGATGCGAGTTGCCAAGCCGGGCTCGGCGGTGATAGACTGAATTGTTTCCTACACCGTCGCCACGAATGCCAGCGCCCAACGAAGACGATCTGTTCCGTGATAGCACCATGACCTTCGGGGAACACCTCGGAGAGTTGCGGGGCTGTTTGCTGCGGTCGATCTACGGGCTGATCCTGGGTTTCATCGTTGGCCTGGCGGTGGGCAACCCCGTCGTCGCGTTCATCCAGCGGCCACTCAATCGGGCGTTGGCTACCTATTATGAACATGACACGGCGGAACGAATTCATCGCGAGGTCGGGAGGCTAGACCACGCCCAAATGGAACGGCTGGTGCAGGCCGAGCTGGAGAAAGCGAGGCAAGCGGGGGGGCAAGAGCGTTTGACCCGCGACGAAGCCCGAAAACGCGTGGAATCGCAGCTTAACCAACGCGTGGAGAACAAGGTGCGCACGCGCGTGAAAGAGGAGCACCTGCTGGCCGAGGAGGTCTACGTCGATCCGCGTGAGATGCTCGATGAGCTGAAAAAGGCCTACCCGGACCAGTTCAAAACGGTCAACGGGTTGTCGGCGGAGCGATCGTCGGACGCGGGAGATCCGAAGGGCTTGATGCGGATGTTGCTTTGGCACCGCAGCGCCGACGACTCACGGCTCCAGAGTCGCGGTCTGAATCCCCTCGAAGGGTTTGCGGTCTATGTCAAGGCGTCGCTGCTGGTCGGCATGTTGTTGGCGAGCCCTTGGATCTTCTACCAGATTTGGAGCTTTGTGGCCGCCGGCCTGTATCCGCATGAGCGACGCTACGTCCGCATCTACCTTCCGTTCAGCATTGCTTTGTTCCTGGCCGGCGCCGCCCTCGCCTTTTTCGTCGTCTTCGGCCCCGTGTTGGACTTCCTGCTGAGCTTCAATCGGAGCATGACGATCACGCCGGAAGCGCGGATCAACGAGTGGCTTAGCTTTGTTTGGGTCCTGCCGGCGGGCTTCGGCATCGGTTTCCAGTTGCCGCTGGTAATGCTGTTCTTGGAGCGGATCGGCGTGCTGACGGTGGCCAGCTATCTGTCGCAATGGAAGATCGCAGTGTTGGTCATTGTCGTGGTGGCTGGCATTCTCATGCCGCCCGACCCCTACAGCATGATTCTCATGGCAGGCTCGCTGACGGCCCTCTACTTCGGCGGGGTTCTCCTGTGCAAAATGCTGCCGCGGCGGTCGAGCGAGTGGAAGTGACACACGCTTTGGGGGCGATCTCTCGCTGTAGGGGCTCCTGAAGGGCGACCGAGCCGCGGATTTTCGTCTGAACCCCCTGGGCAGGTCCCGCATAAGTGGTATAATTTCGCTGTAATCCTCAAAGGACCCGAGGAATTGGGAGGCGTGGTTCTCGGCGCCGTCTTGGGTTAGCCGAAATCATGCTGCGACGATTTCTCCTGCCGATGACTTCAGGAAACAACGATGAGCAAGGCTGATACGAAGGCGAAGCTGGCAAAGGTGAAGGTTGCGTTGGCCGAGAAGTGCGACCGTTTGGCCGCCGTGTCCGGGAGCATTCCCAAGCAGAAGACGTATAAGCGTCAGGCGGCCAAGTTCCGCCGCCAAGCCGCCGATTTGACGCGATAGCTTCGAGCGTGGAGCTTGCCTCGTCGCCGAATGAAGGGCCGGGCTGAAGCACGTCCTTGAGTAGTGCTCAGGCAAATGGTGACTTATGGGTGCCATGCTTGCTAAGCGAGCGCAGCGAGACAGCAAGCATGTTTACCGCTGCCTCCTGCCCACGGCAAGCGTGGGACATGGCGCCCCGACTTCGTCGCGAAGGGCCGACGCAATCGGCCGCTGAAAGAGTATGCAAACGTACGAGGGCCATCTGCTGATCGCCTCGCCGCAGTTGGCGGACGAGAACTTCGCCCAAAGTCTGGTCTTGCTGATCGAGCATAACCAGGAGGGGGCGTTCGGAATGATCGTCAATCGCCCGGTCAAGAAAACGCTCCAGGAGTTGTGGCGCGAGGTGGGAAGCGCGCCGTGCCACAGCCAGCAACCGATTTACCTGGGCGGTCCCGTGCCGGGCCCGCTTATGTCGCTGCACACAAACCCGAATCTGGCCGAGACCGAGCCGGCGCCGGGCGTCTATTTCGCCGCCAAGAAGCAGCACCTTGACCAGTTGGTGCTCAACGAGAACCCCGCGTACAAAGTGTTCATCGGGCACGCCGGATGGGGCGCAGGGCAGTTGGAGAATGAGCTGCGACAGGGCGCCTGGCGGGTGACGGCCGCCACCGCCGACCTGATCTTCTCGACGGCAGAGAACCTCTGGAAAACCGTATTGCAACAAGTGGGCCAGTCGGTGCTCCGATCGACGATCCGCCTCAAAGAACTGCCGCCGGACCCCTCGGTCAATTAGCCGCTTCCGTCCGACGCCACTTGGCTAAGGCGAGTCATCGTCGGTCATCCTGCTTGAGCCAGGGACTTGCCCGACAGCTTCCCGGTCGCGGCTCAGGAAAACGCATCATGGGCCGTGACCGCTTTGCCACGGGCCGGCAAGACACTCCGCAGCGCGTTGTGCGCCTGCATGGCCACACGCTACTCGAACGAAACCAAACATGAAATCTCTTGAAGAATCGATTCTCGAACTCGTCAACTCGCCCGGCTATCGACCGATCAAGCCGCGGGTGATTGCGAAGCAGTTGAAGCTGCCCCAGGATCAGGCCGTCGATGTTCGGCGTGCTGTGAAACGCTTGGTGCGCGAAGGCCGGCTGGCCTACGCCGTGAGCCACCTGGTGACGCCGCCGCCAGGCGCCGCTGGGCCCCAGCCGTCGCCAAAACTCTCGAAAAAGCAGCGCCGCGAGCCAGCAGCCTCCGGAGCCGCCGCGAAGAAGCCGCGGCAAGCCCCGACCGGCAACCGGGTGCTGGGCGTGTTTCAGCGGACGCAGAAGGGCTTTGGATTCGTCCGCGTGCGGAACGATGATTCGACGCAGCAAGTGAAGGACATCTACATCCCGGCCGAGTTGACCAAAGACGCCGCCACCGGCGACACCGTGTTGGTGCAGGTCGGCCGTTCCCGGGGCCGCCAGCCCGGCCCGCGGGGCGAGATCATTGAGATCGTCGAGCGGCAGACCCAGCAGTTCGTCGGGACCTATCTCGAATCGGCGGGCGGGGCCTACGTGCGGATCGACGGCGCCCTGTTCGCCCGGCCCATCTATGTCGGCGACCCGGGCGCGAAGAACGCGCAGCCGGACGACAAGGTGGTCATCGAGATGCTGCGGTTCCCTTCGCCGCTCCGCGACGGCGAAGGGGTCATCATCGAGGTCTTGGGCCCGCAAGGGAAACCGGGCGTCGACACGCTGTCGATCATCCGCGAGTTCAACCTGGCTCAGGAGTTCTCCAAGGACGTGATGGCGGACGCCCACGCGCAGGCCGAGCGGTTCGACGAATCGATCGACGGGCGAACCGACTTTACCGCGGAGACGATCGTCACGATCGACCCGGTCGACGCGCGGGACTTCGACGACGCGATTTCGCTCGAACGATTGGAGGACGGCGGCTGGCGGCTCGGCGTTCACATCGCCGACGTTTCGCACTTTGTGCGGCCGGGCAGCCCGCTGGACCGCGAGGCGGCCGATCGGGCGACGAGCGTCTATCTGCCTGACCGTGTGCTGCCCATGCTGCCCGAGGTGATCTCGAATGGCCTGGCGAGTCTTCAGCCCGGCAAGGTTCGATTCACGAAGTCGGCCATTATCGAGTTCACGGCCGAGGGGCTGCGGACCACGACCGACTTGTACTCGGCGGCCATCCGCAGCAGCAAACGGCTCACCTACGAGCAGGTGGACGAGTTCCTCGACAGCCACAGGCCGCAGCCCGTTGCCGCGTCGAACCCTGGCACGGCAAAGCCGCGGCCGGCGGCCGCGCCCCAGGTCGCTTCCACAAAGCCGCGCCCCGTGGTCGCGCCGGAAACGGACGCAGCGGCAACGGTCCGGCGGAAGCTGGGCGTCAAGGTCTGCGAATTGCTCGGCCGGATGCACACGCTGGCGATGATCCTTCGCAAGCGGCGGCTGAAAAACGGCGCGCTCGAGCTGACCATGCCGGAGGTGAAGGTCGATTTGGACAAACACGGTCGCGTCTCCGGCGCGCACGCGGTGGAAAACACCGAAAGCCACCAGATCATCGAGGAGTTCATGCTGGCGGCGAACGAGGCCGTGGCCGAGCGAATTCGCGACCGGGGATGGCACTTCCTGCGACGGGTGCATCAGTCGCCCAGCCCACAGAAGCTTGACGCCCTGACGGAGTTCATCGCCGAGCTGGGTTACAAGACCGGTAGCTTGCAGAGCCGGTTCGCATTGCAGAAGCTGTTGGACGCCTCGATCGGCCGACCCGATCAGCACGCGGTTCACTTCGCCGTGCTGCGATCGATGCAGCGGGCGATCTACAGCCCGATGGAAGAAGGCCATTACGCGCTGGCCAGCGAATGCTACTGCCATTTCACATCGCCAATCCGACGATATCCCGACCTGACGATCCACCGGCTCGTTGACGCCCTGCTGACGAAAGCCAAGCCGCGGAACGACTATGATGAGCTGGTCGTGCTTGGCCGGCACTGCTCGGACCGCGAGCAGCGGGCCGAGACCGCCGAGCGCGAGTTGACAAAGCTGAAGTTGCTCGGCTATCTGAGCGATCGAATTGGCGAAGAATTGGAAGCGATCGTCACGGGCGTCGAAAGCTACGGCCTCTTCGTCCAAGGCGTGAACCTGCCGGCCGAGGGGCTCGTCCGCGTCGAGACGCTCCGCGACGACACCTACCACTTCGATCGCGCCTCGCACACGCTCTCCGGCTATCGGGCCGGCAACAGCTACCGCCTCGGCGACGTCGTCCGCGTGGCAGTCGCAAAAGTCGATCTCGAACGGCGGGAAATCGACTTCCGCGTGGTCGAAGGGGGAAAGGTGCAGAAGCGGACCGTTGTGAGCACCAAGCGAGTCCCAACGAGCCGAGGCAAACGCCAGACGAACCGCCGTCCTCGCCGTTCTTAAAGCTTCGAAGAGGAGGCAACGATTCCGGAATGTACTCCTCACGCTCCGCGTGAGGACACGGGCACAGCGCCGCCTCTGTGCCCTGGGCTTCACTCGGAGCGTGAAGAGTACTATGGCGGCTTTGCAGCTCCTGCGTGATCGTCGCCCCCTCTGGCTGTTCCGGCGACGGTTGGTAGAATAAGCGGTTTTCGTATTCTCAGCGGCGGTTTGAGCAGCATTCGACTCGTAGTATCAGGAACCGAGAGGTCAATGGACGCATTACCCCAGCGAACCCCCCTGTATGATTGGCACGTAGCCCACGGCGCACGCATGGTCGACTTCGCCGGCTGGGCCATGCCCGTCCAGTACACTTCGATCATCGAGGAACATACGGCGGTCCGCTCAGCGGTGGGCTTGGCCGATATTTCCCACATGGGCCGTCTCCGCTTTGAAGGCCCCGGCGCGGCCGTTTTCCTCGCCGAACTGCTCACGCGCCGCGTCGCCGACATGGAGCTGGGGCAGATTCGCTACTCGTTGGTGACCAACGACGCCGGCGGAATCCTTGACGACGTGCTGGTGGGTTATTATCACAATTCGCACGGCCAGCCGTTCTTCATGCTCGTCGTCAACGCGAGCAATCGCGCCAAGATCGTCGACTGGATCGCCGCGCACCTGCCCGAGGAACGAGCCAATCGGCCCGGTCAAGAGATCATCTGGAACGACGTGAGCCGCCTTTGGGCCATGTTTGCCGTCCAAGGGCCTCGCTCGACCGAGTTGCTTCAGCCGTTGGTGGACGTCGATCTCCGCTCGATGCGCTATTACCGCGGGGCCCAGGCGCTGATTCTCCATCCGGCCGCCCAGCGTCAAGGTTGCATCATTAGCCGCACCGGTTACACCGGCGAGGACGGCTTCGAGGTGAGCTTGGGCGCCACGATCGCGCCGGCCGTTTGGGAAGCGCTCATGGAGATCGGCCGTCCGCTCGGCGCCGTGCCGGCCGGCCTTGGCGCCCGCGACACGTTGCGGCTCGAAGCCGGAATGCCGCTCTACGGACATGAACTCTCCGAGCAGATCGATCCGTTCCAGGCCGGGCTGGGCTTCGCCTGCCACTTGGTCGGGTACAACTTCCCGGGTCGCGATGCCCTGCTGCGAAT
>JBDKUC010000094.1:0-4060 GCA_039679885.1 Thermoguttaceae bacterium | reverse complement strand
CGCCGCGTTGACGCGTTGGCCGCCCCTAGCGGGCCGTTGCACGGGATCATCTAGGGGAAAAAGGGGACAGTCCCCATTTGCCGGAACGGCCCGAAGGGTGCTGCGCACAAATGGGGACTGTCCCCTTTTCTGCCCATGAGCAAGGCCGCCACTTCGCTCGCCGCCTGCTGCGGCAGATGCCGATCATCATCGCCGTCGGCGTCAACCTGGGCGTCGTTCCGCTCCTGTTCATCCAATTGGCCTATTACCGGTTCTTTTACCCGGCCACGATCCTCATGGCCTGGTTCTGGCTCGGGATCATCGCGCTGCTGATCCCTGCCTACTATGGCGTTTACGCGTACGCGCTCGGCCTGCGGAGCGCGACCGACCAGGACGCGCTGGCTCAGTCCGTTCCCGCTCAACCCGCCGCCATGCCGGCCTGGCGAATCATCGCCGGCTGGGCCGCCGCAGTCTTCTTTATCACGATTGGCTTCCTCTTCGCCAACGGTCTGAGCTTGATGGACCACGTCGGCCGATGGCCGCAGCTATGGCTCGACCATAGCGACGCCGGCGCGGCGCTCGGCACGGCCCTGAACGTCGGCGATCCGACGCTCTGGCCCCGCTGGCTCCTGATGTTCGGCTTCGCGATCGGCACCACCGCGGCGTGGTGCGTCTTCGACGCCGAGTGGCTCACCCGCCAGACCGTGGATGAAACCTATCGCCGCTGGGCCTGGAGGTTCGCCCGCATTCTCTACACGCTCAGCATGTTTTGGGCCGCGGCGGCCGGCTCATGGTATGTCTTCGGCAGTTGGACGGAAGAACTGCGTCACACGATGTTCAGCAACCCGCTGCTGCCGCTTACCGTGGCGACGGCCATCGCGCCGGGCGTCGGCTGGGCCGTCTTGATTGCCGCCGGCTGGCTGCCCGCCAAGCGTCTGGCCGCGGCCATCGCGATGCTCGCCCAGCTTGGCGTCCTGGGCGTCAACGCGGCCAGCCGACAGGTCGTGCAGAACTTGAACCTCAAGCCCTATCTGAACGTGCTCGCGCAACCGACCGACGTCCAGTGGGGCCCGCTGGTCATGTTCCTCGCTACGTTCGTCGTCGGCCTGGCCGTCGTCGCCTGGATGATCGCACAAGTGCAGAAGTGTGGCCGCGCGCCTTCGCAGAGCGATCGCCAATAGCAGCGAAGCCGACCTGTAGAAGGACGAAGAGGTCCGAGCGGACTAAAGAGCGGCGGCATTTTTCGGATGGCCGGCGGCGCCAATAGGAACGCCGTGCAAGGAGATCACGATCATGGCGACATGCATTCGCAAGGCGCAGTTGGCTCACCATCATTCCCTCGCTGCCTTCCTTTGCCCGTCTTTTGTGCCCCGTCTAATTGTCGTGGTGGCTGCATTGTCCGCGATCCTGTCGCCGGTCTCGCACGCTGGCGACGGAATACCTATGGATAGTAAAAAGGGGCACCGCCGCACAATGATTCGTTTCCTGGGATGCTATGGGAGGCTTGCTTTCCTACGGAATCTCCCTTGCCCCGTGCGGCGCGCGCCAGTAACTGAGTTTCTTAGCTATGTCAATGGCGACGGCAAACCGCTCTATAGCTGGCGTGCCGAGTTGTCGAACTTCACCATGACCCAAGACAACTGGAATGAGAAGCTTGCATGGGATAGCCCCGTAAACCGGGTGCTAATGTGGCGCGATGGGTGTTTTGCGGCGGACAGTACGCTACGTCCAACCGAGGAATCGGTGCGGCGGCAAAAATCGTTTCCCCAGACGGTCATCATGGCGATCGTCGGCCCAGGCACGGCGTTCGGGGATAACAAGAAGCAGACTCCCTTGAAAGGCTTGCCTCCGAGTGCGGTTCTCCTCGTAGAGTCGCGGGCGTCGGGCATTCCGTGGCCCGCACCCGGCGACTTTGATATTCGCACGATGCCGCGCACGATTAACGCGAAGGATGGAAAGGGCATCTCGGGCCAGAACCCCGGCGGATTCGTCGTGTCCTTTGCCGATGGGCAAGCGTGGTTCATTTCCGAAAAGATACCCTTCGAGACCCTTGAGAAGTTCTTCACGATCGAGGGGGCGAAGAAGCACAACCGTGAAAAGTTGCTGGGACCGTTCGCGTTAGACCGCCTGGACCAGCAAGCTCTGATAGAGAAAGAGGCCGACGACGTTCCGAGGACGGGCCTCCGCAGCCCGCGGCAACCGTAGGATGGGCTTCCTAGCTTGTCCAACACATCGGGCAGCGCATCACGCGGAGCGTGATGAGTGCTCGACACTCACTTCTTCGCCGGCATCTGCATGAGGATGTCGGCGTGAGCCGAGATCGTCTGCTCGGTCATCGTGGCTTCGAGGTCGAGGCCGCGGAACCAACTCAGCGGCGGCGCCTGATAGCCGGCCGGGGCGTGAACCTTCAGGAACCCGCCTGGCTCGCTGTGTTCGAGCATCGTCGACGTCCAGTGTGGCGGCTCGCCGGCCGTGTTGGTCAGAACATACTTCCCGCCCAACGGGCAAATGAGCTTCGCGCTCAAGAGATACTCGGCCGCCTCGCGACACGCGGCGGGCCGAACGTGCAGTTGCTGGTCCAATGCCTGCAACAGCCGCAGGTTGCCCAACGACGTTTCGCGCGTCCGGGCGTAAGCAAGATCATTGAGCATCGGCGTGATTCGGGCGTTGGCGACGTCGCCGACGCGCAGGCGGATCTGCGCCGGCCGTTTTGCTGGCTCATCATGCAGTTGCGGCACCACGACGTCCAACACCTCGCGTTGGAACGAAAACACGGTGAAACGCTCGTATTGTCGCCGCCAGCCACCGAGCGGCGAGACGGCATAGCCGGCCGGATCGGAGCCCGGCGGAATGCCCAGGTTGAGGAACGAGAGCAACCCAAGCTCGCCATCCGTGCCGAGGTAGCCGACCACGAAGTCGCGGAGCTTTCCCAACGACAACAGACTCGTGGCCCCGGCCGCTGACGCCGGCCCGACATCGCGCAGGCCGCCGAAAATCCGCTGGCCGCTCCCGACCAACTCGAACTCGGCCATATTGCCCGGCACGGGCGCCAATCGCTCCGCCGCGGCCGGGCCGAGCCATTGCTTGAGCAACTGGAAGTGCTGCGGTGCGAAGGGGCTCATCAGCACGTCAACGACCACCTGCTCCCGATTGCCCTGGAGGCCGGTGCGTTTCAGGCCGGCCATGAGCGGATCCATCTGGCCCCACTGCGCCCGGTAGAACTCGGGGAACCGGTTGTAGTCCTCGGCCTCGGCCGCGGAAATCTTCTCGACCGGCACGTCGCCAACCGGCAGAAACGCACCGCGATGGCCGCGGAGGCTGTCATAGACCTCGCCGCCGGCAATCACGACGCGGCTTCCGTCGGGCAGCGGCCCGAACTCCTGCGGCAACAGGCCCGCGGCCATGAGTTGCTCGATTGTCTTGCCGGGCAGTCCCTCGCTGGCCGCCGCCAGCTTGGCAAGCTCGACCAGCTCGATGTCGGCCGTCGCTTGCAGCCGCCGGACCATCTCGACTCGGTGCGCCGGCGAAATCAGGTTTTGGAAGAACGCGCGCGACAGGTAGACCCAAATGGTGTCCGCGCGGCTCAAGGGCATCTGCGTTCGCGCGTGCAAGAATTCGCTCGATGCGCCCAGGGACCGCCCGCCCGACGCCGTCGCCAGGAATCGGGCCACGAGATGCCGCGAACTGGCGATCAAATGGTAATCGCCATCGGCCACGTAATAGGAGCGGACTCGGCCGTCCGGTGAACTCAAGTATGACACGTCGCGCCCGGCGATCTTCACCATCTCTTGCTTGACACCGCCCGCCGCGAGGCGTTCGGCTCGCTGCTGGGTGAAGCTCGCGCCCAAGGCCAGATTGTTGCGAGCCTGGAAGAGGAGCCCATAGGCGGCGCCCTCGCGGAAGAACATGTCCGTGCCCACCAAGGCCACGTCGGCGACCACCGTGGGCCCAAGCATCCGCGAGAGGGCCGTCTGCTTGACGACGAGTTGCTTCTCGATGCGGCTGCTCATGCCGCGGTCGAGTCCGCGCAGGGCGATCAGATTCTGCGCGTCGCCGCCCCACTTGGCCAGCGTGTCTTGAA
>JBDKUC010000071.1:0-2805 GCA_039679885.1 Thermoguttaceae bacterium | reverse complement strand
GTGTCCGCGGTGTGAGAGCATGGTGCAGATAACGCCGCCCGAGGGGTGGAGACCTGCGTCTGCTGCGGGTGAGTGGTCCGCCGCCGATGGCACCCCTCCTCCGCTCGACCGCGTCGCCGCCAGTCAGTTGCTTGAACTCGGCCCGACCGGCGGCTCGCTGCTGGAAAAACTGCTCGCTCGCCCTTGGCTCGTCGGCGGCACGGCGTTGTTGACGCTGGCGATCGCTATTGCCGGCGTTCGGTGGCTCTTGCGGGGACCGGGCGACGCGCTTCCGGTTGCGAACAAAGATAGAGTTCCGGCGGTTGCGGCCGCCTCGCCGGAGAAGTCGCGATCGGGGGTGATATCGCCGGCTGCCAAGCTTCGGGCCGAGCCGAAGCCGCCGGTCAAGGAACCAGCGGCGCCCGCGGTGAAGAACCCAGTGAAGGATAAGGATGCGGACGCGGCGAAGCAGAGCCCTGCCCCGCCGGTTCAACCCGCGCCGTCGCTCGCCATCAATCAGAAGCCGCAGTCCACGCACGCGAAGACGGAGCTGCCGACGGCGGCTTCGCGCCCGATCGAATCGAAGGCGATCGAGCCGGATCTGCTGCCGCCCGACGAAACGCCGCCTGCAAAGGTCGTACGGCCGGCCGAGGTGAAGAAAGCCGCCTCGCCACGAGTGGATCTGACGGCCCGCCTGGCCGATCGGCTTCCGGCGATCGAACTGAACGACGCGCCGCTGGGCGCGGCGCTGAACTTGCTCGGATCGCTGAGCACCGCGCCGATCACGGTCAATGCGGATGCGATGTGTCAGCTTGGCGTCACGCCGCAGGACCCCATCTCGTTGAAGCTCGATGGCGCGACGCTTGGCGAAGCGCTCGAGGCGGCTGCGACGCAGCGAGGGATGAGCGTCGTGACGGACGGGGGGCAAGTGCTGGTCACCTGGCCGGCCGAGTATCGCGACTCGTTGAAGAAAGTTCGCTACACGGTCTCGGACATGACAGGCGATGACAAGGCGGCCCTAGCCGACCTGGCGGCCGTCATCCGCAAGCTCGTCTCGCCCGAATCGTGGCAGACCGCCGGCGGCCGCGGCACGATCGAACCGGACTCCGGCGCGCTGGTTGTCGTGCAGACCGGCGAGGTGCATCAGCAGGTCCTCGTCTTTTGCGAAAGGCTTCGCGTCGCTCGGCGACTGCCGCTTCGCAGCCGCGAAAAAGCGGAGCATTTCGCGCTGACGACGCAGACCGACCGGGCCCATGATATCCTCGATCGGCCGGTGACGGCGAATTTTCACGAGCCCACGCCGCTTGCGAGAATCGTCGCCTTCCTGTCGGAAACGACGGGCAGCGCGATTCTCATCGATCGCGCCGCCTTGGCCGCCGCGGAGACCTCGGACCGCGTCGAGGCATCGCTGACGGTCCAGAAGCGGGGTCTTGGCGAGACCCTGACCGAGCTGCTCCAACCGCTTGGCCTTGTCTATCGGACGGTTGGCGGAAGCCTGATTCAGATTACAACGCCGGAAGCGCTCGATGAGCGGCCCGAGCTGGAGTTCTATCCGATCAAGCCGTGGCTCGACCGGGGCGTGCTGCCCGAGCGGCTGGCCGAACGACTCAAGAGTCGGGTGGCGCCCTCGACGTGGAGCGACGTTGGTGGGCAGGCCGAGATCTGCTACGATGCCCCTTCTCACTGCTTCTTAGTGCTCCAATCGCAGTTGGCCCAAGCGGCGATCGAACGGCTGCTGGCGTCTCCGCCGAAGAAGTGAAAGCGGGCGCGACCGGGCGCGTTCTTATAGTGGACGCGGTCGCTGACTCTATTGTGACAAAGGCGCGACCACCGGTCGCGGCTTTATGGGGCGACCGTCTTAGGGCGGAAACGTCGTCAGCATTGGCCGCAGGCTTTCTAGATTGCCCAGATTCTGAACGGTCCATGGCGGGGTTGACCATCTCGGCTTGGTCTGTTACCATTCGCGATTTCCCTACCCCGACGATTTCCGGAGTTCGCGCTCGTGCCTTACGACAGCATTGTTTGCGTCAAACAGGTTCCCGACACGGCCAACATCACCGCCGAGGCGATGAAAGAGGACGGGACGGTCAACCGGGGCGCCCTGCCGACGATCTTCAACCCTGAGGATCTCCACGCCCTGGAGACCGCGCTGGCCGTCCGCGACGAGTATGGCGGAACGGTCACGGTCATCAGTATGGGCCCGCCGAAGGCTGGCGATGTTCTCCGCGACTGCTTGTTCCGTGGGGCGGATCGGGCCATCCTGCTGACTGACCGCCGGGCGGCTGCAAGCGACACCCTGGCCACTAGCTATATTCTCGCCCAGGCCATCAAGACGATCGGTCGGTACGACTTGGTCTTCTGCGGCCGGCAAGCGATCGACGGCGACACGGCCCAAGTCGGCCCGCAATGCGCCGAAAAGCTCGGCATTCCGCAGATCACCTATCTGCAAGAGGTCATTAGCCTGAATGACGGAACGATCCGAGTCCGCCGCAACATCGGGCGCGGCTGGGAGATCGTCGAGGGGCGGCTGCCCATGCTCATCACCGTGCTGGAGTCGGCCAATCAGCCCCGTCCTCAGGGCGCCCGACGGGTCATGCGAGTCAAGCGGGCACGCGTGCCGGCCGAGGTGGCTGCCGAAGTCAAAAACGCGATGCCGAACGCGACCGACGAGGAGCGGGCGGCCGAAACCAATCGCCGCGTCGATGCCCTGGCAAAGTGCGGACTGCTGATCGAGCAATGGGACTTGGACCGCATCGGCGCGGACCTGAACCGCTGCGGCCTGGCGGGCTCGCCGACCAAGGTTCACCGCGTTCAGGCCATCGTGCT
>JBDKUC010000386.1:0-7321 GCA_039679885.1 Thermoguttaceae bacterium | reverse complement strand
GGCACGATTCAGAATGATCTTCGCCGCCTCATCTGGATACGGTTCGAGATATACGATGTGCTTGATCCCAAGGTTCACGATCTTGTTGGCGCAAAGGCGGCAGGGGTATGTCGTCGTATATAGCTTGCACTGCTCCATCGGCACGGAACGCCCGTTTCTTGCGAGATTGACGATCGCATTTTCTTCGGCGTGTAGCGATTGGCAGAAGTCGAGTATCTTGAACTTTCGTTGAAAGAGATGTTTGACTGGCGCCTGCTTCCCTTCAACCTCTGGCAGAACTTTCTTCAGGTCTGGGAGAAACTTGTCCCAGGCAACCTCCCGAAAACACTTGCCGTGAAGGCCCTCGCAGGGCCGTCCATAGCTCGGCACCTCGTTGAAACCGGATGCGATGATGTTTCCCGAGGAGTCAACGATTACCGCTCCGACTTTCCTTTTGAGACAACTCGATTGCTGGCTCACGGCATAGGCCGTTGCCATTACCGCCTCTTGTTGGCGAATCGGCCGTTGATGTTCCAGCGGCCTCCTTGCCAAGTCTACGTATTTGCCGACACGCCCCTCGAATGCGTTGAAGTCCTCGTTTCCGATCCGCTCGATCGGGGTGTTGTTGGGGATGACCACATCGGCTTCCGCAAAACAATCCGCGACTCGCTGACCGTTGCCAGGGCTGTCCCTCCCGGTGTCTCTCGCGTCATCCTCGTCGAACTCCCCTTCGTTCCCCCGATACTTATCTTTGACACGCCTCCACCTCGCATCCCTGTCAGCGTACAGTCCGAACAGGAAGAATTGTGGGCAATGTCTTCGGAAATGGTATACCTCTTTGGGGTTCCTAATGCTATCAACGACCCAGAGTGATTTGCTGCTGTCTTTTTCGAATTCCCCCGTGATGTGCTCCAGCACGACCTTTGCCAGATACTCCTCCCCGTTACTCGCCCTTAACTGATCCCCAAAATCCTGAAGATCACGTCGTGTGGCATTGATCGCCAATTTGCTGCTCGTCGTCTGGTATTCCCTCTTAAGCACCTCTGACAGGGAGGCTAGTTGAAATCCACGTTTCGATAGCACATTCTGCGCCGTATAACCACATCCGCTGCCAAATGAACCGGTCAGTCCGATGATAAACGGATTCGAAGCGGTCGCGGCAAGCATTGTGTGGACCCTACCGATGAAGGCTTGTGGCGTCAATGCCCGATTTCCGACAGTGTGTGACCGACCCGTATCCTTGCACAGCGCGGGGCAGTTGGCAAGCGGGGTGCTAACCTCCGCTCGCCACGGACCCGGCCGTCCAACTCAACGACGGGCCTTGCGATGCCCCCCCCCGCAAACTCGATCTTAATAGCGCTGCGAGGTTTCATTCTCGGTGTGGGGCGTGGGCGGAGTACGAATGCCGTTCACCTTCGCGTCGTCTCTTGCGGCTGTTGGGCGACGGTGATGCGGTCGAGCAGTTGGCGGCTGGGCTGATGTTGGGGCTCGAGGGTGAGCGCCTGCCGGGCGGCGGCGGTCGCTTCGATGCTATGCCCGGCCAAGAGCGAGGCTTGGCCCAGATGGCAGTACATGTCGGCCGTCGGTTGGCCGCGGGCGACGGCCGCGGTCAGCGTCTCGACGCCGTCGTCGTAGCGGCCGGTGGCGACGTAGGCCATGCCGAGCATGTCGAGCACCGAGCCCGGCTCCTCGCCCGGCGAATAGGTCTCGGCGAGGCTTTGGAGCGTTTGCAGCGCGGCGTCAGGCCGTTCGAGTTGGCGATAGAGATCGGCGACCGCAACGAGGATCGCGCGGTCCTTGGGTGCATAGTTGAGCGCGCGGAGGTAATCGCTCAGGGCATCGCGGGGCTGACCCGCCGTGCGGAGCACGCCGCCGCGGATGGCCCAGGCCGATGGCAGCTTCGGATCGAGTTCGACCGCCTGCTGGGCCGACCGCCACGCGCTGTCCGATTGGCCGACGGCCAGATACATTTCGGCCAGCCGTGCCCAGATCGCGGCATCTTCGCCACCGAGCCGGCCGGCCGCCTCGAGCTGCGCGATCGCTTCGTTCTCCGCGCCGCGGGCCCAGAGCGCGTCGGCATAGCGGCGCCGGGCGTCGGCGTCGGTTGGGGACGCAGTGACGGCCTGCGCCAACAGGTTCTCGGCCGTCTGCTGCTGGCCACGCTCCAAAGCGGCGACCCCTTCTCGCGCGAGTCGGCGACTCTCGGCCAGCGACTGCGGCACCGGGCCCTGCTGGCCCGGCAAGCGGCAGCCTGCCGAGAGAAGCCCTAGCACGGCGATCGTCGGCCACCAGTATCGCATGGGTGTTGACGCTTTGCGTCGCGGTTGTGTCCTCGGGCAGGCGCTGACGACGCGGCCTCACGCGAAATGCGAACTGCGGAGTCTGACTTTGGACGCGAGAAGCCCTGGGAATACAAGAACGCGAGGCTAAGAGTAGCAAAAGGGGGCTCGCGGAACTATGCCGATTTACGGCGATGCGAGGGCATGGGTTCATCGCAAGGCTCAGAAACGAAAGGACAGGCTATGCAGCCATCGTTTGTGTTTGCACAGTGTGCTAGCTATTCCAGAGGCGGGGGAAATGGGTAAAATGGCGGCATGCCTGCACGATTCGACAGCCTGGGGATCTCGTTCCAGTATCCCGACAACTGGACCTTGGACGATTCTGACGCCTTGCTCGGGCGGAAGTCGGTAACGGTCTACAGCCCCGGGGGGGCGTTCTGGACGGTGACGATCCATCCGGGTTCCGCCGATCCGGCGAAGCTGGTCGCGGCCGTTGTCGACGCAATGAAACGCGAGTACGAAGGTCTCGAGGCCGAGCCCGCCGAAGAGACGGTGGCTGGGCACGAACTGGCCGGCTACGATTTGGCGTTCTATTGCCTCGATCTCACGAACACGGCGATCATCCGCGGTCTTCGAGCCGGCGAGGCCACCTATACGATCTTCTGCCAGGCCGAGGACCGTGAGTTCAATCAGATGGGGGGCGTTTTTCGGGCGATGACGGCCAGCCTGCTGATGGAAATGGGGTGAGAGAAGGGAGCAGAGTCGGTCTCTTTGGCCGTTTGGACAACCTACACTTCCTAGAGAGGATTGCTATAATTGCCGCAATCGTTTCATTGGAGATGATCGCCGCGTCCGTCTTTAGCCAGAGGTGAGGTATCCGAGCATGGCAACGAAAGCCCCAAAAGCGCCCAGAACCGCTGTGAAGCTGGACGCGCCGCAGATTGGCGAGACTGCCGGCGCGGTGTGGCATGCGTTGTCGGATCAAGGCCCGATGACCGTCGCTAAGCTGGTCAAGATCGTCGGGCAGCCACGGGACAGCCTGATGTTGGCGCTCGGCTGGTTAGCGCGAGAGGACAAGCTCCTCATCGAGGGGGGTGGTCGGACATGGACGGTGTCCCTTCGGCCCGAATGAGGGGCGGTTGCTGATGGTCTGAGCTGTCTCTCAGTGGCGGTCTTCTTCGCGGCGCCCCCCCTCCTGGTCGTGTATCGCACCGCATACATCTTGGGCAGTCGCCCTGGGGGACTGCGCAGGCGGTGTCGCCTCGGCGGTAGAAAATGGATCGACGCAATAGCGGCCGCTCCGCCTTGCAACGCATTGTCGTCGCCCATAGGTTAGAATAGAGGGACGTGCCATCGACCGGCCGCCAATCCTTCCTGCTACTTACATTGCCAAAGGACCTTTTCTGCCATGATCCGTACCCTAAGTTGGATTTTCGCTGTTGTCACGATCGCGCTGGTGAGTGCCTGGTATTCCCCAAGATGCGTCGCAGAGCAGATCACCGGAGACGTGCCGGCCGTTGCGCCAACGTCGCAAGCCACCGAACCATCGGACGCCGCCGAGGCCGCGTTTTCCAAGGGAGACACCGAAGGGGCGTTGAAGATTCTGCAGGAAGCCGTCAAGAAGAACCCCGAGTTGCCGCCGGCTCAAGTCGAGATGGCACGGCTGTTCGCCAAGTACAACGCGCCGGCGGGAATTCGGCCGGCGTTGGAGCGGGCGGTGATGGACGCCCCCAAGGATCCCGAGGCGTATCTCATGCTCGGCAACGTCGCCATGGCCGAGCGTCGCGTTACCGAGGGCGCGTTGCTGTTCCAGAAGGCCGATAGCCTGACGGGCGACTGGAAGGCAGGCAGCAAGCGGAAACAGGATATCCTTACGCAGATTCAGGGCGGATTGGCGATGACGTGCGAGGTCCGGAACGATCTGACCGGCGCACAACGACACATTGAGGCATGGCTGAAGCTCGATCCCAAGAGTTCCGTGGCGCTGCAACGGCTGGCGCGCTGCTTCTTCCTGCAAAAGAAGCCGACGGAGGCGTTGGCGAAGCTCCAGGAAGCGGCGAAGCTCAATCCGGAGCTGCTGACGCCGCAGGCTATCTTGGGTCAGTGGTTCGCCCAGGCCGGCGATCAGAAACAAGCGAACACGTGGATGATTGCTGCACGGAACGCCGCGCCGAATGACGCGAAAACGCGGCTGGCCGTTGCGGAATGGGCTTTGACCAACGGCCTGAATGAAAGCGCCCGGAAGGAAGCCGATGAGGCGATCCGATTGGATCCGAAGTCGCCCCAGGCGCAGAATCTCCGCGGCGTCATCGCCTTGTTCGACAAGGACTACCCCCGCGCCGAGCGCTACTTCCTCAAGGCCAGGGACGACGCGCCCAGCGAAATGAAGTTCAACGTGACGAACAACTTGGCCATGGCGCTGGTCGCGCAGAACGACGAGTCGAAGAAGGGGCACGCCCTGACATTGGCCATGGAAAACGCCAGGAAATATCCGAGGATGGTGGAAGCCCTCTCGACGTACGGCTGGGTCGCCTACCGGAATGGGCAGCTCGACGTTGCCGAGAACCTGCTGGGGAACTTGGCCAAAAACAAGGCGCTGACCCCGGACTCTGCGTACTTCTTCGCGTGCGTCCTGAAGGATCGCGGGCAGATCGAGGGCGCCAGGCAATGGCTCAAACTCTCGCTGGCCATTAAGGCCCCGTTCCAATATCGCAGTGAGGCGACAGAACTGCTGAAGTCTCTGCCCGAGGCGTCGGCAACGGAAAAGCCGGCCGCGAAGTGACACTGGCGCGGAGAGAAACCCGCTCTCCGATGCTCGCGAGGTCGCGCCGCTTTTCCGCGAGGCCTCGTGACGACCTCGCCGTCAAAGTCAGCCATCATCCGAGCGGCTGAGATGGTCGTGTTGCGTTGTTGTGGCCGAAAAGTCTGCCTATTCCGCAGATCTTATCTCTCTGCGGGAATCGTTGCGCCGACACTCGACTTGGGTGGCGTTGGCGACCGACACTACTAAGCGTAGGATCGCTTTAGGCGGTCATGGTCTGAATAAAATTGAGTGTCAAGTTCCGCGCGGCCCCCGCTTGCTGGGGCTGCTTGCCTCAAATCCATCACAGTAGTATGATTAATACCTTGTCCGGCACCACGGCGGGGCATGACTCCGCTTCGAGGTCCTGGCCCGCCACGGCTCCGTGTTCGAGCAAACTGGTTCAAGAGGCGCAGTCGGCCTACTCGCTGAAACCGCGAGAGAAACCAGGCATCGGGTCGCAGTGGCGGCGTCCCACGGTCACCCCCGCCAAGAGTTTGCCTATGTACGTGCTCGAAACCCGCGGGTTGAAGAAATCGTACGGCGCCGAAGGCGAGGTTCGCGTCCACGCTCTGCGGGGCGTCAACATTCAAGTCCGCGAGGGCGAACTGCTGGCCATCATGGGTCCCAGCGGTTCGGGCAAGAGCACGCTGCTGCATATCCTCGGCGGCGTCGAAACGCCCACCACCGGCCAGGTGCTTCTTGAGGGCGTCGATCTGGCCACGATGAACGACGACCAGCGGACGATCATCCGCCGCGAGCGGATGGGCTTCATCTTCCAGTCGTTCAACCTGCTGCCGGCCTTCACGGCGGAAGAGAACGTCGCGCTGCCGCTCGAACTTGGCGGCATGCCTTCGGCGGAAGCCCGACGCCGTGCGGCCGAGATGCTTCGGTTGGTCGGAATGTCGCACCGTGGCGACCACATCCCGAGCACGATGTCGGGCGGCGAGCAACAGCGCGTCGCCATCGCCCGGGCGCTGGCGATCCGCCCCGCGTTGCTTCTGGCCGATGAGCCGACGGGCAATCTGGACAGCAAGAACGGCCGACAGGTCACGGCGTTGTTGCGGCGGTTGGTGACCCAGGACGGGCAGACGATCGTGATGGTCACTCATGACGCCAACGTGGCCGCCCAGGCCGACCGACTCATTCGCCTCCGCGACGGGTTGGAGGAGACGGCCGAGAGCCACGCTCGCGCAGTCGCGCGAGAGGAACACATGGCTGTCGGGCGTTCGTGCTTATTCAAGGGGACCGGGTAAGGAAGCCCGAACGACGACAAACGCTCGAAACGCCAAGTCCGAAGCTCGAATTCGGATCTTGGATTTCGGGCTTCGAGCTTCGTTCGTCCTTCTCGAAGCATCACCGCTCAGAAGAATGTGACACGCCATGATTCTCTGGAAGTTCACCGTCCGCGAAGTGAAGAACCGGCCGGGCCGGGCAACGCTCACCCTGCTGAGCATCGTCATTGGCGTCGCCGCCGTTGTGGCGGTCACCGTCGGCACCGCGACGACCAATCGGGCCTGCGAAGAGATGTACTCGACGTTGGCCGGTCGCGCCGCGTTTGAAATCGTCGCGGCCGGAAACAGCATGTTCGATGAGAACGTCGCATCGATCGCTCTGAAGGTCCCCGGCGTCAAGGCGGCCGTGCCTTCGATCCAGAGAAACGCTGCGATGCGGCACGACAAAGACAACGTCAAGCTGATTGCGATGGGGATGGATCCCGCGCGTGACGGCGCTGTGCGCGACTACGAACTCAAGGCGGGACGGTACTTCGCCAAGCGGGGCGAAGCCATGCTCGAAGCGAGTCTCGCCGAAGGCCTGAAGATCCAGGTGGGCGATACGGTCAGACTCGGCACGATGCGCGGCATCGGCGGCGGCAGGGAATCGTTCACCATCGTCGGTCTGCTTTCGCCACGCGGAACGGCGGACATCAACAAGGTGGGCGTGATCTTCCTGCCGTTGACGACCGCCCAGCGGCTGTTCTCCAATGAGCCGGACACGGTTGACACCGTGAGCATCGTCTTGAATGAGGGCGCGAACGAAAAGGCCGTGAGCGCCGCCATCACGAAAGCGATTCCCGCCGGCCTGACGGTCCGCGCGCCGGCCTCGCGGGCCCAACTGAGCAAGCAGACACTCGAGCAGGTCGGCCAAGGAATGCTCTACGCCGACGTGACGATGATTGTCTTGGCCGTCTTCATGATCCTCAATACGTTCCTGATGAACGTCGGCGAACGACGACGCCAGTTGGCCGTCCTGCGAGCGATCG
>JBDKUC010000085.1:0-10646 GCA_039679885.1 Thermoguttaceae bacterium | reverse complement strand
TGACGATCAGCGACATCGTCGGGCCAGCCCATGCTGAGCGGGCGCTGGAGATCACTCGGGACAACCTGAAGAAGGCAAAGGCCGGCGAGCGCATTCCGCCGGGAAACATCGAGGCGGAGCTGGTCCGCAAAGACGGCTCGACGTTGTGGGCCGACATTTCCTTCAGCGCGATGTACGACGAGTCGGGCAACTTCGTCGAGATCCAGGGCGTCACGCACGACATCACCGCCCGTAAACGGCTGGAGGACGAGCTACGCGCGGCCAAGGAGGCGGCCGAGGGGGCAAACGAAGCCAAGAGCCGGTTCCTGGCCAACATGAGCCATGAAATCCGCACTCCGATGACGGCCATCCTCGGTTACACCGACTTGTTGGCCGAGCCGGGCGTCGGCGAGACGAATCGGAACAACTTTCTCGCCATCGTCCGCCGCAACGGCGAGCATCTGCTGGCCTTGATCAATGACATCCTCGATCTGTCGAAGATCGAGGCCGGAAAACTCTCCGTGCAGCCGCGACGCTGCAACCTGATGCGGTTGGTTGCCGACGTCACTGCTCTCGTGCGGCCCCGCGCCGAGCAGCGAGGGCTTGAACTGACTGTCGAGTGCCAGGGCGAACTGCCCGAAACGATTGTCACCGACGACGCCAGGCTGCGCCAAGCGCTGGTCAATCTGGTCGGCAACGCCGTCAAGTTCACCGAACTGGGCGGCGTGCGACTCGCCATCGCTTTCTTGCCACAATGGCGAGGCCAAAGGCCGGCGATCCAATTCGAGGTCATTGACACCGGCATCGGCATTCGCCCCGAGGTCCTCTCGCAGTTGTTCCAGCCCTTCGTGCAGGGCGATTCCTCGGTCTCGCGGAAGTTCGGCGGCACCGGCCTGGGACTGGCCATCTCGCGACACATCGTCGAGATGCTCGGCGGCGAGTTGACGGCCACCAGCGCCTGGGGACGCGGCAGTACGTTCACGCTGCGGCTGCCGGCCGGCGACCTGCGAGGCGTAGCGATGGTGCCGACCCCAAGCGACAGGAGCGAGGAGGCCGCCCGCAGCGAGCAAGTCCCGGCGGCCCCCTTGGCCGGTGTCCGAATCCTGCTGGCCGAGGACGGCTATGACAACCGCGAGTTGATCCGGATCATGTTGCAGGCCGCGGGGGCGGCGGTTGAAACGGTCGAAAACGGCCAGGAGGCGGTCGCCTGGGCCGAGGCGGAGCGGTTCGACGTCGTTTTGATGGACATGAACATGCCGGTGCTCGATGGCTACGAAGCCACGCGAATCCTCCGCGAGCACGGCTATGGGCGGCCCATCCTGGCCCTGACGGCCAGCGCGTTGGCAAACGACATCGACCGCTGCCTGCACGCCGGCTGTGACGAGCATCTGACTAAGCCGATCAATCGGGCCAAACTGATCGAGCGGGTGTCTGTCCACGCCGGCAAGATTCCGGCCAACGTCGAACCGCGGCAATCACCGCGGCCGGGCGGCGACCCCGTCGTTTCCTTGCTGGCGGACGATCCTGAGGTGGCGGAAATCTTGGGCGGTTTCGTCGCTCGGCTCCGCGGCCAGACCGACGCCATGCGCCGCGCGTTGGCCGAACGCCGGTTGGACGAACTGCAACGTTACGCGCATCAATTAAAGGGGGCCGGCGGGTGCTACGGCTATCCGTTCCTTACCGACGCTTGCAAGACGCTCGAAGAAGCGGTAAAGCGAGGCGATCCAGCGGCCGCAGGCCCCATGCTCGACGGGCTCGAGGCCTTGTGCCAAGCCATTCAAGAAGGGTACGAACAGACAGCTTCGGCGGGAGGACCGAGATGAAGGTCTTGATCATCGACGACAGCCTGGATGCCTTGCAGGTGGCGAAGGTTCGACTGGCCAAAGAGCAACTCGATATCGTCTGCGCCGAGAATGGCCAGGCCGGTCTCGATGCCGCGCGCCGAGAATTTCCCGACCTCATTCTGCTCGACGTCGACATGCCGGGAATGAGCGGCTTCGACGTCTGCCGAGCGTTGAAGGCCGACGTTGATCTCTGCATGATTCCCGTCCTGTTTCTCTCCGGCTCCGTCACGCCGGAAGACAAGGTCCGCGGCCTTGACCTGGGCGCCGTCGATTACCTCGGCAAGCCGTTCGACGCCTTCGAATTGCGCGCGCGGGTTCGAGCGGCGCTCCGCACCAAACATCTCCAGGACCTTCTGATCGAACATGCCCACATCGACCCGCTCACTGGGATGTCGAATCGCCGGGCGATGATGGAACGCCTTGAATGCGAATGGGCCCGTATCCAACGGCATGGCGGGCAGTTGTCGTTCATCATGGCCGATCTGAACCACTCCGACAGCGTCAACGATCGCTTCGGGCGTCAGGTGCTGGCCCAATGGTGAGCGACTAGCCGACTTGTCAGCCCGCCTCGGCTGCGCGTCGGCAGGAGGACCGCAGAGTCGTTCGTAGTTCCGTCTTCAGGCGGCGATTACACTCGGAAGACCGGCCGAAGCCGGAACGACAGACAACTCTGCAATCGTCCCAGCTGCGTCGGCCGGGCCGCTTTTCTTAACCGGTCCGTTGCTGTACATTGATTGCCAGCAATGTGTTGCTGCCGGCCCACTGAGGCTTTCTTCTGTCCAAAGGAGTGATTCCGCATGACGGTTGCCTTGAGAATCGCCGTGGTGTTGAGCGTGCTGTTCAGTTGGGTTGTCCCGGTGGTGGCACAATCGGCCACGCCGGCATCGCTGGACCGCTGCAATGTCGTCTGGACGAGCCCGAGCAAGGACGCGTCGGGGGCGATGCCGATCGGCAACGGCGAAGTCGGGCTGAACGTCTGGGTGGAGGAGAGCGGCGACTTGCTGTTCTACCTCGCTCGCACCGATAGCTGGAGTGAATGCGGCCGGCTGCTGAAGCTGGGGCGGATCCGCGTGAGCCTTTCACCCAATCCGTTCGCCGGAGCGAAGGCGTTCCGCCAGGAACTGGTTCTGCGCGACGGCCAGATCGTCATCACGGCCGGTGACGCCACACTGCGGGTGTTCGTTGACGCCGACGCGCCGGTCGTCTATGTGACCGGCGAGAGTGCGACCCCGCGGACGGTCACGGCCAAGCTCGAGAACTGGCGCACGGCGAAGCGGATTCTCAAAGGTGAGGAACTCGAATCGTGCTGGACCATGCGCGGCGCGCCTGCGTCGGTCGAGGTCTCGGAAAGCGCCGACGTCACGGTCCCTTCCACGCTGAACACTGTCGAGTGGTACCATCGCAACACCTATTCCGTCGTGCCCTGGACGCTGAAGCATCAAGGCATCGAATCGCTCGTCCCGCTGGTTCACGATCCCCTGCTCAATCGGACGTTCGGCGGGCAGATGTTCGGCAAGGGCTTGGTGGCTGACGGGACCGCAGGGCTGAAATCGGCCAAGCCGACGACTCAGTTCGCGCTGTCTGTCGTTGCGCACACAGCCCAGACGGCGTCCGTCGCCGACTGGCATCGCGACGCGGCGGGCATCGCCGCGAAGGCCGACGCGGCCGATGCGGCCCGGCGCACGGCCGAGTGGTGGGGCCGCTTCTGGAACCGAAGCTGGGTCGCCGTTGGCGGGGGCGATCCGGCGCAGACCTCGCACCTGACGCAGGCGTACACGCTTCAACGCTGGATGACCGCGTGCGCGGGTCGTGGCGCATATCCGATCAAGTTCAACGGCTCGATCTTCACCGTCGACCCGAAGGCGAGCGGTGGACCCAACTGCAATGCCGACTGGCGGCGTTGGGGCGACTGTTACTGGTGGCAGAACACGCGGATCCCCTATTTCGCCATGCTCGCACGCGGCGACGGCGACGAGTTGGCGTCCCTGTTCCGCCTGTTCCGCGACGCGCGGCCGCTGTGCAAGGCCAGGGCGAAGCTCTACTACGACGCCGACGGCGTCTATTTCCCCGAGACGATGACCATCTTCGGCGGCTACTCGAATTGCGATTACGGCTGGGATCGCAAGGGGCACAAGCCGAGCGAGGTGTTGTGTCCTTGGTGGCAATACGCGTGGCAACAGGGCTTGGAATTGACGGCCCTGATGCTCGACTACTACGAACACACCGGGGACGCGAAGTTCCTCCAGGACGAGTTGATCCCGACGGCGCACGACGTGCTTTCCTATTACGACACGCGGTTCCGGCGCGATGCCGCCAGCAAGCTGGTCATTCGTCCGACGCAGGCCGTCGAGACCTATTGGTACGACGTGGTGAACGACACGCCGAGCTTGGCCGGGCTGCATGACGTGCTCGGCCGGCTGCTGGCGATCGACGCCGACCGAACGCCGGCGGGCGAGCGGGAGTTCTGGAAGCGGATGCAAGCCGCGACGCCGGCGCTGCCGGTGCGGACCGAAGGGGGCAAGACGTCGCTCTTGCCGGCCGAGAAGTTCAATCCGAAGCGGGACAATTGCGAGAACCCCGAACTCTACGCGATTTGGCCCTTCCAGCGATTTGGCGTCGGGCACCCGGAGTTGGCTACCGGCGTCGAGACGTTTCGCCGCCGCATCGAAAAGGCCTCGTTCGGTTGGCAATACGACGGGCAGTGCGCCGCCATCCTGGGCATGACCGACGACGTGAAACGCATCCTATTGGGAAAGATCGGCAACGCAAACCGCCACCATCGCTTTCCGGTCATGTGGGGACCGAACTACGACTGGCTTCCCGACCAGGACCACGGCAACAACATCATGCTGACCGTTCAGCATGCGTTGCTGACGGCCGCCGGTGGTGAAATCTACGTGTTGCCGGCGTGGCCGAAGGAGTGGGACGTGTCGTTCAAGCTCCATGCCCCGCGACAGACAACCGTCGAGTGCGTCTATCGCGGCGGCAAGCTGGAGACGCTGAACGTTACGCCTTCGACGCGGCGGAAAGACGTGCGACTGCCGGCGTGGTTGTCCGAGCCGCGCTGAGCGGGACGGCCCTCACTCGTACCGCAGCGCTTCGATCGGGTCCAGCCGCGAGGCCTTCCAGGCCGGATAGAAACCGAAGACGACGCCGACGCCGGCCGAGACGGCGACCGCCGCGACGATCATCGTCAGCGACGCCTGGGTTGGCCAGTGGACTTTCCATCGCACGAGGATGGACGTGGCGCGGCCCAGCAGGACGCCCATGCTGCCGCCGACGACGCACAGGACGACGGCCTCGACGAGAAACTGCCGCAGGATGTGGTGGCTTCTTGCGCCGACGGCCATGCGGAGGCCGATCTCGCGCGTCCGTTCGGTGACCGAAACGAGCATGATGTTCATGATGCCCACGCCGCCGACGACCAACGAGATCATCGCGACGGCCAGGAGGAGCGTGCTCATCGAGTTGGTCATTGAGCTCATCATGTTCGACATTTCGGTCATGTCGTGGATGTTGAAGTCGTCTTCCCGGCCGGGGCGGATGCGGTGCCGCTCGCGCAGAAGATCCTGAATCTGGCTGATCGCCCGCTTGATCTTGGTTTCCGAGACCGCTTTGGCCATGATCTGATCGACGTTGGCGAAGCGGACCGGCTGCGGCGTGTCGGCCGTTTCGGTCGCCGTGTGGGAGGGATAGAGCGAAAGCGGGGTGGGGTACAGGTCGCTCAGGGTGTTGACCGTGTCCTCGGTGGAGGTGGTCGTGCTGGCGGCGCTTGCGCTCTGATTGGTGGCTCCCAACGCGCTGCCGCTGACGCGGCACTTGATCGTGGTCCAGGGCGCCAGCAGGACGTTGTCCTGGTCCATGCCCATCATGTTCGCGCCTTTGCGGCCGAGAACGCCGACAACGCGGAAGGTGACGTTGTTGACGCGGATTTCCTTGCCGACGGGCGAGACGCCCTGAAAGAGCTTTTCCTCGATCGTGGTTCCGATGACGCACACCTTCGCGCCGTTGCGAACGTCGCGCTCGGAGAACATTTCGCCTTTCGACATGTTCTGCCAATCGCGAACGACGAGGAACGCCGGCGTGGTGCCAGTGATTTGCTCGGGCACGCAATTCTGGTTGCGGTAGACGATCTGCGCCCGGGCGCGGACCGTGGGAGCAACGCCGCGAACGGCCGGGCATTGCCTGGCGATCTCCTCGGCGTCCTGCGGCGTCAGGGTCAGCATGCTGCCGGCGCCTTGATTGACGCCGCCGGTCGTGGCCGAACCGGAAAAGATCATCAGCAGGTTGGCGCCCATGCCGGCGATGTCCTTTTGCAGGACGGCCTTCGAGCCCTGGCCGATCTCCGTCATGGCGATCACGGCCGCGACAGCGATGATGACGCCCAGGGCCGAAAGGCCCGACCGCATCTTGTTCCGGGCGATCGCACCCAGGGCGGTCCGCCAGGTGGCGGGCAGAGAGAGCCGCGAGCGAACACCGCTCGACGCGGCCGACGGCTCACCATAAAACTTCTCGATGACGGGAACGGCTGCTGCGTTCCGGGCGGCTGCCGGTTCCACGGCGGCGGGCGGTCGCGCCGCAATCAAAGTCCCCTCTCCCATTGGGAGATCGCCAATCAAAGTCCCCTCTCCCACTGGGAGAGGGCTAGGGTGAGGGCCATCCGCCGACGGCCGGGCTGAAAGAGACGAATCCTCCGAAACCGACCAAACGCTGCCGCTCGCGGAGATTGCCTCGGGCTGGGAAACGGTTTCCCGTTCGACCAAGCCATCGACGATGTGGATCGTGCGGTGGGCGTAGGCGGCGACCTGCGGATCGTGGGTCACCAGCACAACCGTGATGCCTTCGGCGTTGAGTTGCTGGAACATCCGCAGAATCTCGATGCTCGTGCGGGAATCGAGATTGCCGGTCGGTTCGTCCGCCAGGACCAGAGCGGGCCGGTTCACTAACGCACGGCCAATGGCCACGCGCTGTTGCTGGCCGCCGGACATTTGCGACGGCTCATGGTGGACCCGCTCGGCCAAGCCGACCCGTTCGAGCAACGTCAGAGCCAAGCGACGGCCTTCGCCCGATGCGTTCCATCGGGGGCTGTAGTCCAACGGCATCAGCACGTTCTGCAACGCCGTGGTTCGGGCCAGCAGGTTGAAGTTCTGAAAGACGAAGCCGATTTTCTCCGATCGGGCCAGAGCCCGCTCGTTCGGCTTGAGGCTGCTCATTTCGCGGCCGTCGAGCCAGTAGCTGCCCGACGTGGCGTGGTCCAGGCAGCCGAGGATGTTCATCAACGTGGTCTTGCCCGAGCCGGAGGCGCCCATCAGGGCCACCATCTCGCCGCGGTGAATGGAGAGCGAAATACCATGCAAGACCGGGACTTCCACCTCGCCGAGATGATAGGTCTTGTGAACGTCTTCAAGGCGGATCAGTTCCATCGGTGGCCTCCAACGCAAGCACAGTCGTTCACCCGGCGGGAATGGTGACGGAGGACGTTTTCGGCGAAACGTCTTCCCACAATCGGAAATCGTGTTCCGAAAACCTTCTCCGTCCCCGTCGTTGCCGCAACGCATTCCGGGGGACCTGCGTGGTCCTGGGATCGCGGCCGCGGTGGCCGCATGACGACCGGCGTGACGCTCCTCCGCGCCCGTCGCCGAGATATCCCCAGGACCACGCAGGCCCCTCGGGCCGTTACATCGGCGGCCCCGGCGGCGGACGGCTCCCCTTGGGCGGCGTCGGCATGAACGGGCTGCTTGTCTTGCCCTCGCTGCCGCCGACTGTCTCGGCATGTTGCCCGCCGCCGGATAGTTCTTCGGGCGCGGCGTCGCCGAGGACCACGCTCATCCCTTCGCGGACGTCCTTGCCGCTGACTTCGGCCATCGTGTCGTCGTTAATGCCCTCGACAACGTCCAAGGGCCGGACGAAGCCGTCGCCGGTCATCACCCAAAGGCGGCCGTGGGCCTCGTCCGCCGGCGCGGGATGGGCCTCGACCTCGTCGCGGACCTTCGGATCAATCTGCGACGATTGCGGCTTCCATCGTAGTGCGGCTCGGGGCGCCTTCAACACGTTCGAGCGGTGCTCGATCTCGAATCGAGCGCTGGCTGTCAAATACGGCAGCAATTTGCCGTTCGAGTTGTCCGTCGTCACGACCACGGTGTAGGTGACGATGTTCTGGGTCATCGTCACGTTCATGCGGATCTGGGTCACCGTGCCGCGGAACGTTTCGCCGGGAAACGTATCGACCGTGAAGGTGACCGGCATTCCTTTGTGAATCTGGCCGATGTCCGCCTCGTTGACCGATGCCCAGACCTCCATGCGCCGCAAGTCCTTGGCGATCAGAAAGAGGCTCGGGGCGTTCAGGCTTGCCACGACGGTCTGGCCGATGTTGACGCGGCGAGCGAGGATCGTGCCCCGGACCGGCGACTTGATCGTTGTGTAGCCGAGATTGACCTTGGCCATCCTTAGCGCGGCCTTGTTTTGCCGGATGGTCGCCTTTCCGACCGCCAGGCCGGCCAACGCCGACTTGTAGTTGGCCTTCGTCGTGTCATAGTCCGTGTCGGCAATCGCCTTCTTTGGACGTAGATCTTGGGCCCGCTTCCATTCCATCTCGGTCTGCTCGCATTTGGCCTCAAGCTGCAACAGGTCGGCTTCCGACCGCTCGAGCGTCGCCTCGGCCTCCTCGAGCGCCGCCTCATAGGGCGTCGGATCAATCTTCGCCAACAGGGCGTCCTTCTCCACGACCGAGCCGAAATCGACCAACCCGTTGGGCGAATTCGGATCGTCGCCAAACTTGACGATCAGGCCGGCCACCTGCGTGCCGACGTTGATCAGGTCCTCCGGCTCGAGCGTTCCCGTCGCGCTAATGGTCGAGAGGATTTCGCCCCGCTTGACCGTCGCCGTGCGGAAGACGACCGGCGACTCGGCGACGAAATGCTTGGCGTAGTAGGTCGCGCCGCCGGCGATGGTGACAATCATCGCGAGAGCAACAAACACGGTTCTCATGGAATCCCCTCAACGTCGCTGTTCCGAATTGCAGGCTGTCCACCTGCGATGTTGTTGGCCGCTTCCAGGCAGGTTGGCAACCTTGCCCCACGGCCCATTATTCGGGCGGCCGTCGGTCACCGCCCGGCGGTCCCATCGGGGGCATGCCTTCTTCGCCCCCGTCGGGCCCCATCGGGCCGCGAGGTCCTCGCCGGCCGTCCATGGGCCGAATCGCTTGCGAAACCCGCTGCTCGATGATCTGCTGTTTCGCCTTTTCTCGATGTTTCAGTTCCAAGCTGCGGCGATGTTGGCCGATCTCGAACTGTTCTGCGGCCAGTTTGCGAATCTCCTGTTTGATCTTCTGTTGCTGGTCCTTGGAGGCCCCGCGATACTTCTTGGCGGCTGCACTGATGCGCCGGTCCAAGTCGTTTTCCTTCTTGATCAGCTTGTACAACTCGGGGTTGCTGTTCTTGATCGCGGCGAGGTTCTCGCCTGGCCCACGCGGTCCGAAACCAGGCTGCCGTTCTCCGCCCGGAGGGCCGCCAAAGCCGTCGCGGGGCGGCTCGGGAGGACCGCCTTCCGGCGGCCCGGCAGGTCCGAGGTCCTCGTGTGTCGGTCGATCGTCGGCCGGCGACTGCCCAAAGGCGGTCAGCAAAGGTCCGGCCGCCAGGCCAGCGGCAACAACTGCCAGAACCAACATCCATCTCCGTCCCTTCTTCGATTGCATCACTCCGCCCGCCTTTCGATTGATGGTAGGAAGGATTTGTCCGAGGCCTCCGCCGAACGCCTTGTCAGACGTCGTAAACGCCTTTCGCCACGTAATGGCGGCGGATAGCCTCCTCCTTGACCCCGATTCCGCGCAACGAGAACCACGTCACTTGGCTGACGAGTTTCTTGCGCGAAACCCCATAATCAATAACGGGTTTGTCGGGCAGAAAGTGCATCAAGATCCCGGCAATGAGTTGATGGACGAGCCAGCCGGCCAATGGAGCGGGGGCGGGATCATCCACCATGTCGCCGGCCGCTGCGGCCGCCTCGATACACTCCTGCAACTTGCGAACCCAGCGATGTGGCCCGCCTTCCAGGCCAAGCCGAGCGAACTCCCCCTCCTCCATCAAGCTGCGAAGAACCAGTCGAAGAAACGCGCGCTCGCGGTCACCTGTGTCATTGCCCAGGACGTGTGAGACCAAATCGTGCACTAGGAAGACCAGCACTCCGGTGGAAGGCGTGAGCGAGTCGAGCCACTCGCGAATTCGCTCTCCTTCCCCCTCGAAGCTCGCCAACTGGATGGCATGGTACAGGGCTTCTTTGCTGGGGAAATGCTTGAACAGCAGCGCCTCGGAGACGCCGGCCGCCTGGGCGAGCTGCTTGGTGGTTGTGCCATTGAAGCCCCGCTCGATGAACACTCGCCGGGCGGCGTCGACGATGGCGGCCCGCCGGTTCTCGCCCGTCATCCGGCGGCGTGACGAAGTGGTTTGGCGTGCGGTTGCGGTCATGTTGTTAGTGTATGCTCACTTACCTATCCCGTCAACGCATGATTCCGAGCACCCCTGCCCTCCCAATCTCTGGCGGGAAGCCGCATTGACGCGTGCCGTGCGGCTCGATGCCGGTTTGGCCGAGGCTCGACAGGCCCGGAGCGAAGCAGTAGGACCGCAAAGTCTTTCGTAGTTTCGGCTTTAGCCGGTCGTCTTCCGCCTGAAGGTGGGACTGCGAGCGCCTGCGCCAGCTCTGCAATTCTCCCTTGGGGCGAACGCGACCAATACGACGGGCAATGGCCGGGGCCAATCAGTTATTGACACTGGAGAAGGATGTAGGGTGGGTCGAGCGAAGCGAGCCCCACTGTTTTCCGAGGTTCTT
>JBDKUC010000267.1:0-4983 GCA_039679885.1 Thermoguttaceae bacterium | reverse complement strand
CGCGGAACAGTGTTTCGACCGACAGTTAGAGACGCTGCTGGACTGGGCCAAGTCTTGAGAAACCTCCGGCGGCGATTATTGTCTTTTAGCTACTGAGTTCCTTCCTTCGTTCCCTCCTCGTTCACCTTCGACGACCTACCAACTGTGCCGCAACGCAATACTCCGTCGCACGCCCGATCGAAATCATCGCAAGCCGCCGCCGCCCCGCCGGCCCCGGCGGGCTTTGCCGCCATGGACCTCTCGAAAACGATGCTCGCCTCGCTGCGC
This sequence comes from Thermoguttaceae bacterium, assembly GCA_039679885.1. Taxonomy (GTDB): domain Bacteria; phylum Planctomycetota; class Planctomycetia; order Pirellulales; family Thermoguttaceae; genus JAJFUI01. The sequence goes on along the minus strand of JBDKUC010000267.1, from coordinate 4,716 downwards.
GAGGCCGAGTATCTCGACCCGACGCCGATTCAGGCGGGACTCATTCCGCGAGCGCTGGCCGGCGTTGACCTGATGGGCCAAGCACGGACCGGCACCGGCAAGACGGCCGCCTTCTGCATCCCGATCCTCGAACGTCTCGAGCCGAAGACCGCCGGCGGAGGCCCGCAGGCGCTCGTGCTGGTGCCCACCCGCGAGTTGGCCGTCCAGGTCCGCGACGAGTGCGTCAAGCTGGCTTTCGGGCGGGAAATCTACATCGTCGGCGTCTTCGGCGGCAAACCGATCCGCCGGCAGGTCGAACATCTCCGCCGCGGGGCGGCCATCATCGTCGGCACGCCGGGTCGCGTGTTGGACTTGATGGGCCGCGGCTCGCTGCTGCTGGGCGACATCCGCTTTGTCGTCCTTGATGAGGCCGACCGGATGCTGGACATCGGCTTCCGCCCCGACATCGAGAAGATCCTGCGGCGCTGCCCCCAGTCTCGGCAAACGCTTTTGCTGAGCGCCACGATTCCACCGCCCGTCAAGCGGCTGGCCGAGCGTTACATGCGCGAGCCGGAGATGATCGACTTCTCGTCGACGGACCTCGCGGTCGAGACGATCGAGCAATCGTACTTCACGGTCGATCCTGAACGGAAGTACGAACTGCTGGTAAAACTCTTGCAGCGTGAGGAGCCGCAGCAGGCGATCGTCTTTTGCCGCACGAAAAGGGGAACCGACAAGGTCGCTCGACGGCTCAGCGAAACATTCAAGAACGTCGACCCGATCCACGGCGACCTACAACAGTCGGGCCGCGACCGCGTGATGAAGCGGTTCCGCGAGGGCAAAACGAAGATCCTGGTGGCCACCGACGTGGTGGGTCGCGGCATCGATGTGAGCACGATCTCGCACATCATCAATTACGACATTCCGCAGTTCTGCGACGACTATGTGCACCGCGTCGGACGCACCGGCCGCATGGGCCGCGAGGGCATCGCGTTCACGTTCGTCTCGCCCGAAGAAGGCAACGAGTTGACGCGGATCGAGATGCGAATCAATCGGCTGCTGAAGCGGGACGAGATTCCCGGCTTCGTGGCATTGGCCAAGCCGCAACCGACCGAGGATTTTGACGCCGAGACGGGTGAATCCCTGGAGCCGCCGGCCCCGAAGCCCGTCTTCGGCCGCCCAGTCCACCGCATCCGCCGGGCGTTGTGATTAAACCTTAAGGCCTTCGATCTTCGGTATCCAAGGCCCAAGCCCTAAGACCCGAGATCTTCGGTTCGGATTTCGAGAATCTCGAACCGAAGCGTTCCTTGCGGCACGGCGATCTCGACGCGGTCGCCGACCTTCTTGCCGAGCAGGCCCTGCGCTAGCGGGCTGGTGACGAGGATCTTCCCGGTGTCGTAGTCCTCCTCGCCCGCGCCGACGAGCGTGAATTCCTCGTCGTCGTCGAAGTTGAGGTCCTTGACGCGGACGGTCGCGCCGAAGGCCACCTGGTCCTTCGGCATCTGGGCCGGGTCCAACAGGATGGCCCGCGACAGCTTGTCGCGAAGCAGATTGATTCGGGCCTGCATCAGCCCCTGGCTTTCGCGGGCGCCGTGATACTCGGCGTTCTCGCTCAGATCGCCCTCGGCGCGGGCCGTGGCCAAGCGTTCGAGGATCTTGGGCATTTCTACGGTGTGCAGGTAGTCGAGGTCGGCCTTGATCTTGTCGTAGCCGGCGCGGGTCATCGGGATGCGATCAGACATGATGTACTCCGGCGCAAAAAAGGCGACCCGCCATTCCTGGGGGTCGCTGACGCAATGATCGTGGTTTTCAGTGGAGCGGAGGAGGGTCGAACTCCCGACCTCTGCATTGCGAACGCAGCGCTCTCCCAACTGAGCTACCGCCCCGACAAATCACTTCGCTATTGTACGACGCGCCGTGGGCTTTCGCAAGCGGTGCCCCGGACGTTCCAAAGTCGGCCGCAGGAGTCCGTAGTCCCGCCTTTAGGCGGAAAATGAACGGCCAAAGCCGGAACTACGAACGACTTTGCATTCTCCTGCCAGACGTTCCCTGGGTCGTGCGCCCTAGTCGCCCATCTGCCCATCGTCACCGTTGGGCCGGCGATCGTCGAATTCCGGCCGCCGGCCACACGGCTCATCGGTCTGGTTTTCCCCATTAGGAAATCGATCGCCCAGCGGGTTGCCGCCTCGAACGCCGATCGTTCCGTGGGCGCGGTGGATATGCCAGATCAGTCGAACTCGGGCGCGATCAATCATCGGCTCCGATTATCCGCGCCGCTTGCCAACGTGTCTACTGCCGAGCGGCCGGTCCCCCGGGGGCCAAAGGAAATTGTGATCCTGGCGAGCCGATCAGGGAAGATTTGCCGGCTGAAGCCGACGCTACGAACCCGTAAAACGAGCAAGGCCCCTTCCGTCGCTAGGACGAGAGGGGCCTGCCAGAATACGCGACCGTCAACGCTAGTGCGTTTACTGGTAGTACTCCGAGTTATTCGCGAAGAAATCGCCAGTCGTGGCGTTGTAGAGCCAGCCGCTGCCGCCGTCGACGGCTGCCTTGGCGTCGGCCTCGGTCGTGGCGGTGGTCGTCTTCAGCGTGTTGAGGTTGTTGTAAGGATTGGCCGGGACTTGTCCCTGGAAGTAGGGTCCGTATGTGTAGCCGGTTCCCGTGCCGACGGCCCCAGATGAGTTGGTCGTGCCGGTCATCTGGTCGGCGAACGTAGCCAAGGCGGGCACGCTGCCATTGTGGTGTATTTTGTACATCTCAACCTGCGCGCGAATGGTGCGGAGGTTGAACTTCACCGAGCTAAGCTTGGCGTCGTTGGTGGACGAGGAAAATTGGGGGATGATCGTCGCGGCCAAGACAGCCATGATGATCACGACAATTAGCACCTCGATCAGGGTAAAAGCATTCCGACGCTTACAAACCATGGCAATAAGCTCCTGACCCCTAGAGGGGCGTTCTTCGGTTGGAAAGACACGTCGAAGCCGACTCGGCGTTGCTATGGATTACCTAGGTTGCGACTAAAGCCTCGTCAAGCTGGAATTATTCGCCGCCGCCGATGGCTGCCGTTGCGCGGAGTCGTCCGTTAGCGTCGGAGCCTGACGTCCGGCATCAACGTTACAAACCGCCCCACCCGCCTGGTGTCACTAGCCGTGCCCCCGATCACTCCGTACATCCGGAGGTCCCGACGGCGATGTCCCAAAAACCGTAGGCAATGCGGCAAGCAATTTCGGCACAAGTCAAGCAGAGGCCGCAGGGTGACGATGCATGAATAGGGGGGCGAGCGCCTCCAGTGGCATGCGCCGTTTGGGTGGCCGTGAGCGAATGGGCGAACGGAATATTCCAGGCTGAACGGCTAATGTGGGATGAATAGATAAGCCGAATATGCCATAAGCGGATTCGTTCCGCCATTAGACCAGGCCATATCCGGTTTTCTAAGTGACGTGAAGGAGGCATGCGATGAGAAGGTTGCTAGGAGTGCCGCTCTTGGCGGTGGTCCTGCTGGCGATCGCAGCGAGCACGGCCGACGCGTTCTATTGCGGCGCGGCACGGTACCGTTGCTGCACGCGCGCCTGCTGCAGCCCGGTGGAATGCTGTGAGCAGGCCTGCACCGTCATGAAGACGTGCAAGCAGGTGGTTTACGAGCAGAGGCAGTTTACTTGCTACAAGACCTGCTATCAGCGGGTTTGCGAGCAGAAGACCGTCAACTGCGTGAAGTACGTTCCCGAGACTTGCTACCGCGAATGCCATTACACGGTTTGCAAGCCGGTCTGGGAGACCCGCACGAAGGAGATCTGCTACACGGTCTGCAAGCCCGTGTGGGAGACTCGCACGAAGGAGATCTGCTACACGGTCTGCAAGCCCGTGTGGGAGACCAAGAGCAAGGAGATCTGCTACACGGTGTGCAAGCCGGTGTGGGAGACTCGCACGAAGGAGATCTGCTACACGGTCTGCAAGCCGGTGTGGGAGACCAAGAGCAAGGAAGTTTGCTACACGGTGTGCAAGCCCGTGTGGGAAACCTGCACGAAGAACTACTGCTACACGGTGTGCCGTCCGGTGTACGAGCAATGCGAGCGTGAAGTGTGCTACACGGTGTGCAAGCCGGTGCAGTGCATGAAGACGATCCGCGTTTGCTCCGGCCGCTGGGAAACCCGTTGCCCGAGCGCCTGCACCCCGGCCGCTGGCTGCTGCGATCCTTGTTGTGTTGCCCAGTGCCGCGTGTGGGTGCCGTGCGTCGAAGAGCGACAGATTCCGTGCACGAGCTATGTGCGTGAGACCTGCGTCAAGAAGGTCCCGTACACGGTCTGCCGCATGGTTCCCGAGCAGTGCGTGAAGACGTGCACGTACCAAGTGTGCCACATGGTGAAGGAGATTTGCGAGAAGCGGATTCCTTACACGGTGTGCCGCATGGTCCCCGAGCAGCGTGTGAAGACGTGCACCTATCAAGTGTGCAAGATGGTGCCCGAGCAGCGCGTGAAGACGGTCTGCTAGCAAGAGTGCCACATGGTTGCCGAGAATCGCGTCAAGACCTGCTGCTACCAGGTCTGCCGCATGGTTCCCGAGCAGCGCGTCAAGACCTGCACCTATCAGGTCTGCCGCATGGTGGCCGAGCAGCGCGTGAAGACCGTCTGCTGGCAAGAGTGCCACATGGTTGCCGAGAATCGCGTCAAGACTTGCTGCTACCAGGTCTGCCGCATGGTTCCCGAGCAGCGCGTCAAGACCTGCACTTACCAGGTTTGC
>JBDKUC010000377.1:0-7464 GCA_039679885.1 Thermoguttaceae bacterium | reverse complement strand
GCTTCTTCCCCCTGGGCCACTGTTGATGGGCCATTGCCTTCAAGGCGAGGATGCCCATGCCTGCCTTCTTTGCCCGCTTGTAGACCGATGGGCCGAAGTTCGCCCCGAGCCACGTGGGAAAGCTCAGGGGAAACAGGATCGAGTCGAAGTCAAAGCGGTCCAACGCCGCATGAGCCGCTTCCTCGCTGTGGGCCGAAAAGCCGATGTAGCGAATGACGCCGTCCTCTCTGGCTTTGAGGATCGTTTCCATCGCACCACGAAGGCCAAACGCCTGCTCAACCTCGTCCACGTCCGTGAGGGCGTGAAGCTGATACAAGTCGAAGTAGTCGGTCTGGAGCAGCTTGAGCGACTCCTTCAGTTCCTTGGCGGCACCCACGGCATCTCGTTCCAGCGTCTTGCAGGCCAAGAAGCAATCTCGGCGATATGGCTTCAACGCCGGGCCGAGCCGCCGCTGGGCGTTGCCGTAGAACGGGGCCACGTCGAAGTAGTTGACGCCTCGGTCCACGGCCTCGGCCACGAACGTGGCCGCCGCCTTAGGCGTTACGTCCTTCACGATCATGCCGCCGAACCCGACGATCGAGAGCCGGTCCTTGGTGCGGCCAAATTGCCGCTTCGGAATCGGCCGCTTCGAGATCTTGCCTGAAGCCAGTCGCTCTCTGGCGGCAACATAGGTAGGATCGAGGTTCATCGCTGGTCCTCCAGTGCCGCAATTCTACTGGGCGGGGGGCCAAAGCAACAGTTGAATCGAACCGCCGAAAAATCGCCGGGGCGAAGATTCGCCGTGGGCAGGGATCGTGCGATCCGGTAGAATACGTGCTGGAGGACAGAATGGACATCACCGAAGCGGTTCAGTCGAAATACGCATCGCTGGCCAAGAGCGGCCTCTCGACCAATCACGACGGCGTCAAAGCCGTCGCCGAGGCTTTCGGCTACACGCCGGAACAGTTGGCTTCGATCCCGGCCGAGGCGAACATGGGCGTTTCCTGCGGCAATCCGACTGCCTACGCCACTCTCAAGCCGGGCGAGGTCGTGGTGGATCTCGGTTGTGGTGGTGGCCTCGATGTTTTCTTGGCGGCCAAGAAGGTCGGACCAACGGGCAAGGCCATCGGCATCGACATGACACCGGAGATGCTTGCGTTGGCCCGCAAGAACGCCGCCAAGGCACAGTTGGCGAACGTCGAGTTCCATCAAGCGACCATCGACAACCTTCCACTGCGAGGCGCCTCGGTGGATTGCGTGATAAGCAACTGCGTGATCAACTTGGCTCCCGACAAACAGGCCGTCTTTCGTGAGATTGTTCGAGTCCTGCGGCCGGGCGGTCGTTTGGCCGTCAGCGACATCGCTTTGAAGAAACCCCTGCCGCCCGAACTCGGCAACGACTTGATAGCGTATGTTGGCTGCATTGCCGGGGCGATTCCCATCGAAGATTACCGCCGTGGCCTGATCGAGGCCGGGTTCGGGCAGGTGGACGTGGTCGACACCGGCTCGGACCTGAACGCCTATGCCAAAGTCGAGAACCAGGCAAGCTGTTGCTCGTCCTCAGCGTTGCCAATAGTCAAGACTTCGTGTTGCCAACGTTCCGACGATGCGGCCCTCCACCAACGCATGGCCGATCTGCTGACGAAGTATGACGTGAACGAGTATGCCGCCAGCGTCCGAGTATTCGCCGTCAAGCCGTAACTTTTTCGAAATAGTCCCCGCCGCCTTCTCTCGCACCGCGTCGTTGATCGCATCGTAGATCGCTGCTTGGCGTTGCGGTCGCCATCTGTTGAAGCTGCCGCACGGGGTCTCGGGCGCCGGTCTTCCTCCCGGAGGAATTGCCTCGGCGGGGCGTGTGCCACCAGTCGTGCCCGGTTCCTTCGCTAGACAAGCGGGCTTTCACGTGGTCGGCGGTGCGAGCGATGATTTCCAGGTCGGCTATCGTAGCCGGGTGAAGGCTGACGCCATACTCCCGCGTGGGATTGTCGACGACTGCATGGCCCGAGTATACTCGTTTTGGTTTCGGCTGTCTCCAGCAGGAGGACTCGTCTGCAATGGCAACCGAGGATCGCTCGCCCACGGGTCTGCTTCGAGCAGCAGCCAACCGTCGCAACACCGATGCATCAAACGCCATGATGCCTGAAACCCTGCCTTTGACCGAGCCCAGTGAGGAGCCGCCGAAACGCCTGTTCAAGACGTGGAAGGTGTTGGGACTACTCGTCGTCGTCCACGCTGCCTTTGGAGCCTATTTCACGCCCCTTGGAAAGCCGGTCAGCGACACCGCCCCTGTGGCTCCCTGCCTGCTGATAGGATTTATCCTCTCACAGCCCCTCATGTTCGCAATCTGGGCATCGTTGGCTTCTCAACGGTTCTATCATCGTTTCTTGTGGTCACTTTTGCTCTGCTCCCTGGTCTCCTTTGTCGACGAGATCGGAAGCCTACGCAACCCACACGCTGGCCGTGGGAATGGCATGATCTGCAGCATAGCAGTCTTCATCGTCGCGACACTCCTCCTGTCGGCGTTTCGGCGATTCTCTCGCTGGCAGATCAGGAAGCCAAATGTGGAAGATGTCCCTTCCGATTATCGGGCAAATCAATTCGGCATCAAACACTTGATCATCCTGACCACGATCACGGCTCTCGCTTGCGGGCTGTGCCGCACCTTGCTCAGCACGAATCACGACCTGGATCGGCTTCCGTCGATTGTGCAATTCGCCGGCTTTATCCTAATACTCTGCGTTTTGCTTGTGCCGATCCTTGCGATTCCCTGGTACACCTTGTCGCTTCGTGGAAAGATCGTGCCTTTGCTCGTTTCGACGATAATGATCGGAGCAGCCTGTGATCTGGCGGCATTTTGTATCATCACTGCGATGACTCCGCCAGCTGTCGGCAGAGCCGACATTTACCAAGAGGTTATTAAGCCATCCCTTCTTATACAGTTTGGCGCGGGCGCATCGGTGCTAGTCACCATGCTCGTCATTCGGTGGTGCGGATTCAGAATGATGCGAGAGCCAAGGCCCTGAAGATCCGAGCGTCAGAGGGCCAGCGTTGCCGCCACGTCAGGGCTCACTTGCAGGACGACTGCAAAGTTGTTCGTAGTTCCGCCTTTAGTCCGCATTTCTCACCAAGGCGTAGGGTGGGTCAAGCAAACCAGGGCGATGGTGGGGCTTCCGTCGCGGCAACTCGTTCTGCAAACCGACAGAGCGCAAATCACCGTTGATTGGTTTGCGAAGCCCCACCATGTATCTGCGACGTCGACCCACCCACGGTGAGAATCGCGGGTCAGCCGGTCATTTGCCGCCTAAAGGCGGAACTACGAACGCCTGCAACGGACTTTGCAGTCCGCCTTGGCTCGCTTGCCGCCTTCTTGTTGGGGATGCCGGAACGTGAGATAATCGTCGGCTCGGCTCGTCACGGGGGAGAATGCGATGCTGCTGACGCTTACGACAACGCACCGGCCAGCCACGGACCTTGGCTACTTGCTGCACAAGAATCCGGCTCGATGCCAGAGCTTTTCGTTGAGCTTTGGGCAGGCCCACGTGTTCTACACCGAGGCGACCGACGACCGCTGCACGGCGGCCGTGCTGTTGGATGTCGATCCGGTGGCAATGGTTCGAGGTCGAGGCGGCGTGTCGCAGACCGTGTTGGCGCAATACGTGAACGACCGGCCTTACGTGGCGTCATCGTTCATGAGCGTGGCGATTGCCCAAGTGCTGGGGCCGGCGTTGGATGGCCGCTCGAAGGAGCGGCCCGAGCTTGCCGCGACGCCGATTCCGCTGGTTGCCAAGCTGGAGGTGCTGCCGTGTCGGGGCGGCGAGGAGTTCTTGGCCGACATCTTTCAGCCGCTCGGCTATGAGATCCAAGCGACTCGATACCCACTGGATGAGAAGTTCGAGGACTGGGGGCCAAGTCCGTACTATTCGGTGACGCTTTCCAAGACCACGACGCTGAGCGAGTTGCTCACGCACCTCTACGTGTTGATTCCCGTCTTCGACAACTTCAAACACTATTACGTCGGCAACGAGGAGATGGAGAAGCTGCTCCGGCATGGCGAGGGCTGGCTGGCATCGCATCCGAAACGGGAGGCCATCGCCCGTCGCTATTTGAAGTTCCGTTCCAGCCTTGCCCGAGAGGCGATTGCCCGGCTTGCCGAACAGGACGATCAGCCGGCCGAAGAGCTTGGCGAAGCTCGGACGGAGAACAACGAGGAATCGCTGGAGAAGCCGATCAGCCTCAACGAGCAGCGACTTGACGACGTGGTGGCTCGGTTGAAGGCGTCCGGCGCCAAGCGGGTTCTCGATCTTGGCTGCGGCGAAGGAAGTCTGCTGCGAGAGCTTCTGGGGGAGAGACAGTTCGAGGAAATTGTGGGCATGGATGTCGCCATCCGGTCGTTGGAGATCGCCAGCGAACGACTCCATTTGGACGATTTGCCGCCCAAGCAGAAGAATCGCATCCGGCTGATGCACGGGTCGCTGATGTATCGAGACAAGCGGCTGGCCGGTTTCGACGCCGCCGCCATCGTCGAGGTGGTCGAGCATCTCGATCCTCCCCGCCTTGCCGCTTTCGAGCGAGTCGTGTTCGAGTTCGCCCGACCGGCAACGGTCGTTCTGACGACGCCCAATCGGGAATACAACGTCGTCTGGCCGAATCTGGCGGCCGGGGCCTTTCGCCACGACGATCATCGCTTCGAGTGGACTCGGGAGGAGTTCCAGACTTGGGCCACGGGCCTAGCCGAGCGGTTCGGCTACGCCGTCGAGTTTCATCCCGTCGGGCCGGAACATGCTGAACTCGGATCGCCGACGCAGATGGGAGTGTTTCGTCTTGGAGATACTGATGCCGCAAATTGATGAATGGATTGCCTTGTACCGCAGCACGAATCCCACGGTTCGTCTTCGAGCCGCCGAAGCACTTCTTCGTCGCCCCAAAGAAGTTCCGCTAAGATTGCTTCTCGATATCTTTCTTGCCAAGAGGGAAGGTGTATTACACGTTGACCCTGGGAAGGCATTGATGCAATGTGCAGACCCTGAACTTGTGCCTGAAATGATTGCCCTTCTCAATTCGGAGGATCGATTCGTCCGGGCTACAGCCTGCGACGTATTGGGGAACGCTGGCGACTACATTGCTACACCACACTTACTGCGAATGCTCGACGATCCCGAATGGATGGTACGTTGGCGTGCTGGCTTCGCTCTTGCATCCCTCAAAGATTCGTCGGCTCGTGAACAATTGCGATCAATATACGAGCGTCGGAAGAATGATGAATACAATATCGTTTGGGCAATAAGGTGTGCGTTGCAGGCCCTTGGAGAGACGACTAGTTAACCGTATCGAGTGCATTATCTGCGACGGAAGACAAACCAGATATTCAGTAGTGATTGGATATTCTATGCCTGAACGAGTCCATTTTCACGAACATCTGATCTTCTCAGTGGGCACGCAGGTCGTGGCGTTGCGAGACGTGATGGCTGAAGGCGGGAGGATTCTACACCCGAAGGGTGCGGTTGGCGTCGTCGTGCAATCGCCGTGCGGCCAGAACGATCCCTATCGGGTGCGTTTCCCCGACAGCGTGGAAGAGACGTTTTGTCGGGACGAGGTCGAAATACTCGCCCGATACAAGGAAGGTGAGATCGGCCACGACGAAATCGCTGCGAAACAAACCGATCTCTACGAACGAGTGATTTTCCGATGCGTGATCGGGTCGAGGGCATACGGTTTGGACCATGCCGACTCGGACACGGATCGCCGAGGCATCTACGTCCCGCCTGCGCGCCTCCACTGGTCTCTTTATGGCGTCCCCGAACAACTGGAGAACGACGAGCGTCAGGAGGTGTATTGGGAAGTCCAGAAGTTCCTGATCCTGGCGTTGAAAGCCAACCCCAACGTCTTGGAATGTCTCTTCACGCCGTTGATTGAGACGGCCACGCCGCTTGCCGAGGAGCTATTGGCCATGCGGACGGCCTTTCTGTCCCGAATGGTGTATCAGACGTACAACGGCTACGTCATGTCGCAGTTCAAGCGAATGCAGGCCCACATTCGCAATCACGGGCAAGTGAAGTGGAAGCATGTCATGCACCTGATCCGGTTGCTGATCTCGGGCACCACCGTCTTGCGGGAAGGCTTCGTGCCCGTTCGGGTCGAGGAACACCGTGACAAGCTGCTCGCCATCAAGCGAGGCGAGGTGACTTGGGACGAGGTGGACCAATGGCGACACCGCCTGCACAACGAGTTCAACGAGGCTTATCGCCACACGTCACTGCCTGAGCGGCCCGACTACGAGAAGGCCAACGAGTATCTCATTAAGGTCCGACAATGGGCGGCAAGGGATGAATCGCCATGACTTTTGACCGACGTCTGCAAACGCACATCGATAGCCACCCCTATCCGTTGCTGTTCACGACCATCAGCGGCGCCCACCTGTATGGCTTCGCCTCGCCGGACTCCGATTACGATCTCCGCGGCGTGCATCTGCTGCCTCTCGAAGAAGTCGTCGGGCTGAAGGTCGGCCAGGAAACCATCGAGGAGTCCGGCACCCACGACGGGCTGGAGATCGACCTAGTGACCCACGACGCCAGGAAGTTCTTCGCCCTGATACTGAAGAAAAACGGCTACGTGATGGAGCAGGTGCTTTCGCCGCTGGTCCTGCACACCACGCCGGAACACGAGGAGTTGAAGGCGATTGCCGTCCAATGCCTGACCCGGCATCACGCCCATCACTACCTCGGTTTCGCTGAGACCCAGTGGAAGCTGTTTGTGAAGGAAACGCCGCCGAGAGTCAAGCCGCTGCTCTACGTCTATCGAGTGTTGCTGACCGGCATCCATTTGATGAGAACCGGCGTCGTCGAGGCGGACCTCGCGCGTCTCAACGAGGACGCGAAGCTCCCGTATATTCGAGACTTGATCGACCGCAAGCAAACCGGTTCGGAAAAGGAGCGGTTGACCGGTCCCGACATCGAGTTCCACCGTGCGGAGTACGAGCGGCTCCGCAGCGAGTTGCTCAAATCGTTCGAGGCATCACGCCTTCCCGAGAGACCGCACGGTGCGGCGGCGTTGCACGACCTATTGGTGCGGCTGCGGTTGCGGGAACGGTCTGGCAAGAGATAAAGGTGGCATAGGTATGGAAGCTGTTCTTCTGATCGGTTTGCAAGCGTCGGGAAAGTCCACGTTCTACAAGCAACGGCTTTTCGACACTCACGTGCGGATCAATCTCGATATGTTGCGGACGCGCAACCGAGAAAGACTGCTGATGGAGGTTTGTCTTCAGACGCAGCAGCCTTTCGTGATTGACAACACCAATCCCACTCCCACCGATCGCCAGAAATACGTCGAAGCAGCCAAGGCGGCTGGCTTCCGGGTTGTCGGATACTACTTTCAGTCGCAGGTCGAGGAGTGCAAGCGACGCAACCAGCAGCGCGCGGATCGTCAGCAAGTGCCGTTGGCTGGAGTGCTGGGAACGTACAGCCGCCTGGAGCTTCCAGCCCTTGCCGA
>JBDKUC010000259.1:0-20227 GCA_039679885.1 Thermoguttaceae bacterium | reverse complement strand
TCTTAGGTCTTAGGTCTTGAGTTCTTAGGTCTTAGGTCTTAGGTCTTAGGTCTTAGGGATTAGGGCTTAGGGCTTAGGTCTTAGGTCTTAGGTCTTAGGTCTTAGGTCTTAGGTCTTAGGTCTTAGGGCTTAGGTCTTAGGTCTTAGGGCTTAGGGCTTAGGGCTTAGGGCTTAGACTCCAGCCCCAAGCCCAAAGTCCTAAGACCTAAGTCCCAACGCCTCGTTTCCCCCTCGGTCCGCAGACGTTATACTTCCGAGATGGAATTCCTCAGACACACTCTGCCCAACGGCCTGGAGATCGTCGCCGAACAGAACTCGGCGGCCTATTCGACCGCTTTGGGCTTCTTTGTCCGCACCGGCGCCCGCGACGAAAACGACGCGGTGGCCGGCGTCAGCCATTTCCTCGAACACATGGCCTTCAAGGGGACGCCGACCCGCTCGGCCGACGACGTGAACCGTGAGTTCGACGAGATGGGCGCCCACTACAACGCCTTCACCAACGAGGAGAACACGGTCTTCTACGCCGCCGTGCTGCCCGAGCACCAGGATCGAGCGGCGGGACTGTTGGCCGACATCCTTCGCCCCTCGTTGCGGGAAGACGATTTCAACACCGAGAAGCAGGTGATCCTCGAAGAGATTCAGATGTACGAGGATCAGCCGCCGTTCGGGGCCGACGACCGATGCCGCGCGATGCACTACGGTTCGCACCCGCTGGGCCGCAGCGTGCTGGGCACGCCCAAGAGCATCCGCCAACTGCCGGTCGAGGCGATGCGCGACTACTTCCGCCGCCGCTATAGCCCCGAGAACATTGTCCTGGCCGGGGCTGGCCGAATCGACTTCGACGCGCTGGTCGCGACAGCCGATCGTCTCTGCGGCGATTGGGAGCGGGTCGAGACGACTCGCACGGTCGAACCGGCGAAGCGCGGCAACGGCTTCGAGGTGATTCGCAAGGACACGGCCTCGCAGCAGTACCTGTTGCAGCTTTGCGCAGGCCCGGCCGCCGACGACCCCGATCGCTACGCCGCCAAGTTGCTGGCCACGGTTCTCGGCGATGATTCCGGCAGCCGGCTCTATTGGGAGTTGGTCGATCCCGGTCTGGCCGAGAATTGCAGCCTTGGCCACAGCGAGCACGAAGGGGCCGGCATGATGATGACCTACATGACCTGCGACCCCGAGTATGCGGCGGGCAATCTGCGGCGAATCCTGGATGTCTACCGCCGCACGGAAGCCGACGGCGTCACGCCCGAGGAACTCGAGCAGGCCAAGAGCAAGGTCCGATCGCGGGTGGTCCTATCGAGCGAGCGACCGCGTGGCCGGCTCTTCGCCGTCGGCAGTGATTGGCTCTACCGCCATGACTACCGCCCGGTCGAGATGGAACTGGACATCGTTTCTGCCATCGCTGTAGCCGATCTTTCGGCGGTCTTGGCGAAATATCCGCTGACGCTCGCTACGACGGTGACGATTGGCCCGCTGGCCGAGTTGCCGAAGCCGTAAGACGCTCTTGAAAAATCTCAACTGCTGTCTCCTCTCAAAGGGAGAGGGGCATCGGTCGGGTGGCACGCCCTGAAAGGGCGTGGTGCACGTTCGTTGGGTGGCACGCCCTGAAAGGGCGTGGCGCACTCGTTGGGTGGCACGCCCTGAAAGGGCGTGGCGAGGCAGCTTACAGGTCCACCACGCCCTTTCAGGGCGTGCCACCCAACGGAACTCGATCAAGCCATTCTGTGACAGCCGCTCGGTCCGATTACGAACCGGCCAAGGGGACAGTCCCCGAAATCAATCGCCGACGATCGGGTTCTTGCAGAGCACGCGATGGAGATAATTCGGCGAACGGAGCTCGCCGGCCGGACGCTCGCGATGCCAATCCGCGTGCGTTGGAACGAGCGAGTCGCAATAGGGCCAAGGCGTGAAGGGATCGTGACCGATCGCGGCCACGAGCTTGCTCGAATTCATGCAAACGTTGCCCGCCCGCGGCGGAATCGGATCGGCCTGATGGCGAGGAATGCCCATCAGGCAATTAGGATCGTAGCCGCCGACGCGATTGATGATCTGCGCGATCTGGTAGAGCGACAGCCGCCGCGACGCGCCGGCGTGGTAGATGCCGGCTAGGCCGTTGCCGAGCGCGCGTTCGTAGAGCCGGTTGAGGCAGTCGGAATAGGTTGGCGTCCGGACCTCGTCGAAGTAGAGCGTGGCGGGGCGAGACTTCTTGAACCGCGAGGCGATCCAGTCGATCGCCCCCGCGTGGCCGCTGAAACTGACGCCCATCGGGAGCGAAATCCGCAGGATGCACGCGGCCGGGTCGGCGGCCAGAACGGCCTGTTCGCCGGCGACCATGGTGCGGCCGTAGACCGTCACCGGGTCGGTCGGGGCGGTTTCGATGTAGCCGCCACGGCCTTCGGCGCCGGAGAAGACCAAATCGCACGACAGATGCACGAGCCGCACGCCGCGGGGCACTGTCTGCGAGAGCAAGTTCCGCACGCCTTCGACGTTGATCCGCCACGCCAATTCGGGGGCCAGTTCGCATTGTCGCAGCGCGCAGTTGCCGGCGCAGTCCAGCACTGCGGCAAACCGATGTTCGTCAAACAGCGAGGCCAACGCGTCTCGATCCTCGGCGTTGCACGGGACGATGCCAGGCCCCACGAGACGGAAATTGTCGGCCTGCCGGATGCCGACAACCTGCCCCGGATACTTCGCGGCGAAGTAGGCCATTGCGTTGTAGCCAGGCACGCCGGCGACGCCGGTGATCAGAAGCGGCAGCGGGACTTCAGCAGACACGGCAGGCAGGCGGTGGGGCAAGGTGAGATGGTTATCGGGTGGCACGCCCTGAAAGGGCGTGGTCAGCGCGACCGATTGCCCTCGCCACGCCCTTTCAGGGCGTGCCACCCGACGGCGTCGCTTCTTTTCGGGCGAGGCGACTGAAACCTCCAATATAGCAGGAACGCCTTCGTCGTAAACCGTCCAGGTTCACAGACGCATGGCCAGCCGGCTCAATTTCCGGCCGGTGCTGCTCAGCGGGTATTCGTCGATCGCGGTCGGCGGAACCCAGCGGGTCTCGATCGTCGGCGACGTCATCCGGCGGCGGCCGAGGAAATCGGCCGCGTAGCACTCCAGCGTGATGCGAAACCGGGTGACCGAGTGCCGCAGAACGTCAAGACGGTCGCCGGCGGCAACCTGGACGCCGGTCATCGCTAAAACGCCGTCGGCCAATTCGCGGCGCAACTCGATCGGATTGGCGGCGCGGACCGCGAACCGTGGAAAATCCCAGAGACCGGCCCATCGCCGCCCCTCGGGCCAGCGGATCATCAGCAGCCGGCCGTCGCGACGCACCAGCACCGCCGCCTCGCGGACCACCTCGACCTGCGGCTTCGGCGACGCCAGCGGGATCTCGAGTTGGCGTCCCTCGCTCCGGGCGAGGCAACCGTTCGCCGCGGGGCACTCCTCGCAGCGCGGCGCCCGGGGCGTGCAGATCAGGCTTCCGAGGTCCATCAGCGCCTGGTTGATCCGCCCGGCCCCGCGACGCGGCAACACGGCCTCGGCGGCAGCCCAGAGCAGTCCTTGCCCCGCGGCGGAACGCGGGTCGCCGTCGTAGCCCAACAACCGGCACCAGAGCCGAAGCGTGTTGGCCTCGATAATCGGTTGCCGGTCGTCGAAGGCGATCGAGAGGATGGCGCCGGCCGTGTAGCGGCCAATGCCCGGCAGGCGGCGGACCACGGCCGGATCGCGAGGAAAGCGTCCGCCGTGCTCCTGGGCGACAATGCCGGCCGCCCGATGAAGCTGTCGTGCGCGACGGTAATAGCCCAAGCCCTCCCACAGCCGCAGCACGTCCTCTTCATCGGCCCGTGCCAGGGCTTCAACCGTCGGAAACGCAGCGAGGAAGCGATCGAAGTAGCCGATAACCGTCTCGACCTGCGTCTGTTGGAGCATGATTTCACTCAGCCAGACGGCATATGGATCTTGCGATCCTCGCCACGGCAGCGCACGCGCGTGCCGGGCGTACCACGCCAACAAGCGACGCCGCAAGAGGCGAAACCAATCGGCGTCGGGAAGCTCGCTGGTGACTGTCGTCATAGCCAAGGACGTCAAAGGCTGGCCGTTTCGGCGACCTGTAAACCAGCCCGCTCAAGGACTCGATCGCAGGCGGCACAGACCATTTCCGTGGTGATGCTCTCCATGTAGATCGGCGGCGCCGTGCGGCGCTGCCGGGCCGTTCCCTCGAAGACCATCACCTGGAGCGCGATGTTCTCCGGACCGTAGGGTCCGTGCCGCTCGGCCGGCCACGGGCCGTAGAGCCCGACGCAGGGCGTTCCGACGGCGGCGGCCAGGTGCAGCGGGCCCGTATCCGCGCCAAGGAACAGCCGGGCGCGGCGGCTCAGCGCGGCCAGTTCCGGCAACTTCGTTGGCGGGGCAATCTGCACGCATTGGCCGCCCAACGTGGCGATCCGCTCGGCCAGGGCTCGTTCGGCCTCGCCCGCCCAAACGACCGAGGTCGGCAGTTGCCAGCGCCGGCCCAGATGCCGAGCGACCTCGGCGTAGCGATCCGTTGGCCACAGTTTCGACGGCCAGCCGGCGCCCGGGTTGATGATCGCAAAACCGCCCTCCAGACCGGCTCGACGGATCATCGCTTCGGCGGTGCGGCCGGCCTGCTCGCGCTCGGGCGCCCGGAATTGAACCGTTGGCGACTCGATCCCTAGCGGCCGGAGCAATTCGAGGTATCGGTCGACGACGTGGACCGCCTTCGGATCCACCCGCTCGCGGTTGAACCACTTGCTCAGTTCACGGCCGCCAGGGTTTCCAAAACCGATCCGCCGCGGGGCGCCGGAAAGCCAGGCCACGATAGCCGATTTCGTAAGGCTCTGCACGTCAATGGCCACATCGAAGCGGAGTTGCCGCAGCCGCCGGCGCAGTCGCCAGACCTCGCTGGGCGACTTGAGCCAGCCTCGCGGCAGCGAGATCAGCTCATCGAGGGCCGCGTGCCCTTCCAGCAGTGCTCCAGCTCGGGATTCCACGGCCCAGGCCAAGAACGCGTCGGGAAACCGCTCACGCAGGGCGCATGCCACCGGCATCGTCTGGATCGCGTCGCCGATCGCACTGAGGCGGACGATGAGGATGCGTGGGGATCTATCGGGCAATTCCATCCGCGGCATTATAGTCGGACCGACCCGGATTGCCCAATAGCCATGGTCGCCGATGCGGCGTAAAATGTGTGTATCCGCCATGCATTCCCCACCTCGATCATCATCGACGACTGCACCCTTGCCCATGACGCCGGCCGAGCTGGCCGCACGCGGCTGGGACGCCGTCGATGTCGTGTTTGTGACGGGCGACGCCTATGTCGATCATCCGAGCTTCGCTATGGCGTTGTTGGGGCGGGTGCTCGAGGCCGAAGGATTCCGCGTGGCGATCCTCAGCCTGACCGACTGGCACTCCTGCGACGCATGGCGGACGTTCGGCCGGCCGCGGGTCTGTTTTGCCGTCAGCGCTGGCAACATGGACTCGATGCTGAACAACTACACGGCCGGCCGGAAGGTGCGGAACGACGACGCCTATAGCCCCGGCGGGCAGGCTGGACGACGGCCGGACCGGGCGACGTTGGCCTACTGTCAGCGGGCGAGGGAAGCGTACCGCGGCGTGCCCGTCGTCGCCGGCGGGGTCGAGGCCAGCCTGCGCCGCTTGGCCCATTACGACTTCTGGAGCGATAAGGTCCGCCGGTCCATCTTGCTTGACGCCAAGGCCGACCTGCTGGTCTTCGGCATGGGCGAACGGCCGCTCGTGGAAATCGTCAAGCGGCTTGCCGCCGGTGAGTCGGTCCCGCAGCTTCGCGACGTCCGCGGCGTTGCCTATCGGCTCGGGGCGAGCGAAGCGCAACAAGGGCTGGGCACTTCAGTGCCCAGTAGCGCAGAGGCGCCCTCTGCGGCCAGAGATCAGAAGCCAGACTCCGGGATCCCCAACGCGGTCATTCTTCCCAGCTACGAGACCGTCTCGACCGACAAGGCCGCGTTTGCCGCGATGACGCGGATCATCCACGAGGAGAGCAATCCGGAGAGCGGGCGGCGGATTGTTCAGTTCCATGGCCGCGAAGCAGTCGTCGTCAATCCCCCGGCCCGACCGCTCGATGAGCAGGAGATCGACCGCGTCTACGGGCTGCCCTTCACGCGGCGGCCGCACCCGAGCTATGGCCGCCAGCGCATCCCGGCCTTCGAGGTCGTCAAGGACTCGATTCAGATCATGCGGGGCTGTTTCGGCGGCTGTGCGTTCTGCTCGATTACGCTGCACGAAGGGCGGGTGATTCAGAGCCGCAGCCAAGCGTCGGTGCTCGAAGAAATCGCTCGCATGGCCGAACAGCCCGACTTTTCCGGCACGATCAGCGATCTGGGCGGCCCGACTGCGAACATGTACCAGATGGGCTGCACCGATCCGCAGCAGCGGGCCAAGTGCCGGCGGCTGAGTTGCCTCTGGCCGACAGTCTGTCCACGGCTGGCCACCGATCATGCCCCGCTCTTGCGATTGCTCGAAGCCGCGCGGCAGCAGCCGGGCGTGCGGCAGGCCCTGGTGGCCTCCGGCATTCGCATGGACCTGGCCTTGCGCAGTCCGGCCTACATCCGCCAGATCGCCCGTCACCACACGGGCGGCCTGCTCAAAGTGGCCCCCGAGCACTGCAACGCGGAAGTTCTGCGGCGGATGCACAAGCCAGGCGTCGAGACATTCGAGGCGTTCGCCAAGCAATTCGCCGATGAGAGCGCGGCGGCCGGAAAACGGCAGTATCTCGTGCCGTACTTCATTGCCGGTCATCCGGGCTGCGACCTGCCGGCGATGATCGAGCTGGCGCTCTATCTGAAGCAACGCGGACTGAAGCCCGAGAAGGTGCAGGACTTTATTCCCGCTCCGATGGACATTGCCACGTGCATGTACTACACCGGCCTGGACCCGATGAGCGGGCAGGATGTCTATGTCGCCCGCGGCGCGAGGGAACGCCGCCTCCAGCGGGCGCTGCTGCAATACTTCAAGCCGGAGAACTACGTCGACGTGCGAACGGCGCTGGAGGAGGCCGGCCGCATGGACCTGATCGGCGACGGACCGGACTGCCTGATCCCGTCTCGGCCGCCGAAGAAGATGCGGTCCACCATGCGTTCGACGCCGTCCGAAGAAACGCCGGCGTCTGGCTATCGTCCCCACCGCAAGACAGCCAAACGCAGGAGGCTGCGATGATGTCACACGAAGTACATCGTCGCGATCCGAACGGCCAGCCGTGCGAGGAATATCAACTTCTCGACTTTGGCCGGGGGCGCCGGCTCGAGCGGTTCGGCGAGGTTGTTCTCGACCGGCCTTGTCCGGCGGCCGAAGCGTTCGAGCGTGCGGACGAACGAGCATGGTCACAAGCCGACGCTCGATTCGAGGGACGCGATCAAGAGAAGGGACTATGGACCGCTGGTCGCGAACTGCCCGAGCGATGGATCGTCGGGCGCGATCGTCTGCGTTTCGAACTGAAGCGGACCGACTTTGGCCACGTCGGGCTCTTTCCCGAGCAGGCGGAGAATTGGGCGTGGATTCTTGGGCAATGCCGTTCAGCGGCCCCCGGTACGGCGGCTCAGGTTGACGCGACGACCGACGTTCCGTCGGCCGCTAAACAGTCAATTGCAGCCGCCGACCGGATCCCCACAATCCTCAACCTGTTCGCCTACACGGGCGGCAGCACGCTGGCCGCAGCGGCGGCGGGCGCTGAGGTGGTCCACGTCGATGCGGCCAAGAACGTGGTGGCCTGGGCGCGGCGGAACGCCGAGCTATCGGGGCTTGCCGACGCGCCGCTCCGCTGGATCGCCGAGGACGCCCTGAAGTTCGTCAAGCGGGAACTCCGACGCGGAAACGGCTACGACGCGGTGATTCTCGATCCGCCAAGCTACGGTCACGGGCCGCGAGGCGAGGTCTGGCGGCTGTCGAAGCATCTGCCGCGGCTGCTTTCGCTGTGCGGCGAGTTGACGGCCGGGCGTCTTCGGTTCATGCTAGTGACGTGCCACACGCCGGGCTACGATGCGGCGGTGCTGCGGGAAATGCTTGAGCAGACACTCGGCGCCGCCGGCCGCATCGAAGCTCGGCCACTGACGCTCCGCTCAGCCGCCGGCCGGGAACTGCCCAGCGGCGTCATGGCACGCTGGCAAGCTGTTTAGGGAATATATTGTCGAATTCGGGTGGCACGCCCTGAAAGGGCGTGGTGGGTATTGTGCGGCAGAGCGACGATCGACCACGCCCTTTCAGGGCGTGCCACCCTGCAATGGCTCGACGAATACGATGAACAACGCCGCAACAATCACCAGTCTCCAAAATCCGCGGATCAAGGACGCCGTGCGCCTTCGCGATCGGCGGCAGCGGGTGAAGCAGGGCCGAATCCTAATCGACGGCGTGCGGGAACTCCAGCGGGCGATCGACGCCGGCGTCACGCTGGCCGAGGCATTCGTCTGCGAGCCATTGTGTCGAACCAGCGAGGCGAAGCGTCTATTGGCCGAGCTGCCGGGCAGCGGCGCCGAACTGCTCGCGGTGAGCGAACCGGTTTTCGAAAAGCTCGCCTTCGGACAGCGGGCGGAAGGCGTGCTCGGCGTGGCCGAGATGCCGCGGCCGACGCTTGCCTCGGTTGCCGAGCAGATCATCGCGCCGCGACCGGCGGTCGCGCCAGCCGTGATAAAGCCGCGACTTGTGGTCGCGCCCGATGCTCTGCCGCAAAACGCGATTGTCGCCGTCCTGGAGGGTGTCGAAAAGCCGGGCAACGTCGGGGCCGTCCTCCGCTCGGCCGACGCCGCCGGCTTGTCGGCCGTGATCCTGGCCGACCCTCGCACCGATCTCTACAACCCAAACGCTATCCGCTCCAGTCTGGGGACCATCTTCACCATGCCGGTTTGCGAGGCCGCGAGCAGCGAAGTCCTGGCATGGCTCCGGGAACACGACTTCTCGATCGTCGCCGCAAGGGTCGATGGCTCCGTGCCGTACACGCAGGTTGACTATCGCGGGCCAACGGCCCTTGTGCTGGGCAGCGAGGCGGAGGGGCTCACCGCCGCCTGGAGTGGCGAAGGGATCACGGCCGTGCGGCTGCCGATGCTCGGCATCGCAGACAGCCTGAACGTCTCGGTCACCGCCGCCGTGCTATTCTACGAAGCCCTGCGGCAGCGACAAATGTAGAAGGCGCCACGGAGCTGAGAGACGGACCTCACGCAAAGACGCGAAGGCGCAGAGAAGGACGCTGTGAGATATGGGCGGGGAAGCGAATGTGGGGCGGAACGGGCTAAAGAATGGAAACTCACATCCTCGCCGTTGCTTCTCTCCTCCGCGTCCTCGCGCCTTTGCGTGAGGCTCCTCTCCGAGTTGTCGGCTCCGTGTTCTCCGTGCCTCCGTGGTGCTTTCTCTTCTACGGCGTCATCCTTTCGCGCGAAGCCCAGAGGCCGAGCGCGGGCTTGCCGATGAAATAGACTCGCTCGCCGTCGGGCATCGTGTTCCAGCCCTCGTGGAGTGCGTGAGGATCGTATCGCTGAAGCATCGCAGCCAGATCGCCATAGCGGTAGCCGACCGATTCGATCTCCTCGCGGCTAAGCCGGCCAGGGCAGTAGGTCACCGTGAATCGCCCTTCCGGCGACCCATGAATCAAGTGGGCCGCAGCCGAGAGATTCCCGCGCAGGTCATCCGATTGCTCGATAAATCGCATGATCTCGGGCGTCGTCCGGTAGCCGTACTTGCGTATGAGCCGGTCGATCTGCGGGTCTTCGCCGAACGTCCCGACGCCGGGAGCCAGGACCACCAACTCGCCGCCGTCGGCCATCGCCATCCGCGTGCGATAGATCGCCTTGTTGCCCAGCCAAGTGCTTTGAAACTCCTCCGGATCGAGATAAGCGACCACCTTCTTGAGCGGCTCGTCGAGCAGCGTGAAATTAACTTCGACGGCCAGCGCGGCGGCTCGTTGGAAACACTCGACATCGTCGCCGATGAACAAGCCACGGACCGCCAGCGCCCCGTCCTCGCGCGCCCCGACGACGGTCAGCGCGAAAACAAGCGGCAGGCGTCGGCACAGCTGCTCTTGGGCGTAGTTGAAGATGCGGCGCAGCGGCGTGTCGGCCCGGCCCATCATCCGCTCCATGCCGTAAGAGGCGCCGATGAAATGGCTCTCGTTAATGCCGTCCGATCCGCCCGCCCCGACCAGCAGATTCTTGTTATAGCCGGCCATGCCGATGACTTCGTGCGGGACGACTTGGCCGATGGAGAGCACCAGATCGTGCCCCCCTTCCCAAACCAAGCGGCTCAATTGCACCGGCCACGGCTTCCGCCAGATGCCCTCGGTTGCGCGGGTCACGAACTCGGCCGGCACTTCGCCGACGGTGACGACGCCCCGGCGCCAGTCGTGGACGCGGAACAGCCGCTTCGGGACGCCTGGAAACATCCGCCCGATCTGCTCGTCCGACATCGGGGCGTGGGTTCCCAAGGCAGGCATCACGTCGGTCAGACGGTCGCCGAAATAGTCGTAGGCGAAGCACGTCAGCGGGCCGGCCATGCTGTTCGACCGTGTGTGGTCGGGCGGCAGCACAAGCACTTTCTGCCGCGGTTCGAGCCGCGCGAGTGTCTCGGTCATCGCCGAGCGAAGGTCTTGGGAACTGAGATCGGTTGTCGGTGATCCGTTAGCGTAACAGAGAGTCATGGGCGATTGCAGCCGCCGACGAAGGGGGGACAGTTCAGGGTGGCCAAGGGGACAGTCCCATTTTCGCTGGCACGAAAATTAGGACAGTCCCCAACGTACCACGATTGGCCATTCGTGGCTACCCTTCGCACACCCCTGTTCGTAGTTCCAGCTTTAGCCGGTGTCCCGAGTGAATTCGCCGCCTTAGGGCGCAACGACGAACGACGACGCCGTCCTCCTGACACCCCTCCCCCCTTGAAGAGGCCGCGGTATAATGGAGTGATCGCTCGACATGAAACGCAACGAAATCATCGACTGGCTCTGCGAGACCGACGTGGCTCGGCTCGCCGATCTCTGGCGGTTGGCCGACCAGATGCGGCAGCGGCATGTCGGCGGCGACGTCCATCTCCGCGGGCTGGTCGAGCTGTCGAACTACTGCGTGCGGCTTTGCGGCTATTGCGGTCTTCGGGCGGGCAACACCGCCCTGAAGCGGTACCGCCTGACCGACGAAGAAATCCTCGGCTGCGCGCGAAACGCCGTTCAATATGGCTATGGAACGGTCGTCTTGCAGGCGGGCGAGGATCCGGCCCTGACGGGGCCACGGATCGCCAATCTCGTTCGACACATTAAGAGCGAGACGCGGCTGGCCGTGACGCTGAGCCTTGGCGAGCGGACTGATGAAGAGTTAGCGGCTTGGCGCGATGCGGGCGCCGATCGCTACCTACTGCGGTTTGAGACATCGAACCGCCAACTGTTCGAGCGGATTCATCCTGGGCCGCCCAATGTGCCGTCGGCGGCTCAACGGTCTCGACTGGCGATCCTCGAAAGCCTCCGCCGCCTCGGCTATGAAGTTGGCAGCGGCGTGATGATCGGCATCCCCGGCCAGACGTACGACGATCTCGCGGACGACATCCAGTGGTTTGGACGGCTCAACCTCGACATGATCGGCGTTGGGCCTTACCTGCGACACCCGCAGACGCCGCTGGCCGATCGGCAGACATGGCCCGACGCCCCCGAGGGCCAACAAGTGCCTGCGACCGAACTGATGACCTACAAGGTCATCGCGTTGGCCCGGCTGGTCTGCCCGCGGGCGAACATCCCGGCCACCACGGCCTTGGCCACGCTGAATCGGGCGGGCGGCCGGGAGTTGGGCCTCGAACGCGGCGCGAACGTGGTGATGCCCAACCTGACGCCGGCCAAGTATCGTGCCCTTTACGAAATCTACCCCGACAAAGCCTGCATCGCCGAAACGGGCGAGGCTTGTCACCATTGCCTGTCCGGGCGAATCCAGTCGCTCGGCCGGACGATCGGCCGCGGACGCGGCGATTCACCGAATTACACCATTGGTTCTAGCGGCTGACAGCGCATCGGCCGATCTGAGTTCGCGGCCGACGGCGCGTCGACCCCATCGGGAGTTTATCCATGTCGTTTGTGATCGAGAAAGCGAAACTTAGCCGTAGCGGATTTGACTTCATCGACGAGGATCATCTGCACGGTTTGCTGGAGCACCGTTCTGACAAGATCGAAGTCCGCGACGTTATCGCCAAGAGTTTGGCGATGCAGCCTCTATCGACGGAGGAGGCCGCCGCACTGGTGGCCGCCAAGGATCCTGAGTTAGTCGAGGAGATCTTCGAGGCCGCACGGCAACTCAAGCGGGACGTCTATGGCAACCGGATCGTCATTTTCGCACCGCTTTACGTCGGCAACGACTGCACCAACGACTGTGCGTATTGCGCCTTTCGCCGCTCGAATCGCGAGGCCGTGCGGCGCACGCTGAGTGAGCAGGAGCTTCGGCAGGAGGTGATCGCTCTTGAGCAGCGAGGGCATAAACGGTTGATTCTCGTCTTCGGCGAGCATCCGCACTACAGCCCGCAGTTCATGGCCGACTGCGTCCATCGGGTGTATGACACGGTCGCGGGCCACGGCGAGATTCGTCGCGTCAATCTGAACGCGGCCCCGCTCGACCATGAGGGCTACCGGACTGTGAAGGCGGCTGGCATTGGAACCTACCAGATCTTCCAAGAGACGTACCATCACGAGACCTACGCCCGCCTGCACCCAGCCAATACGCGGAAGAGCAACTATCTGTGGCGGCTCGACGGCGTGGCTCGAGCGATGGAGGCCCAGTGCGACGACGTTGGCATCGGCGCCCTGTTTGGCCTCTACGATTGGCGATTCGAGCTGCTGGGCTTGGTCTCGCACGCCCTGCACCTGCAGAAGCACTACAACGTCGGCCCGCACACGATCAGCTTCCCGCGGATGCGGCCGGCCCAAGGCGTGCATCTGGACGAGAAGTACCTCGTCGGCGACGCCGAACTGAAGCGGCTCGTCGCCATTCTTCGGCTGGCCGTTCCGTACACGGGCCTGATTCTCACCGCCCGCGAGCCGCCCGCCGTGCGCCGCGAGGTTCTTGCTTTTGGCATCTCGCAGATCGACGCCGGCAGCCGCATCGAGCTTGGCGGATACACCGAGGGCGGCGAATCGCAGAGCATGGAACGCGAGCAGTTCGAGCTTGGCGACATCCGGCCGCTCGACCAAGTGACCCGCGAGCTTCTGGTCGACGGCTACATCCCCAGCTTCTGCACCGCCTGCTACCGGCTCGGGCGCACGGGCGAGCAGTTCATGGAGTTCGCCATTCCGGGCTTCATCCAGAACTTCTGCACGCCGAACGCGTTGACCACGCTGATGGAATATCTGGTCGATTATGCGTCGCCCGAGACCCGCAAGGCCGGCGAAGCGGCCGTGCGCCGCGAGCTCGACAAGATGCCCGACGGCGACCGGAAACGCCAGCTCGAAGACCGTCTGCGCCGCATCGCAGAAACGGACGATCGGGATTTGTACTTCTGACACGCAGACAGAATAGCGATTTGACGCGCTAGCCGCAAAGCGGCGATAGTCTAGCCGCAAAGCGGCGATAGTCTAGCCGCGAAGCGGCGGCAGTCATTAGCCAGGGGCGTCAGCCCCTGGAACGGAAACAGAATAGCAATGTGAGCCCCGAAGGGGCGGCAGCGTCTCGGTTTCTGCCGCCCCTTCGGGGCTCCCCGGACGATTCACGAACCTTGGCTCCAGGGGCTAACGCCCCTGGCTATTAACTACCGTCCCTTCGGGACTACATGGCTATTGACCGCCGCCCCTTCGGGACTATCCGGCTATTGACCGCCGCCCCTTCGGGACTACACGGCTATTGACTACCGCCCCTTCGGGACTACCTGACTATTTCGCGCACTTGAAAATTCGGAGGCCGAATTGAACTACCGCCGCGAGACCGATCTGTTGGGGACGTGCGACGTGCCGGCCACGGCGCTGTGGGGAATCCATACGCTCCGGGCGGTTGAGAACTTTCCGTTGGCCGGGCGGCCGGTCCGTCGGCGGCTCGTCCACGCCTTCGGCGCCGTGAAGCTGGCCGCGGCCCGGACGAATCACGAGTTGGGCCATTGGGACGAAGCCAAGGCGGCGGCCATCGAGGCGGCGTGCCAGGAAATGATCGACGGCCGACTCGACGAGCACGTCATCGTCGACGCCTTGCAAGGCGGGGCTGGCACGTCCACCAACATGAACGTCAACGAGGTGCTGGCGAATCGGGCGATGCTGGTTCTGGGTCGGCCGTTGGGGGACTATCAAACCGTCAGCCCCCACGACGACCTGAATCTCCATCAGTCCACCAACGACACTTATCCGACGGCCTTGCGAGTTGCGGCCATTTTCGCCCTGCACGATCTGGAGCGGAAGATCGTAACGCTCCAGGAGGCCTTCCAAGCGAAAGAACGGGAGTTGGCCGACGTGGTCAAGATTGGGCGGACCGAGCTGCAAGACGCCGTGTTGCTGACGCTCGGGCGCGAGATGGCTGCTTACGCTGCGGCCCTGGCCCGCGACCGCTGGCGCATCAGCAAGTGCGAGGAGCGGCTCCGCGTCGTGAATCTGGGCGGCACGGCCGTGGGCACGGGGCTCGGCGCGCCGCGGCCGTACATCTTCCGCGCGGTCGAGCATTTGCGGCAAATCACCGGCCTTGGCCTGGCCCGGGCCGAGGACCTCGTCGAGGCCACGCAGAACGCCGACGCTCTGGTCGAGGTGAGCGGCATGTTGCGGACGCTGGCCGCCAACCTGCTGAAGGTGGCGAACGACCTCCGGCTGCTCTCCTCAGGGCCGCACGCCGGGCTGGGCGAGATCCGGCTGCCACCGCGTCAGGCCGGCTCATCGATTATGCCCGGCAAGGTGAACCCCGTCATCCCGGAGGCGGTCGCCCAGGCCGCGCTGGCCGTGATGGGCTATGATCTGACGATCGCCCAGGCAGTCTCCGGCGGCAATTTGGAACTGAGCCAGTTTCTGCCGCTGGTGGCCGATAGCCTTCTGTCGGAGATCGATCTGTTGGCCAGCGCGTGCGACATCTTGGCGCGTCACTGCGTTTCAGGCATTGCGGCCGACGCCGCGCGTTGCCGTCAGAGTGTCCACACGAGCACCGCGTTGCTCACGGCGTTGGTCGAGCGGCTTGGCTACGACGCCGTCGAGCGGCTCGCTGCCGAGGCCACCAACGGGCCGAAAGACGTGCGGCAACTCGTGATCGACCGCGGCCTGCTTTCGGCCCAGCAGTTCGACGAGTTGACATCGCCCGAACACGTCACGAAACTAGGATCGTAGAGAATTATGAGAACCACGAAAGACACGAAATAGACGAAATACATGAGATGCGAGAGCGGTAGGTGGCCTTTGCCGTCTTTCGTGTAATTTCGCGTTTTTCGTGGTTTCCTTCCTTTGGCTGAGTCACTCCGCATCGGCTGTTTTCAATGATGACCACCACGCCCAAGGGCCTTCGCCTCCACATCGGTCTGTTCGGCCGCCGTAACGCCGGCAAGTCGTCGCTGTTAAATGCGCTGGTGCGGCAGGACGTTTCGATCGTCTCGGAGGTGGCAGGCACGACAACCGATCCGGTCGAGAAGCCGATGGAGTTGCAGCCGCTCGGACCGGTGTTGTTCATCGATACGGCCGGCATCGACGACGCCGGCGCCCTCGGCGAGAAACGGGTGCAAAAGACGCGGCAGGTCTTCGACCGCACTGACCTGGGCATCCTCGTCGTCGACGCAGACCGCTGGGACGACTTCGAGGAGGCGATTCTCCGGGAACTGCGGGAGCGAGACGTCCCTATCGTTGTGGCGTTCAACAAGTCGGATGTTGCGCCGCCGAGCGCATCGTCGCAGGATGAACTGCGAGCAGCGAAAACATCGTTTGTCGAAACGGTCGCCCCGGCCGGACGCGGTGTGCCGGAACTCCGCGAGGCCCTGATCAAGGCCGCGCCGGAGGAGTTTCTTCGCACGCCGCCGCTGGTGGCCGATTTGGTCCCGCCGGGCGAAATGGCCGTGCTGGTCGTGCCCATCGACAAAGAAGCTCCGAAGGGGCGTCTCATCCTCCCGCAAGTGCAGGCGATCCGCGACCTGCTGGACGGCGACGCCTATTGCCTGGTCGTCAAGGAGCGAGAGCTCCGCGACGCGCTCGGCCGGCTCGGCCGCCCGCCGGCGCTGGTGGTGACCGATTCCCAGGCGTTCCTGAAGGTGTCGGCCGACACGCCGCCGGAAGTGCGGATGACGTCCTTCTCAATCCTCTTTGCGCGGCAGAAGGGCGACCTGAGCCAATTCGTCGAAGGGGCGATGGCGATCGAACGACTCCGGCCCGGCGACCGGGTGCTCGTAGCCGAGGCCTGCACCCATCACCCGATCGGCGACGACATTGGCCGGGTGAAGATCCCACGCTGGCTCCGCCAATACGTCGGCGGGGACCTGCAAATCGACACGACCCAAGGGCACGACTTCCCGCCGAATCTCGACCAGTACCGGCTCGTGGTCCATTGCGGCGCATGCATGTGGAACCGCCGTGAGATGCTTGCGCGGCTGGTCCGGTGCCGCCGGGCGGGCGTTCCCATCTCGAACTATGGGATGACGATCGCCTACACGCTGGGCATCTTCGAGCGCGCCCTGACGCCC
Organism: Thermoguttaceae bacterium; assembly: GCA_039679885.1. Lineage (GTDB taxonomy): Bacteria > Planctomycetota > Planctomycetia > Pirellulales > Thermoguttaceae > JAJFUI01. The sequence goes on along the minus strand of JBDKUC010000259.1, from coordinate 3,610 downwards.
TTCCCCGATGCCCTGGAAACCTACCGCCGCGGGAGACTTTCGGGGGCTGGACAACGCCACGCATGAAGCGCATGATGGTTGCTCATCTGCTGTCCGACGGCGGCGGAGCGTTTACCCGTAGGACCAGTCCTTAGACTCTTCCAACGAGATAGCCTGGAGAGACTCAGAGAATGACTCGCATCGAGAAGGTTTCACTGCCGACGTTTGGCCGGTTTGAGCATTGCCCCACGCTGCCGGAGGAGATCTACCGTCGGAGGATCGACGCGGCAGTCGCACGCCTCCGCGCCGCGGATCTTGACGTGTTGGTGGTCTACGCCGACCGCGAGCACTTCGCCAATCTCGCCTATCTCACCGGCCTGGATCCTCGGTTCGAGGAAGCGCTCCTGCTGATCGATCGAGATGGAAACCGCTTGCTCCTGGTCGGCAACGAGAACATGGGCTACCTGCCCGAGGCGGACCTCGGGCTTCGAATCGAGTTGTTCCAGGAGTTCAGCCTGTTGGGGCAGACGCGGAAGAAATCCCGTCCCCTGCCGAAGATTCTTACCGAGTTCGGTGTCAAAAAGGACACCCGCGTCGGCTGCGTCGGGTGGAAATACTATCAGAGCCGGCTCGTCGGGACCGACACGAAGACGCCCGAGAGCGCGGCGGCGCCCGGCCAAAACCCGCTGGCGATTGACCTGCCCGCCTATCTGGTCGATATTCTTCGCTCGCTCTGCGGCGGCCGTCAGCGGGTGACCAACGCCGTCGGCATTTTTGTCAACGCGGACGATGGGCTTCGGATCATCAGCGAGCCGGAACAGATCGCGCAGTTCGAGTTCGCCGCCACGGTCACCTCGGACGGCATCCGGAAGGTGATCGAAAACATTCGGCCCGGCGTCGCCGAAGATGAACTCGAACATTTGATGGACGGTCGCGGTCTGACGCCGAGTTGCCACCGCATGATTAGCTTCGGCGAGAAGGCGAAGCGGGGATTGGCCAGCCCATCGGGGCGTCGGGCGGCCCTGGGCGACATCTTCACCGTCTGCGTCGGGCTCACCGGCGCGCTGACGAGCCGGGCCGGCTGCATCGCCGCCGGGCCGGCCGATCTGCCCGTCGAAATTCGCGAGTTCTATCCCCGCTTTGCAGCGAACTACTACAGCGTCGTCGCCGCCTGGTATGAGGCCGTTCGAGTCGGCGTCACCGCCGGCGAGGTCTTCGCGGCCGTCGAGGCTCGCCGCGACTCCAGCCTGTTCGACTTCGCCCTGAATCCGGGCCATTACCTCCATCTCGACGAATGGACCAACTCCCCGTTCGCGCCGGGCAGCGAGACCAAGCTCCGCTCGGGCATGGCCATCCAGATGGACATCATCCCCGTCTCTCGCGGGCCGTTCTGCTACGCCAACGCCGAGGACGGCATCGTCCTGGCCGACTCCGAACTCCGCGACCGGCTCGCCGCCGGCTGGCCCGAGATGTGGCAGCGGATCCAGGCTCGCCGCGCGTTCATGCAAGACGTGCTCGGCATTCGACTCGACGAGTCTCTGCTGCCCCTGGGGAACACGTCCGGCTGGCTGCCGCCGTACGTCTTGTCGCCGGAGCAGGCGTTCGTCGAACGGCCGTGATGTCGAATGGACTCCCCACGCTCCGCGTGAGGCTTCCGGAGCGGCTTTTCAACGGGCTTCACGCGGAGCGTGAAGAGTACGATACGCTTCGCGCGGCGTGAAGAGTACGGCGATGTCTCAACGCCAGCACATCAAGAGAGCGGCGCCGCCGAGCATCGGAATCATGAAGAGCAGCGTGATGCGGCCCAACAGACGCCAGCCGCCCAGAAGGCCGGCGATTGCCGCTTTCGAGACCAGGTTGGCCATCGCCGCAACGACGATCATTCGCCACGCCTCGGACTGCGGCAGCGCGTTTTCGGAGACCATTCGGGCGGTCGAGAGCGTGATGGCGTCCATTTCCGTCAGGCCCGAAAGGAAGGCCACGGCGAGCAGCCCCTGGCCATTCCAGTAATGTCGGGCGGCGGCCAACGCCAGCAGCACGGCGGCGTAGAGCAGCCCGAAAACGATCGCCGATCGCAATTGCGTCGGATTCTTTTGCTCCGGCATTGACGCCGAGCGACGCCGAATGCGGTACCAAAGCGCCAGCCCGGGGACGAGCGTTAAGAGCATCAGCACCAGCACCGGCGCGGTAAGCGACCGCAGGAAATACGGCGATACGACCGCCACCGACGCCAGCACCCGGACGTACATCACCGTCGAGGCGATCATGATGACGACCAGGGCCGTTCGCGAGCGGATCGGGTCGTCGCGGGTGTCACGGGAGTAGCTGACGGTGGTCGCCGTGCTCGAAACGGCCCCGCCCAGCACGCCGCCGAGCAGGATGCCGGCGTTCTGCCCGAAGAACTTGTAGATGATGTAGCCGCCGAGGCTCAGCCCGACGATCAGCACGACCATCATCCAGGTCCAGTAGGGGTTCAGAACGTCGAGCGGGCCGGGCGGTTGACCGGCGGCCGGGCCGTGCAGGGTCAGAATGTGTTCGGGGCCGAAATTGCGGTCGGGCAGGACCGGCAGGATGATGCACGTGATCAGCACGAACTGCATGATCGCCCGCAGGTCCTTGTCGCCCAGCCGTCGGGCGATGCCGTGCAGCTCCGGCTTGAATTGCAGCAGGACGGCCACGGTGCCGCCGATGGCCATGGCGACGCCCATCATCGAGTCGACCATCACCAGCGCGCCGACGGCGTACATGACCAGCATCGCCACGTCAGTCGTCGTGCCTGGGTCGGTGTCGGTCGACGTGTGGAAGCGGTGGCCAACGACGATAATGCCGATGATGCCAAGCAGACCGGCGGCGATGATCCAACTGCCGCCGAAATGGTTCGATAGGAGGACGGAGAGCGAGCCCAGCAGCGTAATGAGCGGAAAGGTCCGCATGCCGGCCAGGCCGCTGGCGGCATGTTCGCGTTGCAGGCCAACGAGCAAGCCCAACAGAGTGGCGACAGCCAAGCGTTCGAATGTCGGTTCCATCACCGCAAGTGTAGCATGCCGCGGCCGGTTCTCCCCTCGCCCGCTTGCGGGAGAGGGGCCGGGGGTGGCACGCCCTGTAAGGGCGTGGCGGTTCGCCTAGCCATCTCCAAAGAGAGAGGGGACCGACCGTGCTACCGCGCCGGCCGGTTCTTTTCGTCGACGTGGACGACGGTCGGCTTCCATTGCCGGGCTTCGTCGGCATCCACGGCGACATAGGTGAGGATAATGACCTTGTCGCCGACCGCGCCCAGCCGGGCCGCGGGGCCATTGAGCATCACGGTGCCGGAGCCGGCGGGGGCCTCGATGATGTACGTGACCAGCCGCTCGGCGTTCGAAACGTTCAGCACGTGGACCTGCTCGCCCGGCAGAAAGCCGGCGGCCTCGATCAGGTCCCGATCCAGTGCGATGCTCCCCTCGTAGTCCAATTCCGTGCCTGTCAGCGTGGCCCGGTGAATCTTGGACCCCAACATAAACCGTTGCATTCCCGTTCTTCCTCCTCGTATCCCTATCACTATGACTGGAAACCGAGTGGAATTCAACCTCCCTCTTCTCATGGCTGGGCGTCCCAGCCTTGGAGGCAGGGGCCCCGTCTACCTCGCCCGACC
>JBDKUC010000344.1:0-14451 GCA_039679885.1 Thermoguttaceae bacterium | reverse complement strand
CGGCCAGCACCGGGGCGACAATCTGCGCGAACATCCGCCGCTTGCTCAGGTGATGGCAAACGTGGTGGGCGCCTTCTTGCAGCGTGGCGGAACTCGGCCGTCTCGCCAGGGCCCCGAGAAGCGCCCGGAGTCCCTCAGGCCCCATCGCGATCAAACCTTCGCCAGCCACCCAACGGACGTCGAACTCGTCGTCTTCTTCGACGACCTCGGCCAGCGCCGACGCCGTCTTGGGGTCGCCGATGCTTGCCAGGGCCTTGGCGGCCTCCCATCGAACGTGCGGCTTGTGGTCGTGCAGCAACTCGAGCAACGGCCGCACGGCAACTCGCCCAGCCATGACGAGCTGCTCCCTCGCTCGACGCCGAGCTACAGCGTCTTTGCTTCTCAGCGTTTCAACCAGCGGAGAGATATCGACCGCGTTGTCCAACCCAGCGCCGCAGAGAATCTGCATTGCACGGCCCTCCCCACAAGGCGCCCATACTAATTGTAGGGCGGCTGGCGAGCGGGGGAGCCCTCTTTCGGCGTAAAGGCGGCGCGCAGCCGGCGGCAAGTTGACAACCTGCCCCCGCTATTTTGCCCAGTGCTGGTAAACGCGCTCCACGGTCGCCGGATCGACTTCGCCGTCCCATAGGGCGACCGCGTAGCGAACTTCGACCGGGCTGCCGGGCTTCATCGTGATCGGCTTCTTCCACTCGTTCATCGTCGCCGAAAGGAAGGAGTACCAACGCGGCGAGAGAACCTTCGTGAACATGATGGCCGGATGGCGGTAGCTCGTCGGATGGTCGAACAGGGCCACGGTGACCGGTTTTCCGCCGGCCTTTGCGGTGTAAGCGACCCAGCGCGTGGCCGTCAGGCGGCTATCGTTCGGCCCTGCCTTGCCTGGGTTGCCGTCCGCGGCGAAATATCGGCCGACGTGATCCATCGAGGGGACGAACCGCATGCCGAGGCCGTTGTAATGCGAGCCGGTCAGCACGGCGGAGTCCTTGCCTGGCGGCAGTTCGAGCCGGGTCTTCCACTCGACCAGCGTTGCGCCGAGGTCGGCGGACTTGTAGGCCGCGATTTCGCGATGCTCGACCAATACCGGCTTTGTCGCCTTGGGCGGCAGCCAATCGAGCTCTTCGGTGAAGCCGGCTCGGCGGACGCCGTCGGCAACGTTCTCGTCGAACTCTTTCAGCGAGCGATGCTTCTGCGTGCCCGCATCCGGCGTCGTCTCTTCCCAGAAGTTCGCGACGCCATCGACGCGGATGGCGAACATCAGGGCGTGGTGATGCACGTGGTCGGGCGCCCCGTCGCGAAGAATCTGAATGCCGGAGGGCGAAAAGAGCTGATCGACGTACGGCTTCTTGCGAACGTCGCCGTAGCGGTAACGCAGCAACGGCCGGTCGCCGTCAGAGATCGAAAATGTGTTCTTTCCCTCGACCAGCCGAAGACCAGCGGCATTGTCATCGGCCGCCGTCGCGGGTCCGGAAGCCGTGACGAAAGAACAGAGAAAGGTGACGGCAAACAGAAAATTCAGTGTCTTTTTGAGCATGGGCGCCCCCAGTGGAAGGAAAAGCCCATTATGGAGCGCGGGCGGCGAAAGATCAAACGCTGGCAAGGGGCGCAATGACGAAGCTCGAAGGACGAATGACGAAGGAAATCCGAAGTCCGAAGCCAAAAATCCGAATTCGGGCTTCGGATTTCGAGCTTCTGTTATTCCGCAAGCGCCGTCGGCGAAAGATCAAACGAGGGCGGAAAGGGGCTCACGCAAAGGCGCCACGGCGCAAAGGAAGAGATGAGCACGGACACAAAGGCGAGGGACGCAATGACAAAGCTCGAAGGACGAATGACGAAGGAAATCCGAAGTCCAAAGCCAGAAATCCGAATTCGGGCTTCGGATTTCGAGCTTCTGTTATTCCGCAAGCGCCGTCGGCGAAAGATCAAACGAGGGCGGAAAGGGGCTCACGCAAAGGCGCCACGGCGCAAAGGAAGAAATGAGCACGGACACAAAGGCAAGGGGCGCAATGACGAAGCTCGAAGGACGAATGACGAAGGAAATCCGAAGTCCAAAGCCAGAAATCCGAATTCGGGCTTCGGATTTCGAGCTTCGAGCTTCTGTCGTCATTCGTCCTTCGTCATTCGAGCCTCGTCATTCCGCAGCCAGCGCTGGTAGAGCTTCTCGATGGTCGGTGCGTCGACCTCGCCGTCCCAGAGGGCGACGCCGTAGCGGAGATCAAGCCGTTGGCCGGCTTTCAGTGTGATCGGCTCTTTCCAGACGTTCATCGTCGCCGACAGATAGGCGAACGGCTTGGTCATGGTGAACATGGTCGCCGGGCGGAGATTCTTCGGATGGTCGAAGATGGCCACGGTGACCGGCTTGCCGTCGGCCTTGGCGGTGTAGGCGCACCACTTGGTGCGAGTCAGCCGCTCTGCGCCGCGGAACACTTCGCCCGGCTTGTCGTCGGCGTTGAAAAATCGGCCGCCGCGGTCCATCGACTCGACGAACCGCATGCCAAGGCCGAAGTAGTGGGATCCAGAAATCGCCGCAGATTCCTTGCCTGGCGGCAGCTCCAATTGGGACCGCCAAGTCACGAGTGTTGCGCCAAGCGAAGCCCCTCGCGATTTCAACACGTCGATCTTCCGTCGCTCGATCAGCAGCGGCTTGTCGGATTCAGGTCCCACCCAGAGCAGGCGATTCGAGAAGTAGCCTGAGTCAACTCGCCGGCCGATTTCAACGCCTGAGGTCGGTGGGGATTGACTTGCCTCGCGTCCGGACGCAGGCAAGTCCTCTTCCCAGAAGTTGACGCCGTCGACGGCCAGGGCGAACATCAGGCCGTGGTGGTGTCGGTGATGCTCCGGCGAATCGCGGAGCACTTGCACGCCGTCAGGCGTGAAGAGTTGATCCACGAAGGGTTTCATGGGCACCTTGTCAAAGCGGTAATGCAGAACGACCCGGTCGCCGTCTCGGATGGTCGCTTCGGAGGCGTCGTGTCCGGCGTTCAGCTCCGCAGCCGCCGACGCGCTCGGTCCAGTCGTGGCGAAGAAGGCTTCGACGAGCGCGATGGCAACAAGGCACTTCCGGATCGGTGTGAGCATATCGTTTCCTCGCAATTCGGCGTCGCCGTCAACGTCAAGCCGCCGTGCCGGCGGCGGCTATAGAAACGGCCGTCAAAGAATAATGTGATGGAATCTATGGGTGGCACGCCCTGAAAGGGCGTGGTACATAGGCGACTGTCGCGCCACACGCACCACGCCCATTCAGGGCGTGCCACCCGACGCCAAACAAACGGCAATCCGGGTTAGGAAACCCGTCCTACGGACTAACGGTCAACGTATTCTTCGACGGACCCTAAACGGAGTGTAGCAGTTTTCGCAAGAACTTCACGCTCTGGGCGGCCTGCTCGACCGTGCCGCACACGACGCTGATGGCGATGTCGCGCGGGGCGGCCTTGCAGAGCTCGACCACGCCGGCCCAGTCGATGACGCCCTCGCCGCAGGCGCAGCCGACCGGCGTGCCGGTCACTTTGCCACGCTCGGCGTCGGACTGGCTGACCGAAATGTCCTTGGCGTGGAGATGAACAAGCCGGTCTTTGACGTGCCGAAGCCAGGTGATGGGGTCTTCGCCGGAGAGATAGCTGTTGCCCGTGTCGAAATTGACGCCGATGGCCGGTGAGTCGACCAAGCCGACGATGCGGTCCAGGCCGGCGGGCGTTTTGCTGTACTGCTGGTGCGGCTCGATGCCGATCAGGATGCCGCGCGGCTCGGCCACGGCGGCCGCTTCGCGGAGCGTGTAGCGCATCAGCACGTGATCCTCATCGCTGGTCGTCCACGGCTGCTTCGGGCCTTCGTCGGTGTTGATGACCGGGGCGCCGCACTCGGCGGCAAAGCGGACGGCCTGCTTGAGATACTCGGTGCCGACCTCGGGCCGTCCCAGCGGCGTGTGGGCCGAGAGGCCGGAGATGCGCACGCCGGCTTTTTCGCACGCCCGGCGGATGCGGTAGGGATCGTCGAGCATCGAGACGCTGTGGAAATAGCCGGCCTCGCTGAGCAGCTCGCGGCCCCAGTGGACCATCGGCTCGACGCAGTCGTAGCCCAATTCGGCGGCCTTTTCGACGCCCCACTCGAACGATTTGTCGTCGTGGCGGACGAACTCCAAGTTGACGCCCAGTGAAATCTTGCCCATGTGGACTGGCTCCTGAAAGGTTGCGATAATGACGCCTGGGAGCTAGCATACTCGCGGCGGTATCCGGCGGGCGTTCACGATCTTGCGGTGAAACGGATTGAACGGCGGCTCGATGGCGATGACGATTCCGATCTACGAAGAGCATGGCCAGCGTTACGAAGCCGATACGTGCCGGCCGCTGGTCGAGGCCGCGCGGTCGGGCGCGGTTCGGCACGTCAGTCTCGCCCGTGGGCATTACCCCGGCCGACGGCTGCCGCGCAACGCCTTGCCGGGCATCAAAGCGGTTGGCTTCTGGGACGCCAGACGTCGCCAGCAGTGGGGACTTGACTGGCACCACAACGAGGGAATCGAGTTGACGCTGGTCGAGCGTGGAACGCTGGGCTTCGCCGTCGATGCGCAGGAGTATTCGCTGAAGCCCGGCGATCTGACGTTCACGCATCCCTGGCAGCGGCACCGCGTCGGCGATCCGCAGGTGGCGGCCGGACGGCTCCATTTTCTGATTCTCGATCTGGGCGTCCGGCGGCCGCATCAGCCTTGGCGGTGGCCGTCCTGGATCGTTCTTTCGCCGCAGGACCGGCGGGAGCTAACGGACGTTCTCCGCCACAACCAAGAGCCTGTCTGGCGGTCGCCGGCCGATGTCGTTCGCTGCTTTCGCCGCATCGCTGCCGCGGTGGAGTCAGAGCGTGAGGGCTGCCCCGTCTCGGCCCTCGCGGTCCATCTCAACCAACTGCTTTTGCTCATCTTGGAGATGTCTCGCCATCGGGAGGTTCCGCTGGACCACTCGCTTTCAACGGCGTTGCGAACTGTCGAGCTGTTTTGGGCGGACCTTCGCGACAATCTCGATCAGTTGGCGCTCGAATGGACGGTGCGTGGCATGGCCCGGCGGTGCGGCATGGGGGTGACGAGCTTCACCGAGCATTCGAAGCAACTGACGAACGTGACGCCGATGCAGCACCTGGTCCAATGCCGGCTTTCGGCAGCGGCCCGGCGACTGGTTGAGCGGCCGGAGCGGAGCATCACGGACGTAGCCCTGGATTGCGGTTTTGCGTCGAGCCAGTATTTTGCCACGCTCTTTCGCGGCCAGTACGGTGTGACGCCGCGGGAGTTCCGGACAGAAAAGCACGCGGGGACCGGCAATTGAACGCCGGTCTGAACAGCGGCTTACCCCTGGAGTAGTATTGAGAAGACGTGGGGTACGGGACTGCAAAGTCGTTCGTAGTTTCGCCTTTGGGCGGCGATTTCGCTGCAAACACCGGCTGAAGCCGGAACTACGAACAACCATGCAGCGGTCCTTCTCCTATTTCTCTCCTCGTCCGGCCTCTGGCGGCATCCCGAGCAGATTGGTATCATAAACCGCTTGTACACGATCAAGCACTGAGCCCTACGAAGGGGAATCCATGGCCGAATACACCGAACTCTACGACGCGATTCTCACCGGCAACGCGAAGAAGGCGGAGGAAGTGACCAAGGCGGCGCTGGCTGCCAAGGTCGATCCGAGCGAGCTGGTGCGAAAATACATGATTCCGGCGATGGACGAGGTCGGCAAGCGGTTCGAGTGCAACGAGTATTTCGTGCCCGAGTTGCTGATTTCCGCACGGGCGATGAAGACTTCGCTCGAGATCATCACGCCGCTGCTGGCTGCAGCCGGGGCGGAGCCGGTTGGGCGAGTCGTCATCGGCACCGTGCAGGGGGACCTACACGACATCGGCAAGAACCTCGTTGCCTCGATGCTCGAAGGCGGGGGGTTCCAGGTGGTCGACCTCGGTGTGGACGTGCCGCCCGAGCGGTTCGTCGAGGCTGCGAAGGAGAAGGACGGCACGATCGTCGCCTTAAGCGCGCTGTTGACCACGACCATGTCGATGATGAAGAATGTGATTGAGGCCCTCGAGAAGGCCGGCCTTCGGAACCGCACGAAGGTGATGATCGGCGGCGCCCCGATCACGCAGCAGTATGCCGACGAGATCGGCGCCGATGGTTACAGCGACAACGCCAGCGCTGCGGTAGCGCTGGCTCGAAAGTTGGTTTAGGAATGAGCAGCCTTCGGGGTTTCGGTCCCCGGGGGCGAGTTGTGCGAAGTTCCCGCCCTCCGCGAGCCGTGTAAGGCCAAGCCGCTGTCCTTGGCCGTGCGTGGCGTCAGGCATGGGATGCCTGGCCCACGAGGCTATCTCGCCGACTGCGCTTTCTGCATCCGACAACGGACTTAACTGACGTGACTGCTTCCAACGACGGTGTGACGTATCGCGAGATGCTTTCCTCGGGACGGTTCTACTACGGCGCCGAGGTCGTGACCACGCGCGGCTTCGAACCGGTCGATACGCCAGGCAACTTGGCGACCTTCGCCAAGGATCTTCTGAGCAACCCGCGGATTGGCTGGATCTCGGTCACCGACAACCCCGGCGGCGGGCCGATGTTGCCGCCCGATTGGCTTGGCGGTTTGGTGGCCGACCATCGCAACCGGGTTGTCCTGCATCTGACCTGCAAGGACATGAACCGCAATGCCATCGAGGCCGCCGCTTGGCGCTATGCCTCGGAGGGCTTCGAGAACATTCTGGCCATCACCGGCGACTATCCGACCGGTGGTTTCCGCGGCTTGGCCGATCCGGTCTTCGACCTGGACTCGGTCAGCCTCATCACGCTCCTGCAATCGATGAACGAGGGGCTCGGCGTCACCGGCCGCGGCGGCAAGCCCGAGACGCTGCCGAAGACCAATTTCTACGTCGGTTGCGCTGTTTCGCCGTTCAAACGGCATGAGCGCGAGCTGGTGCCACAATATTACAAGCTCGTGCGCAAGATCGCCGCCGGTGCCCGCTGGGTCATTCCGCAGTTAGGCTACGACATGCGGAAGTTCCACGAGGTGAAGCTGTTTCTCGAAGCCCGCGGCATCAACGTGCCGGTGATCGGCAACGTCTATCTGTTGACCAAGGGCGTGGCGAAGCTTTTCAACAGCGGCAAGCTGGCTGGTTGCGTCGTCAGCAACGAACTGCTGCGGCGGATCGAGCAGTACGCTGCCGGCCCGGACAAGGGGAAGAAGTTCTGCCAGGAGCTGGCCGCCAAGCAGTTGGCCGTCTTCAAGGGCCTTGGCTTCGCGGCCGGCTACATCGGCGGCATCCACAAGGCGGATGGCTTTGGGCCGATTATTGAACTGGCTGAGAGCTATGGGCCAGACGACTGGCGCGAGTTCCTCAAGGAGATTCAGTTCTCGCAGCCGGACGAATTCTTCTTCTTCGAGCACGACTTGCACACGGGCCAGAGCAGCTCGGACCGGATCAACCGCGAGTATCTCAGTTCATTGCGGCGGCAGGAGAAGTCGAAGGAAGTCACACTCAACTACCGGATTTCGCGGCTGGTGCATAAGCTGGCGTTTACGCGCGACAAGGCGCTCTATCCGCTGCTGCGGCGGATTTACGCCCGATGGGACCGCAAGCCGGGCTTCCTGAGCCGCATGGCGCAGCGGATCGAGCGGGTCTCGAAGCTGGCGATGTATGGCTGCAAGGACTGCGGCGATTGCAGCCTGCCCGACTGCGCGTACTTGTGCCCGAAGAAGTGGTGCTCGAAGTGCGCCCGGAACGGCCCGTGCGGCGGATCGGCCAACGGCCGCTGTGAGCTGGACGACAAGGAATGCTTCTGGGCGCGAATCTACGAGCGGCTGAAATCCTACGGCGAGTCCGAAAAGATGCTCGACCGGCCGGTGACGATCTACAACGCATCGCTCAAGGAGACGTCGTCCTGGGCCAATACGTTCTTGGACCGAGATCATAATGCGCCGAAGAAGGACTAAGGCGGGTTCAACGATGTCATTCTGAGCGCAGCGAAGAATCTCGCTTGCACTCGAAACAGATTGGGCACTTCACTGCGATCGGAAGGACAACATAAGCCTGAACGGCTGCGTACAAGGGATGCAAGCGTGTCCGACTCTTACGTCTACATCATGACCAATAGGTCACGCACGCTATACACTGGCGTTACGAACGATATCGAGCGGCGAGTCTATGAGCACAAACACAAGGTAATCAAAGGTTTCACCAGTCGGTACAACATCGACAAGCTTGTATGGTACGAGAGTTTTCCCGATATTGAGCAGGCGATCGAGGGAGAAAAGAAGCTCAAGGGTTGGCTTCGTTCCAAAAAGGTCGCGTTGATTGAATCCCAGAATCCCGGGTGGATCGATTTGAGCGAGAGTTGGTATCGGACTGTAAAACCATCGAGCGAAACCATTCCCGGGTTGGGGAATTGCATCCGTTCTGAGCGCAGCGAAGAATCTCGTCTCCGCTCGAACACAAGCGAAATTCTTCGCCGCGATCAGAATGACGGATCGATCGGCAAACGGTTACCCCTTGAGTCGGGCAGGCGAGATTCTTCGCTGCGCTCAGAATGACAAGATACTGGAGTCCAACACATGCCCATTCCCAATTTGACGATTATCGGCGAGACGATCAATGACTCGGTGCCGTCGACGAAGAAGCTGTTCGACGCCGGCGACATCGACGGAATCTTGGAGCTCGCCCGGATGCAGGACCAGAAGGGCGCGGCGTTCATCGACGTGAACGTCGGTCCGCGGCCGCCCGAGTTCATGGCCGACATGGTCCGCAAAGTGCAAGGCGTCACGGCCCGGCCGCTTTCGATCGACACGCCGGACCCAGCCACCGCCGAAGCGGGCCTGCGGGCGTATGACCCCGCCCGGGCCGGCGGCCAGAAGCCGATCCTCAATTCGATCAGCGCCCTCCGCGCCGGAATGTTCGACCTGTACAAGGTTCGCCCCTTCCGACCGATCTTGCTGGTCTCGGAAAATATGGTCGACGGGCACTCGAAACCGTGTCATACGGCCGAAGAGACCTATCAGGCGGCCCAACAACTGGTCGATGCCTTTCTGACTCGCTGCCCCGGAGCGACCAACGACGATTGCATCATCGACCCGGGCATTGCCCCGATCGGAAGCGATTCCGAGGGGAACATTCACCGGCTCGTGGCGGCAATGGAGAAGATCCACGCCGACCCGAAGTTCGCCGGCTGCCACGCCTCGGTCGGCCTGAGCAACTTCACCGTGATGCTTCCCTCGAAGCGGCCTGACGGCTCGGCGGTCAAAGGCCCGCTCGAGAGCGCTTTCCTGACGAAGGTCATGCCGCTGGGGCTGGACATGGTGATTGGCTCGGTGAAGCGGAACTACGACGTGCTCCCGCCCGAGCACCCGGCGATGCAGTGCCTCGAAGAATGTCTGAAGCTCAAGGGCTTCGACGTGCTGATGCGGGTGCGAGATTTTTACACGAGTTGACATGACCCTCCTGAGTGTGTTTTCCTAGCCGCGCTGCGGCTTTCTCGGGCGTTTCGACGCCCATGTTTCTTTCTTGAATGATTGCTATGCCAGACGTTGCCAAGACACTGCCCCCGGATATTGAGATTGCCCGCCGAGCGACGATGCTGCCGATCGAGAACATTGCGGCCAAGCTAGGAATCGGCGATGAGGACCTCGAACACTTTGGCAAGCACACGGCCAAGGTTTCGCTCGATTTATATCGGCGGTTGAAGGATGCCCCGCAGGGGAAACTCGTCTTGGTGACCGCGATCACCCCGACGCCGGCCGGCGAGGGCAAGACGACGACGAGCATCGGGCTTTGCGACGCCCTGAACCGGATCGGCAAGCGGACGACCGTCTGCCTTCGCGAGCCGTCGCTGGGGCCCTGCTTCGGCATGAAGGGCGGCGCCGCCGGCGGCGGCTACTCGCAGGTCGTCCCAATGGAGGACATCAACCTCCACTTCACCGGCGATTTCCACGCGATCGAGCTGGCCCACAATCTGCTGGCCGCCATGCTCGATAATCACATCCACCATGGCAACGCGCTGAACATCGACCCGCGCCGCGTGATTTGGCGCCGCGTCGTCGACATGAACGACCGGTCGCTGAGGAACATCATCGTGGGCCTCGGCGGCGTGAACAATTCGGTGCCGCGCGAGTCGGGCTTTGACATCACCGTGGCCTCGGAGGTGATGGCCATCTTCTGCCTCTCGGAATCGCTCCGAGAGATGAAAGAGCGGTTCGGTCGGATCATCGTGGCCTACACTCGCGACAAGAAGCCCGTCAGGGCGGCCGATCTGAAGGCCCACGGCGCGATGACAGCGCTTCTAAAGCACGCGATTAAGCCGAACTTGGTGCAGACGCTGGAGAACAATCCGGCGTTGATCCACGGCGGGCCGTTCGCGAACATCGCTCACGGCTGCAACAGCATCCTGGCCACCAAGCTTTCCTTGCGGCTCTCGGAATACACGGTGACCGAGGCCGGCTTCGGCGCCGACCTGGGCGCAGAGAAGTTCTTCGACATCAAGTGCCGCAAGGCGGGCATTACGCCGAACGCCGTGGTGATCGTCGCCACGGTCCGCGCCTTGAAGCTGCACGGCGGCGTGCCCCTGAAGGAGACCGGCAAGCCGAACCTCGAAGCCCTCGACAAGGGCGTTGAGAACCTGAAAAAACACATCGAGAACATTCACCGCTTCGGGCTGCCGGTCGTCGTGGCCATCAACCACTTCGCGAGTGATACCGACGAGGAAATCCAGCTCATCAAGGACAAGTGCGCCTACCTGTTGGTGAAGGTCGTCACCGCCAACCATTGGGCCGAAGGCGGCGCCGGCGCCGAGGAGCTTGCCCGGGCGGTCGTCGACGTGGTCGAACACACGAAAACCGATTTCTCGCTTCTCTATCCCGACACGTGTACGCTCTGGCAAAAGGTGGGCATCGTCTGCCGCGAGATCTACGGCGCCACCGATGTGCTGGCTGACAAGAAGCTCCGCGACAAATTCCACCAACTTCAAGACTTGGGGTTCGGCAATCTGCCGATCTGCATGGCGAAGACGCAGTACTCGCTGTCGACCGATCCGCTGCTGGTCGGCCGGCCGAAGAACTTCGACGTGCCGCTTCGCGACGTGTCGGTCTCGGCCGGCGCCGGTTTCGTCGTCGTCCTGACCGGCGACATCATGACCATGCCGGGCCTGCCGAAGGCGCCCGCCGCCGAGACGATCGACATCGACGAGAACGAGCAGATCGTCGGGTTGTTCTAGGGACGGCTGCAAGTTGACGCCATCCGCCGCCGGGGCCATAATTGATTGTGAGGGACTCAATATGACTCACATCGACGCCATCTACGAGCATGGTGTGTTTCGGCCGCTGGCGCCCGTGGACCTGGCGGAGAACCAGCGCGTTGCGCTGAGCGTGGAGGCGGTCGAGAGGCCGCGCCGTGAAGATGCTCTGGCTTGGCTGGAGGAAACCGACCGGCTTCGCAATGAATTGGCGGCGAAATACGGCATCATGCCGGACAGCACTCTCGACATCGCCGAAGACCGAAAGCGATGAGCCACCTTGTGCTCGATAGTAGCATTGTCGCGAAATGGATCTTGCCCGAGGCGGACTCCGATCGCGCACGTGAGTTGATTCCCGATGCCACCGCGGCTGGCGAGCGACTTTATGTTGTCGACTTGGCGCTGAGCGAGACAGCCAACGCGATCTGGAAACGTTGCCACCGCGGTCTGATCACCTCCGCAGCGGCGAGACGTCTTCTGACGAGGCTTTTGCGTGTGCCGGTAGAACTCCGGTCGTCAATGGACCTGTTGGAGTCCGCTCTTGAAATTGCGATTGACTACGACCGAAGCATCTACGACGCCCTCTTTGTCGCCTTAGCTCACGACCTGCAGTTGCCCGGCGTCACCGCCGATGAGCCCCTGTGGCGAGCAGTCCACGTCAATTTTCCAAACATCTCGTTGTTGCGCGACTGGTCATAAGCCGCTACGGCGATCAGGTGAATCGCCGTGGCGACGTTCCGCTGGATTCCCTTCATCGCAGCACGCGCCACCGGCTGGGCGGCCAGTAGATGTGCGTCACAACGCCGACGATGTATGACTCAGGCACGGCATAAGGCGGATGGCCCGGCGCGCCCGTTCGCCAAATTCGCGAGTCATACGCGTTGGCAGAAAAATCACCGAGCACGAAGTACTCTTCGGACCCGAGCGGGGCGGGCGCGACCGAGTTGCCCCAGAGGGCGCCGGGCAGACCGCCGATCTTGTCCAAGTATTTCACGCCCTTGCATTCCGCCGGCGGCGATTGGCGCTTGCCGTCGATCCAGACCGACCCGTCCTGAATGGTCACCGTTTCGCCCGGCAAGCCCACCAACCGGCTGCAATACTTGACGCTTGGGTTCCCGGGATATTGGAAGACGATGATGTCCCAACGTCGCGGTTTGATCAACTTGTTCACCAGAAAACCGTCCTCAGCGAATTCCGTTCGTGGCGGATCGATCACTTCGCACGCCTGAAATTCCTTGCCGCAGATCATCCGCACCGGCCGTGCGACGTCTGGATGGTCATTCGGTTCTGGCGTAGCATAAGTGGGGCTCCCGCATCGCGGGCAGGTCCCTTGCCAGTGTCGCCCCAGCAGCGTCGGCGCCATCGCGTTGGTCGGCGTCGTGAACTTCTCAAACATGTAGGGCTGTACGACACAGAAAACGAGCACCGCGTTGGCGACGGCGGGGATCAGCGTGGCGGTCCACGCCCATGCGGCTCGCCAGAAGCTCGTTTTGATCACGCGCGCGATAACCAACCACGTGAGCCCTAGCATGATCGCCAGTTGCAGAATGGCGATCAGAACAGTGCGCCCCACGCCGCCGGCCGGGACCTGATGCAGCAATCGCGTCGCAACCCAACTGACGATTGAGGCTGCGAGGATCGCCCATACGGCGCGGAAGAAGCCCACCCTTCCGACCTTGGCCCAGTGGCTTCCAAGCTGAAGGAAATAGGCGGCGATCGCCACCTCGACGAGCGTAATAGCAACCAGACACTCGACCGTGAGAATGGTAGTAGACATGGTCGTTTACCGTGGCATATCGGACAGGCTCGCCGGCAAATTGCCGGCCGGGTCAAAAGGCAACTCTCGCGGGTCAGTGAGAATCTCCAGGTCCTTCCGCTGGCGAGCTTCGGGCAGATAGGCGGCCGAACACTCGACCTCGGCCAAGTGCAGCGTGTCGCGGATCCAGAGCAGCTTTGCGTTCAGCGGCTCGGTGAGTCCGATCGTGCCCAACGCCGCGGCGAGCATCTCGCGATCGGTTTCGTAGTCCAACGGCGGCATCGCGGCGCTGATGTGGCCGGAGGTGAGGCCGTTCAGACGCACGGCGGCCCAGTCGGTTTCGCGGAGCAACGGCGAGCGGCAGAACTCGGCCAGCCCCAAGCCGTGGGCGTTGCCATGCGTGGCCTCGCTCAAACCCCGCAAGGCGATTCGCCGCACCTTCGGCCACTCGTCGTCAACCGCCTTGTGATCGTTGTACTTCCGGCCCACGACGTTCGGGTCCAGGCCAGTGCCGCTAATGTCTTTGCCGATGCGGTCGATCAGCAGCACGTCAACGCGGTCGAACGGAAGCCGCGGCATGAGCCGCTTGGCCAATGCGAGCAACTCCCGTTCCCGGGTCTCGAACTCCTCGGGCCGGACGGCCTCGATTCGGGCGGTCTGGTCATTGGCGTTTTCGACGATGGCAACGCCGGCCAGGATGTGGCGCCGGTTGAGCACCTCTCCGGCCACGCTGTGAATGATCTGCTCGAAGCTGAAATCCTGGATCGCGCGATGGTAGACTGAGGCCCCATCGCATTTGCCAAGGCCCAGCAGGAGCATCTTCATCAGCCCGCTCTCGATGGGGCCGCAAAAGCCGGTGTGCGGCTTCACGCGATTGCAGACCAGGACATGGTCGGCCTCGAAAGCCAGCCGGTCGAAATAGATCGGAAAGCCCTCGGCGGCGCGGCCGAGGGTGACCGTTTCCATGCTCGACCGGATCGGGCAGCCGACGAACTGCTCGGTGATGCCGTAGGATTCGATAAGCCGGCGCTGACCGTCAGCCGTGCCGCCGCCGTGGCTGCCCATCGCCGGGATGACGAACGGCTTCACGCCCAGCGTGGCAAGGTGTTCGACGATCGCCCGAATGATGGCGGCGATGTTGGCGATTCCGCGGCTGCCGGCTGTGATGGCGACGCTCTGGCTGGGTCGGACACGCTCGCCCAACCGCAGGCGTTCGAGTTGCCGCCGCACTTCCCCTGGAACGTCGATTATGCGGGCGGCGTCGAACGTTTGGCGGAGCCGGAAGATTTTCGGGAAGTCTGGCATGGCCGCTCCACTAGTGTAGTGATTCAGTCTAGTGGCGATTTTTGGGTGCCATGCTTGCTAAGCGAGCGCAGCGAGACAGCAAGCATGTTCGCCGTCGAATCATGCCCACGCAAGCGTGGGACATGGCGCCCATTCGTCCTGAATGATGCAACATACAGACCGTCAT
>JBDKUC010000024.1:0-5163 GCA_039679885.1 Thermoguttaceae bacterium | reverse complement strand
GATGCTCAACAACGTTATGCTGGCCGCCGCCTGGTTCGTTGCGCCCCTGTTCGCACCGAGCAAGATCGCCCAGGCGTACGTGCTGGCCGCGGCGGTCGTTGTGGCCGGCACGGTTCAGATCCTAGTGCAACTGCCGATGCTTCGGCGACTCGGCTATCGCTTCGACTACAACTGGCCGGCCGCTCGCGAGGGCGTTCTGCAGGTCGGCCGCAATCTGGCTCCGATGCTCTTCGGCTTGGCCGTCACGCAGATCAACACGTTCAACGACAGCCTGATCGCCCGCGGGCTCGAGGCGAACTCGAGCGCTCCGCAGCCGATGTCGTGGCTGGGCGGCGCGGTCGACTATCCAATGCAGCAGGGGGCGATCACGGTCCTCTACTATGGTGAGCGGTTCTACGAGCTGCCGGTTGGCATTGTCGGCATGGCGGTTGCCGTGGCGATTTTTCCCCTGCTGAGCCGCCACGCGACGCGAGGCAACTTGCGGCAGCTTGGCGCCGACATGACCCTGGGCCTGCGGCTAGTAACTTGTCTGAGCATCCCGGCCGGCGTGGGGCTCATGCTGCTGGCCGACCCGATCGCGCGGCTCGTGTTGAAGAGCGGGCATTTCGGCGAGGCCGATACCCTTCGGGCGGCGCAGGTGATCGCCTGGTACTCGACGGGCGTTTGGGCCTATTGCGCCGCGCCGGTTGTCGTGCGAGGATTCTACGCGATGGGAAACGCGGCCACGCCGGTCCGCATCGCCGCGTGGATGGTCGGGCTCAACCTGCTTCTGAACTTCACGCTGATCTGGCCGATGCACGAATCGGGGCTGGCGCTGTCGACCTCGATTGCCGCCGCCGTGCAATTGGTCGTGCTGACGATTGCCTTCTCGCGGAGTGAAGCAAGACTGGACTGGCGGCAGCTCAGCGCGACAACCGCTCGCACCCTGGTGGCGACCGCGGCCATGGCTTCCGCGGCCTACGCGACGCTGCAATGGATGCCCGCCAAGGACAGCTTTGCCGACAAGCTCTTGCAGGTCGGCGGGCCAATCGCTTGTGGCATGGCCATCTATTGCGGAGTCTACCTGTTGCTGGGGGGCCGCGAATTGGGTATGCTGCTAAGTGGGAGAAGCGACGAGTGAGGCTCGTTGCAAGTGCACCGATGGCGACAGAACAGACGGGGACGGAGGTAGTTGTCGGAGTCAATCGCAACCGATTCAAGACGTCTTCTTCCCGACAACCACCTCCGTCCCCCCTTGTCCCGTGAAAGAGATCATCGCCGTTGTGAAACCGTACATGGTGGAGCGGGTGCTCGACGCGCTGAAGACCGCGCCGATTGATGCGTGTGGCGTTCGCGAGGTGAAAGGCTTTGGGCGGCAGAAGAGCTACCTCGACGAGTATCGGGGGAGCGAGTACTCGATGGCGTACCTGCCGAAGGTCGAGATCACGCTGTGGGTGGAAGACCCGCACGTCGAGGAAGTGGTGCGAACCATCGTTGACGTGGCACGGACGGGGCGCATGGGGGACGGCAAGATTCTGGTGCTTCCAGCGATGGCGGAGTGTACCATTTGAGAATGCGATTACACTGTACTCATCACGCTCCGCGTGATGTTGCCTTTCGGTTTACCATCAAGGTCTCATCATCACGCGAAGCGGAGCGAGCACAGATTCAGGAGCGCGAAGGGGGACAGTCCATTTTCGCTGGCACGAAAATTGGGCTAGTCTCCGACTATTCGGGGAACGATCTTGTAAGCGGGGCGCCCGTCGCGCCAAGAAATAAAAAAACACCAGCCCGGGCGCTGGGATGCCGGGCTGGTGCTATGAACACCGGAGATTACCGCCACGACCGGCTCAGGCCGATGGGCGGCGGTAATGTTGGTAAGCTAGGATGACTTCGTAGAGGTCCATGGAGATGGTAACCTCGTCGTCGGCAAAATCGCGGAGCCAAGTCCGCTGCGATTGGACGGCGTCGGCCAGCAGCGGCATAATTTCCATCAAGGGGACGGTCACCGTCTCGCGCTGGGATTCGGCGACGGCGACGTTGGCGTCCTCTTGGGGACCGTAATATACGCGGAGGTGATTGGCGTTCACGGGGGCTTCCTTCCTTGAATAGGCCCACCCTGTCGCCTGTTGTATCGACCGCAGGTGCCTTGCGGGTTTGATGTTTTTCAAGGAAAATAGGGTTTTTCCTGGTAATATGGTTCGTCTATGGACAGTCCACTGATGATCGACCTCCGGCAACTCGCCCGGGGGCTGGACACGCCGCTTCGGCAAGTCCAGGCTACCGTCGAGTTGCTTGATGAGGGGAACACCGTTCCGTTTATCACCCGCTACCGGAAAGACCGGACCGGCGGGCTGGACGAAGAACAAATCCGGGACATTCAGGGGCGGTTGGTCAAACTCCGCCTGTTGAACGACCGGAAACAGACGATCCTTCGCTCGATCGAGTCGCAGGGCCGGCTGAACGACGCGCTGCGAGATCAGATTCTCGCGGCGACGACAACGAAGCGGCTCGAGGACTTGTACCTGCCGTATCGGCCAAAGAAGACGTCGCTGGCCACGTTGGCCCGATCGCGCGGTCTGGAAGAGTTGGCCCACGAGATCCTCGCGGCGGCGCCGACGTGCAACGATCTCGACGCCCGGGCGCGCGAGTTCGTCAGCACGGATCGCCAGGTGCCGACGGCGGCCGACGCGCTGTTGGGCGCCGGCCACATTCTTGCCGAGCAGTTCAGCGAACACGTCGAGCTGCGCGGCAAGCTTCGCGAGCTGCTGCAGCGGACCGGTGCGTTGGTGACTGCACGGCTGCCGGGCGAGGAGAAGGCGGCGGTTGCCGCAAAGACTCCGGCGCAGCGTTCGTCGCCCGCCGAGAAGTCCATCGCGGCCGAAACGCCGTCGATCGTAGACGCCGCGGTGGAGGTCGACCAGGTTGCGGCATCGCCGGAGAGCGTGTCGGCGTTCGATACGTTGACGCTTCCGGCGACTGAGGCGGAAGCTGCGCCGGTTGCAGAGCCATCGCCAGAAGCGGCCAGCGCCGCGGCGCCGGCGGAGAACGCGGCTGCCGACGCGGCGACAGCCGACGATGGCATCTCGACGTTCGACGCGCTGGCCATCGCCTCGCATGACGCCGAATCGACGCACAGCGAGAGCGCGATCGCGGCGTCGCTGCCGCCGGTGGCGCCCAGCCTGTCAGCCGCCGCACGCCGGAAGCTGGCTCGGCAGCAGGCCAAAGATGCGCAAAAGAAGAAGCGCGATCTCAAGAAGAAGAAACTGGAAGAAAAGCGGATCAAAGACTTCGCCGACTACTTCGACTATCGCGAGGAGATCCGGCGGATTCCGCCGCACCGCGTCTTGGCGATCAATCGCGGCGAGCGGGCGAAGGTGCTGCGCGTGCGGGTCGAGTCCGACTTGCAGGCGATGGTCAACCTGGTGGATGAAATGCTCGTTCCGCCCGGCCATCCCCACGCCGACTACCTGCGCGGCTGCGCTCGCGACGCGCTGAGCCGCTTGATCCTGCCGAGCCTGGAACGCGAGATTCGCCGCGAGCTGACCGACCGCGCCGAGACGCACGCCGTCGGCGTCTTCGCGAAAAATCTCCGCAACCTCCTGCTCCAACCGCCGGTCCAAAACCACCGGCTGCTGGCCGTCGATCCGGGCTTCCGCAGCGGCTGCAAGCTGGCCATGCTCGACCAGTTTGGCAACCTGTTGGGCCATGAGGTGATCTATCTCGTCGGCAAGCCGGAGCAACGCGAGGCGGCCAAGCAGAAAGTCATCGAGCTGATCAAGCAGCACCAACTGACTGTGGTGGTGATCGGCAACGGCACGGCCTGCCGGCAGACCGAGGATTTCTTCGCCGAACTGCTCGGCAACGAGTTGAAGGATCAGGGCATCGCCTATGTGATCGTCAATGAGGCGGGCGCGAGCGTCTATTCGACCAGCCGCCTGGGCCGCGAGGAATTCCCTCAGTACGACGCCGTTCTGCGCGGGGCCATCTCGATCGGCCGCCGTTTGCAGGACCCGTTGAGCGAGCTGGTCAAGATCGATCCGGCCAGCATCGGCGTCGGTCTCTATCAGCATGACGTCAAGGCGAAGCACCTCCGCTCGTCGCTCGACGAAGTCGTCGAATCGTGCGTGAACTTCGTCGGCGTGGACGTCAACACGGCCAGCCCGGCGCTGCTGCGGTACGTTTCGGGGCTCAATCAATTGACGGCGAGGCGGCTGTACGAGTATCGGCAAGAGCACGGGCCGTTCCACAATCGCGAGCAGCTTCGCGCCGTGCCCGGCATCGGCGACGCCACGTTTGTCCAAGCGGCCGGCTTCCTGAAAATCCTCGACGGCGACAATCCGCTGGACGCAACGTGGATCCACCCGGAAAGCTACGCCGTGGCGAACAAGACGTTGGAGCGTCTGAACGGCGCGGCGGCCGATTTGCGCGATAAGAATGCTGTGGTGGCATTGGCGGAGCCGATCGCCAAGCTCGATCTAGACGCCACGGCCAAGGAGCTGGAAGTCGGTCAGTTGACGCTCAAGGACATTTTGGCTCAACTGGTCCGGCCTGGCCGCGACCCGCGCGAAGACCTTCCGGCCCCCGTGTTCAAGCGGGGCGTCGTCAAGCTCGAAGACCTTTCGCCGGGCATGGAGCTGACCGGCACGGTGCTCAACGTGGTCGATTTCGGCTGCTTTGTCGATATCGGCATGCATCAGAGCGGGCTGGTCCACGTAAGCCGCCTGGCCGACAAGTTCATCCGCGACCCGCACGACGTTGTGGCCGTCGGCGACATCGTCAAGGTTTGGGTGACGGGCGTTGACAAGGAGCGGCACCGCGTCTCGCTGACAATGATTCAGCCCGGCTCGGAACAGCCAAGGCACCCGCGCCACGGCGGCCGGCCCGCGCAGGGCAAACCGGGAGGCGATGGAGAGCCGCAACAAGGCTCGGCCGGCGGCCGCGGTCGAGATCGAGCCGCGACCGGTGGTCGCGCCCACCAAGACACCGGCCGCGGGCGTCCGCCGCGATCGGGCGGCGAGGGACGCCCGCCGAGGCCGCAAGGCCGAGGGCGGCCGCAGCAGGGACAGCACCGCTTGCCGCCGCGGCCCCGTCCCGCGCCGAAGCCGGTGATTCCCATCACCGACGCCATGAAGAAGGGCATCGAGCCGATGCGGACCTTCGGCGATCTGATGCAGTTCTATC
>JBDKUC010000310.1:0-4136 GCA_039679885.1 Thermoguttaceae bacterium | reverse complement strand
GAAGGACATCCGCACGAGCTCGAAGCGGATCGGCGTGCAATACGCCTCGATCAACGGCAACGGGTTCGGCGGCTATGGCGAGACGGTCTTCGGCACGAAGGGGACGCTGTTGCTGGAGACCGAGCGCGAGGCCATGCTGTACGAGACCCACAACGTCGACAAGAAGACGAAGGTCGTGCCGGATAAGAAGGCCGAAAAGGGGGGCGGCGCAATGCTCGCCGTCGATGAGGCCGGCGACGAGCCGTCGGCCGCCATTGGCACGCTCGGCGCCCTGCCGGCCGACCGCGGCTATACGGCCGAGCTCGAGCATTGGGCCTGGTGCATCCGCAACCGGTCGCCCGAGAACCAGCCACGCTGCCACCCGAAAATGGCCCTGGGCGATGCCGTCATTGCGTTGACGACGAACATGGCCGCGCGGCAGAATGATGGCGGCGGCGGCCGGATCGATTTCAAGGAGTCGTGGTTCGACATTGCCAGCGACGAGACGCCGGAGGGCGTGAAGCCAGACGTGAAGCGATACAAGTAACGGAAGCCCAAAGCTCGAAATCCGAAGCCCGAATTCGGATTTCGGATTTCGAGCTTCGGATTTCCTTCGTCATTCCGAGTAATACTTTCTCCAAAGAGGTCGTGCGATGGACAAGTGGCCGTTGGGCGTGTTCGCGAGCATTGACGCGGGGCTGGGCGTGCGACTCGAGGTGGCCCACGAGCTGGGCGTTCCGACGATCCAGCTTCATGCACCGCAGCGGGCGACCCGCACGCCGGACAACGCCAAGCGGTTCTTGGCCCGGCTCGAGGACTTGGGAATCCGCATTACGGTCGTCTTCGGCGGTTTTGAGGGCGAGAGCTACGCCGACATCCCGACGGTCGCCCGCACCGTCGGTCTGGTGCCGAAGGAGACCCGCGACGCTCGGCTGGCGGAAATGAAGGAGATCGCCGACTTCGCCAAGGTGCTGGGCGTCGACGCCGTCGGATTGCACGTCGGCTTTATTCCGCACGAGAGCGAAGACGTGCTGTACCACGGCGCCGTGGCCGTCACGCGTGAACTGTGCGACCACTGCGGCCGCAACGGCCAGAACGTCCATCTGGAGACCGGCCAGGAAGCGGCCGACGATTTGCTCGAGTTCATCGCCGAGGTGAATCGCGAGAATATGTTCGTCAACTTCGATCCGGCCAACATGATCCTGTACGGTTGCGGGGAGCCGATCGAGGCCCTGCGCAAGGTCGGTTCCTACGTCCGCAGCGTCCACTGCAAGGACGCGAAGTGGGCGTCACGGCCCGGCCGCGATTGGGGCGCCGAAGTGCCGTTGGGCGAAGGCGACGTCGGCATGGAGACCTTTCTCCGCACGTTGAAGGAGGTCGGCTACACCGGCCCCCTGACGATCGAGCGCGAGATTCCCCAAGAACCGAGCCGGCAAAAGGAAGAGATCGGCCGCGGCATCCGCCTGCTCAATGAACTGAAGGCGAAGATCGGATGAGGGAAGGCCTTGGGGCTAAGCCCCAAACCCTAAACCCTAAATCCTAAATCCTAAGCCCTAAGACCTAAGACCTAAGACTTAAGCCCTAAGCCCCCTGCCGCCATGCCGAAACTGACCATCGACGTTCCCCACTCGCTGACGCCTGACGAGGCCGTGCAGCGGCTGAAACAGAAGTTCGCCGAGGCCAAGGCCGAATACGGCAGTCGGGTCAACAACCTCCGCGACGAGTGGACCGATCACACGTTCGATTTTTCCGCCGAGGCCGTCGGCATGAAGGTCAGCGGCCGCATCGCGGTCGAGCCGCGGAACCTTCGTCTGGAAATGAGTCTCCCGCTGGCGGCCATGCTGTTCAAACGAACCATTGAGGACCGCATCCGCCAGGAGGTCGCTGGCCTGCTGGGCAGCTAGCCCGCATTTCTCACCAAGGCGTAGGGTGGGTCAAGCAAACCAGGGCGACGGTGGGGCCTCCGTCGCGGCAACTCGTTCTGCAAACCGACAGAATGCAAATCACCGTTGATCGGTTTGCGAAGCCCCACCATGTACTTGCGACGTCGCCCCACCCTACGGTGAGAAATGCGGACTAGAGCACTGCCCCGGCCAGCCGGCGTAATGTCTCGTAAATGACGGTGTTTGTCACGCGGGCCATGGAGATGTTGGGGCACCATCTCCCGCGCTTCTCGCGGCGCTCACTTAGCGAGCGTGGCAAGCATGGCGCCCAAAAATCCTCAACAGACCTTTTCAACCTCCGATCCGCGAATCCTCGTCGCGTAACCGGAGTCCGAGGAGAACGCGGCGTCGGGCTGCGTAGAGCCGCCGCAAGCGTTGCGCCGCGGATCAACGACCGCCTTCACCCGCGCAGTTCGGAGAGCACGATGATTCGCAAATCGCTTTTTTGCCGAGCGTTTGTGGCGGTCCTCGTGTGGGCCGCCGCGGCAGCGATGGCAGCCCGGGCGGCCGCCGTCGAGATCAAGGTGGTCGCCAACGGCGACGTCGCAGCGAAATCGGAGGAAGGACGCCGTGTCGTGGTTGGGCCCGGCGTCAACCAGCCTGATCCGCATCCGGGATACTACGGATTTGTCGGCTGGGACGCACCGATCCGGCTGCGTGACGGAACCTTGCTGGTGAGCTTCTCGACGGGATATTGGCACGCCTCGCCGCCAACGCCGCTTCGCATGGCCCCGAGCATTCTGGCCGAGTGGAAGAAGCTTGGGATGCCGACCGACGTTGACGCTCCGCGCGGCGGCCGGGCGATGTTAGTCCGCTCGACCGACAACGGCCGGACCTGGTCGAAGCCAGAGACGCTCATCGATACGCCGGCGGACGACCGCAGCCCCGCGATTGCCGAATTGCCAAGCGGCGTGTTGGCCTGTTCCCTGTTTACCGCTCCGGGCTGGGCAGATCCGGTCAAATCGCCGGAACTTGCCTGCCGAACGGGGGTGGTCCGCTCGCTCGACGGCGGCCGGACCTGGGAAAAGGAAGTGCGGCGGCTGCCATCGCCGTTTCTCTCCGATGCCACCGACGGCCCGCCGCTGGTCCTGCGCGACGGCTCGGTGATCGTGGCCGCCTACGGCCCGCCCGCGCCCGGCAAGCCGGACGGGATCGCCGTTTTCCGTTCGACCGACGAAGGCCAGACGTGGAGACTCTTGTCGACCGTCACGAGCGATCACGAAATGAGCGAGATGGGGCTTGCCCAGTTGCCCGATGGCCGCTTGGTGATGATCACTCGGCCGGAAGGGGACGTCCTCTGGTCGAGCGACGGCGGGCGGACGTGGACGAAACCCGCGACGCTCGGCATCCGGATGTACGAGCCGAGCTTGACGGTGCTCCACGATGGCACGCTTGTATGCCTCCACGGCTCGTGTCGCGTCGGAGGGCTCCGCGTCATATTCAGCCGCGACGGCGGCCAGACCTGGCTTGCGCCCGCCAGCGACCGCGGATTCGCCGTTGATCGCCGCGTGTACGGATACGGTCGGTGCACGGAACTGGCCGACGGATCGCTGCTGGCCGTCTACATCGACACGGCCGGGCACCGACGGGAAGACGCCCAGCACGAGTCGCTGTTCTCGCGGCGATTTCGCGTTCGTCCGGATAACTCGGGCATCGACTTGCTTCCGTAGCAAGTCCGACGAATACTTACAAAGGCGAACTCCCCGACGATTTCGGGCAATCCGAGAATTCCCGAGAATATTGCGACTTGGGGTGCTTGTCGGTGAATCGGCGGCCGATATAATACGACTACATCTGACGTGCAACCGAGGAGACAACGTTTTTTGGCGAGTTTTGCGGACGGAAACAAATCCGAAAAAAATCCGCGAACGTGTCCAAGAGCCGTTGACACACTTCGAGCCGCCTGATAAACTTGGTGTTTCGTCAGTCGGGGGAACCCACTGACTGTGCTCTTTGACAATTCGGTTGTGGTAAAGAAGTGGCATCTTAATGTGATCCACGCGTGTGCGACTTGTCGCACGCTGCGTGGCTCTCACGGGCACTTAGAGCATTCGTTACTCGGATCTTACAAAGCCACCCTTCGCCAAGGGCTGACCGCTTGATTGAGCGACCAGTCGGAAGCGAGGGGCGCGGAGTTTGATCCGTTAGGCGAGACCACGTGAGACCAAACCTCCTTGAATGGAGCGTTGGATTCATGTGGCCAAGCTACTAAGG
>JBDKUC010000429.1:0-2070 GCA_039679885.1 Thermoguttaceae bacterium | reverse complement strand
ACACCGCGGTTGCCGGCGGCGACACGGCAAAACGCGAGTTGTTGGGAAAGCTGGCCACGCGTCCGTCGACGGCGATCGCGGCCTCGCCGCTGAGCGTCGGCTTCGAGACGCTCGACCGACGCATGTTCGAGCCGGAGCGGACCTACGGCCATCTGGCACAGTTGGGCGTGAAATGGGCCCGGGTCCAAACGGGCTGGGCACGCACGGAAACCACGCAAGGCAAGTACGACTTCGCCTGGCTGGATGCGATCATCGACTCGCTCGGCAAGATCGGCATCGAGCCCTGGTTCAATTTGACCTACGGCAACCGCCTCTACACGCCCGAAGCCCGCGACGAATCGGCGGTTGGTTGGGCGCCGACCGGTGGTGAAGTGGTCGAGAAGGCGTGGCAACGTTTCGTGCGGGCGGCGGCCGAGCATTTCCGAGGCCGGGTGCGTCACTGGGAGATCTGGAATGAGCCGACCGAAGGCTGGTTCTGGAAGCCGGGCAAGCCGTCGCCCGAAGGCTACGTCGACCTGGTCAAGCGGACGGCGTCCGAGATCCGTGCGGCGATTCCCGACGCGGTCCTCATCGGCGGCGCCCTGTCGGGCATGCCCACCGACTACCTCAAGCGGGCACTTGACGCGGGCTTAGCCCATCACGTCGACAAGATCTCCTACCATCCCTACCAGTTGATTCCCGAGAAGGACTACGAGCCGCGAGTTCGGAAGTGGCGGGAGATGCTCTCTAGCCACAAACCGTCGCCAGCCCTGTGGCAAGGCGAATGCGGCTGTCCGTCCGAACAGGGCGGGGTCGGCGCGCTGTGGAATCACCGCTGGAACGAGTCGCGGCAGGCGCGGTGGCTGTTGCGTCGCACGCTCAATGACCTTCGTCTGGGACTGGAACTGATCTCCTATTTCCATCTCGTCGACCAGCTGAAGTACAGTTGGGCGTCGGGGCCAGAGAGCGATCCGGCGGCGAAGAAACAGAAGAGCCTCAAGGCGTCGTTCGGCCTGTTGCGCGGCGAGGACTATTCGCCCAAGCCGTCGTACTACGCCTATCAGGCCCTGTGCAATCTGTTCGACGCCCAGACCGAGCGTGCCGAACTCTCGCTCGAGGTCAGGCCGGAAGCGATGGGCAGCGGGGCGGTCCAGGCCGACAAGATCTGCTGGGCCAGTTTTGTGCGGCGTGGCTTCCCGCTCTACGCCTACTGGTGGCCTTCCGACGTGCAGGAGGATTTTGCCGGCCAGCCGGTCCGCCTCACGATGGCCGGCAGCAAGGCCGCTTCGCTGTCGAAGCCCGTCTTGATCGACCCGATGAGCCAGGAGATCTACCGGCTCGAAGGCAGCGCGACGGCCGGCGTCTGGACATTCCCCTCGCTGCCGCTGGCCGACTATCCGCTCCTGGTGACCGATCGGGCGGCCGTGGCGATCGCGAAATAGTCTTGCCCGCTACTTGCCGGAAGCCGCTTCTTTGCGGGCTTTTTCCAGCACGCTTTCCAGCGTGACTGGCACGCCGCCCTGGCGTTTGCTCTCGTCGGCGCCTTCGAGGAAGGCGTAGATCTCCAAGGTCTGCTCGGGGGTGACCGGCGGCTTGCCGGTCTTGAAGAACTTGGCGATTTCCACCAAGAGCGGCTCGTAACCTTCGAACTTGCCGGCTGGGGCGATCCCCTTTTCGCCGAACACCGTGGCCCCGAACCCGACGCGGCCCTGCTGGATGCCTCGCAGCGTGCCGAGCCGCCCGTCGGCCCACACGCCCGCCGCGAGATCGGCCGTGGGCGTCTTCACGCGGCTGACCGTCTTGCAGCCTTCGCCCATGATCGCAAACAGCTCTTCGCAGCCGTGGATTCCGTAGTAGAAGAAGTCGGGGTGACTTGGCTCGATCGGCGCGTTGTTGCTGTAGGCGTCGCACCCGAGCACCTTGCCGATCTTGGGATCGTTGCGCATCCCGAAGATCCCCGGGCTGTAGCGGAGCGAGGAGTTGGAAAAGAACGGCGTGCCGGTCTGCTTGGCCAGGTCGTAGATCCGCACGATGTCGGCCAGCGAGGAGGCGACCGGCTTGTCGATGAACAGCGGTTTGCGTGCGGCGAAC
>JBDKUC010000047.1:0-10863 GCA_039679885.1 Thermoguttaceae bacterium | reverse complement strand
CGTGCCGCACTTGGCCCGGGCGATCCTGTTTCTGTTGGGCCAACCGCAGGACAAGTTGCCAACCTGCCAGGACGCGGGTTCGGAGACAGGCAGGTTGACAGCCTGCCCCACGACGGCGCCGTTTGGCGTCTACCATGTGACCGATACCGGCCAAACGACGTGGTGCGAGTTTGCGACAGAAATCTTCCGGCTGGCGGCAATGCCGACGATCGTGCATCCGATCAGTTCTGCGGAATACGGAGCGCCCACGCCGCGGCCGGCTTATAGCGTGCTTGACACGTCGGCCTACCATCGCCTCGGCGGCCCGGCGATGCCCGACTGGAAGACGGGCCTGGCGGATTACTTTTGCGAAAGACGATCGCTATGACCTCGGACAGCCCTCGGTTGAAGGTCGCCCTCGTCACGGGCAGTGGCAAACGCCGCGTAGGGAACACGGTCGCTCGGGCGTTAGCCGAGCGTGGTTACGCGCTGGCCATCCACTATCACCGTTCGGCCGATGAGGCGTCGGACACGGTCCGCGAACTCGAACGGCACGGCGGTCGCGCCGTAGCTTTCCAGGCCGATTTGGCTGACGAGGCGCAGACCGGCCGACTTTTCGATCAAATTCAGCAGACCTTCGGCCGGCTCGACGTGCTGGTGACCAGCGCCGCCGTCTACGAACGAAAGCCACTCGATGAGGTGACCGCGGAGGACGTGCGCCGCCAGTTCGAGGTCAACACGCTGGGCACCTTCCTTTGCTGCCGCCGGGCCGGGCTGCTCATGGCCAGTCAGGTCGAGGGCGGCTCGATCATTACGATCGGCGACTGGGCCACCGCCAGGCCCTACGGCAACTATGCGGCCTACTTCGTCAGCAAAGGCGCGATCCCCACGCTTACCCGAGCGTTGGCCGTCGAACTCGCGCAGCGGAACACGGCGGTGAGGGTCAACTGCGTGCTGCCCGGGCCCGTCCTGCTTCCCGAGAATCTCTCCGAACACGAGGTCAAAGGCATCGTCGCTGGCACCCTGCTCAAGCGCATCGGCAGCCCGGAGAACGTCGCGCAAGCCGTTCTCTTCCTCATTGAAAACGATTACGTCACGGGCATCTGTTTGCCGGTCGATGGCGGACGAACGATCGCCGGCGGCCTGTAAGATTTGCGCCGCAACCAGTGTACTATCTCAGAAATGACGGTCTGTATGTTGCATCATTCAGGACGAATGGGTGCCATGTCCCACGCTTGCGTGGGCATGATTCGACGGCGAACATGCTTGCTGTCTCGCTGCGCTCGCCTAGCAAGCATGGCACCCAAAAATCCCCGACAGACTGAATCACTACACCAGGAGCATCTGACTCGCTCGCACCGGCGCTAGAGATAGCCCAAGGCTTTCATCGCATCTCCGCAGCGGTCGAGAATCAACTCGCGGTGAGACGGGTCGACGCCTGCGTTGTGGCTTCCCAGTTTATGGCTCAGAACCATCGCCACCTCTTCCTCGGTGACCTTGGCTGCTTGCTTCAGAACTCCCATCGTGCCGGGCTCTTGTTGGATCAGGTCCTCATACCGAACGAGGTGGCTGCCGGCGTCGCATCGGACGAACTCGCGGAAACAGTCGACGGCAGCGTTCCATTTGGCGATCCAATCCTCTAGAGAGGGATACCAACTTCGCGGCGTGCTGCGCCAGGTGTTCAACGGATTGCGGACCAGCAGCAGAAATTGCGCCTTCGGATAGCATCGGCGAAGCAGTTCCAGCTCGGGCCGGCGATAGGCCACCTCTTTGAAACCGATCAAATCGTGCGTTTGGCGGTACTGCCCATAAAACGTGTTGAGCATCGCCCGGGCGGAGTTCACGACGGCCTGCTCGACGTACTCGATCGTCGGGCACATGTTGGCGATCCAGAGATTCGGGTCCTCGCCGCTGGCAAAATAGGCTCGGTGCTCCTCGCTGCCTGCCGACGAGAAGTAGGCAGCGTCCGTGTAGATCTCGCTGAAGTGGCTCAACAAGCCGCCATGCTCGCCCCAAATGAGCGTGCCTTTTCTCGCGTTGCAGATTCGCTGCAAGAGGGTTGAGCCGGCGCGATGATTCGCCGAGAAAATAGCCAGACCGATCAAATCGGCCTCCGACATCTCGTCGCCGCCCAGGCTCCAGCGGAGCGGGGCGTACTCTAGCGGGGCACCCTTGCCAGCCTCGGACGTCTCAGGGGCCGGCAAGTCCTGGGCTGACTGTTCGGCCGCCGCTTTTCGCGGAGAAGCCGCAGGCTTCGCGACTTCTTCCGCGATTCCTGGTGTCGCGACGATCGCCCGAGGGGAACGCCGCAGCGACACCACACGCAAAACCCGTCGTATCGCCTGCGCCAATCGAAAACTGCGACTGCCGGTGATGGCAGCCAACTGTTCGCTGGCCGAGCTCGCCCGCTCCTGCGCGGCGGTCAGTTGCTGTTGGAGCCCAACCGCCTGGTCCGCCGCCTCATGATAGCGCCGGTACATCGTCTCGGCTTCGGCAGTCATCTTGCGCAAACGCTCGATGACGTGGCGGACGATCGCCGATTGGTGTTCTCGCGAGTCGTCCGGCGATAGGCAGGCTGTCTGCGATTCCCGCTCGGGTTCTTTGCAGCGTGTCCGATCGGGGGCATCCATTCGCGTTCCGTTCCTTGCGGTCCGAAGCATCTGCGCGTCACCGCCTTAGATAGGTGCTCCGCTCCCGCGTCAGAGTCGACGACGTATGAAGTCTAATAACGCTTCCCTGCGCGGACTATTGCATTAGGAACCCCGCCCGCGGCCAGAAGTTCCGCCCGACCGCGACGGGGGCAATTCCGCGGGAATCGAAGCATCGCTCGAGCAAGGCATCGATCGCTGAATCGCGAAAGACCAACCCGTGCGACCGGGCCTTCTTGACAGGCACGGCGTCATCCACACGGCCCCCCATGCCCGGCCAGGTTAGACTGCTGGCCATCGCCGATGATCCATCCTGCTCAGCGAAGCAAGCCGCTTGCCAGAAGTGGACAGGGTGGGAGTCGCACCCACGACACGCGGATTTTCAGTCCGCTGCTCTACTACCTGAGCTACCTGTCCGCCGCCCCGAGTCCGGAGCAAAACGCTCTAGTATACGCTTCGGCATGGCTTTGTCAATTCGACGATCCAAGCGATTAAAACTGCAAAGTCCCTGGGGGTAACGCAGGGGGACGGGCCCCACCCCGGCGTTATTCCGCACTGGCGCTTGACAATGGGATACTCCGGGCCTTATCATCAGGGTTGCGGGATGTGAAAAATCGTCGTCGGGGCGAGTAGCGACCGGGTATTTTCTTTGGTGACATGGGCAACGGGCAGCCCGCACCGTGGATTACACTACGCACGGACGGACCGATGCACATGCAGGTGATGCGGCGCCGGTTGCTAGCGCGCGTCTTGATCTTGGCGGGGACGTTCTTCTTCGGCGTCCTTCGCGCAGATGCCGCGCTGTTGACGACTGAGAGCCCCGAGGTGCTCAAGGCGATCGAGCTGGGCGTCAAGTACCTGCAATCGGATGCGGCTCAAGACGAGCGTCCGGGCGCTCAAGCGCTGATCGGCATCGCCCTGATCAAGAACCAGAAGAAGGGCGAAAGCCCCGAGTTGCCGAAGGTCGTTCAGGCCGCTGCGAAAGTGCAAGCCGCCATCGGCGCGCACGATGTCTCTAAGGTCAATCCTCAGATGGACATCTACAGCACGGGCCTGTCGATCATCTTCCTGGTGACTTACGATCATGCCCGGAAGCAAGCGGGGCTCGCCGAACGGCACCGCGCCGACGTGGAGTATCTCTTGGCCTACCTTCGCGCGAGGCAGAAGAAGCACGGCGGCTGGGGATACCCCGACCGGGATACCGGGGACACGTCGATGACCCAGTACGGCGTGCTTAGTTCCTGGGAAGCGAAGTTCCACGGCTACAAGGTTCCGATGGAATCGATCGAGGCGGTGGCCAACTGGCTCTTGGTCACCCAAGACCCCAGCGGCGCTTTTGGATATCAGGGAACGCCGGCCCCGAATCCGACCAGCCTGGTCGCTCAGAGCGATGTGAGGCATAGTATGGCGGCCGCCGGCCTGGGCGCCCTTTACCTCAGCGGCAACTTGCTGGGCGTGGGAAATGTTGAGAAGCCCTCAAAGGACATTCCCTCTGCGTTGAGGGAGATCAAGTCGAAGGGGCCGAAAGAGCCGCCGCCGTTCAAATCGCAAATCGACGCGAAGCTGTTGCGTGACGCCGAGTCGCGCGGCAACGAATGGTTTGCCAAGAACTTCAAGGTTCAGGTCGACATGTGGAACCTGTACTACTTGTACGCCTTCGAGCGATACAAGAGCATTGCCTGGTTCTCTGAACATCCCAGCGGCGAGATCGAGAAGGACCCGGAATGGTACAGCGACATCGCGAGATTCTTGATTGAAAAGCAAAGCCCGACGGGCGTTTGGGCCGGCCAGGGCTGCGGGGACGTGCCTGACACGGCCTTCGGCGTGCTCTTCCTCTTGCGATCGATGCAGAAGAGCATCATCGAGGCGAAGAAGCTCGGCGGAGGGCTGCTGAAGGGAGGCCAAGGCATTCCCAAGGACACGACCGACCTGTTCGTCGGGCGGGACGGAAAGCTGAAAGACATGAAACGGGAGGGGCCTGGCGAGGCCCTCTTGGCCGCGCTCGAGAACCAAGACGACAAGGATTTCGATAAGAAGGCCGAGAGCCTGGATGCGCTGCCGCAGGCGACCGTCGAGGCGATGTCCTCGAAACAAGCGGCGATGATCCGCCAATTGGTGGGCCATCGCAAATACGAAGCCCGACTCGCAGCGGTCAAGACGCTCGGCAAGGTGCGAAATCTCGACAACGTGCCGGTCCTGATTTACGCCCTCACCGATCCGATGGTCGACATCGCACGAGAGGCGAACGAAGCCCTGCTGCGCATCAGTCGAAGCAACGACCAGAAATACCGGCTCTCCGATAATCCCACCGACTCGGAACGGCGTGCGTTGATCGAGAAGTGGAAGGCCTGGTACCGGGCCATCCGCCCCGACGCGGACGTCGACCTGTAGAATCCCGCCTGCGACAAGTCACACCTGCGAACAGCCCTGTTTCCTGGAGGCATTTGATTCATCATGAATACGAACGCATTGGCCGACTTCCTCGGCAACAGCGCCTACGTCTTTCTGACGCTGAACTTTCTTTGGGGATTATTCTGCGTCATCATGCTCTGGCGCCGCGTGATGACGCTGCGGTTCACCAACGATCAATTGCAGTTGCAGTTCCTCGGCGAACTGCGGAACAACCTCGACAAGGGCGATTTCAATTCCGCCTCGGAGATGTGCCAGAACGACCAGCGGGCGTTGCCGCAGTTGGCCCTGGCCGCCATCGAGAACCGCGACCTCGGCGAGGGGCAACTCCGCCAGTTGATCGCCGAGTTGATGCAGCGGAACGTGCTGTCCGACCTCGAATACCGCCTGAGCTGGGTCGCGACCGTCATCAAGTCGGGGCCGCTGTTGGGACTGTTCGGCACGGTGTTGGGCATGATGGCGGCGTTCGGCCGTATCGGTCTGGGCGACAAGCCCGATCCGAAGCAGATTGCGGCCGACATCAGCATCGCGTTGATCTGCACCGCCATGGGTCTGATGACGGCCATCCCGTTTACGTTCGTGCTGGCCAACCTGAACATCCGCGTCCGCGTGTTGCAGGACTCGCTCAGTTCCGGCATGACCCGCTTCCTCGAGCACTTCAAACTGGTTTGCGCCCGGTTTGTCGAGAACGACAAGCCGGAGTCGGCGAGCCACGCCCGCACTGTCCCTGCCTAGAGGTGCCCCATGGACGCTGGTCCTCCCCCTGAATCCGACGCCACGCCGACGGCGTTTGAAGACAACGCGCTAGTGCCGCGGCGTCCGTTGAGCGACGACGCTCGCTTCGACGTCACCGCGATGGTCGACTTGGTGTTCATGATGAACATCTTCTTCCTGGTGACCTGGACCGTGTCGGCCTTGGCCGAAATGGACCTGCCCAAGGCCCGGCACTGCACCAGCGCCGACCAGGAGAAATCGGTGATTGTCACCGTGATGAAGGGGCCGAAGTTCTACTTGGGCGCCGGCCAGGGAGAGCAACTGGGCTCGAACGAGGTCGATCACCGGATCCAGACGGCGATCGAAGACGGATTGCGTGAGCAAAAGGAATTTGTGCTGATCAAGGCGGAGCGGGAGGTTCTGCTGCGCGACATTGCCCACGTGGCCGGCATCGCCAACGGGGTGCTTGGCGCGAAGTTGCGATTGGCCGTAATTGAAAAGGCCGAAGAATGAGCAAGAAACCGCTCTACGAAGACTTGGTCGACATGACCGCCATGGTCGACATCGTCTTTTTCGTGCTGATCTTCTTCATGGTCACCTCCATGTCGAAGAGCTTCACGGCGATCGCCATGCCGTCGGCCGACGAAACAAAGAAATCCTCGAAAGGCGCCCGATCGGCGTCCGACTTCGAGCGGGACGGCTTCATCATCGTCCGGATCGACCGGGACAACACGATCTGGGTGAACGACTCCGAGGTGCCCGGCGGCAGCGAGCGCGAGCTTCGGCTCAAACTGGGCGAGGCGAAGGGCAACGCGGGATCGCCGAAGATGCTGGTGCTTGGCAACAGCGAAGCCCATCACGGGACGCTCGTCAAGGTGCTTGATGCCGGCAGCGACGCGGACATCAACGAAATCCAGTTGGCGATCGACGACGACAGCTAGGGAAAACGGAACATTGTGCGGTTCAGAGTGCGAGCGTTCCGCCAGATGGCGTTGCTCGCGGGAGTTTGGAAGTAGGAGACGGCGAAATGGCGAAAGTGTCATCGATCGTTCGCGAAGCCCGAGCGATGGCCGAGGAAGGCCGTCGGGTCTCGGTGACGCCGTACGACCGCGCCGCCAGTTGGATGCTGGCCCTGCTCATCTCGATTGGCGTGGCCGTCGCTCTGCTGCTGATGATCTGGCTGAGCAACCGCATTCATCGCACGCAGGTGTCCGTGCCGGTTGAAATGGCCGAATATCGCCCGGACGGCGAAGGCGGGGGCGACGGCCGGCCAGCCGGTGGTTCGCAACTCGAGGTCCCGTCGGAGGAGCCCTTCGTCGGGACGGCCGAGAAATCGGCGGACGTCGAGCAGGACCTCAGCTCGCTGGGAACGGCCGTGGCGGCGAACGTGGTCGAGCTGGACGACCCCAACTTCACCGCGCCGAAGCGGCAGGGCGCCTACGGCTCCGGCGGCGGCATCTACGGCGGCTTCGGCCCCGGCCGCGGTCTGGGCCACGGCCCGGGCAAGCCCGGGTTCCCCCGCAATTGGGAGCTGATTTTTCAGAAGGGCGGCACGCTGGAGACCTACGCCCAGCAGCTCGACTTTTTCAAGATCGAGTTGGGCGTCATCATGCCGGACAACCGGATCGTCTACGCCTACAACCTCCGGAAAGCCAAGCCCGACAAGAAGGAACTCAAGCCCGCGGTCAACGAGAAGCGGTTCTACCTGATCTTGCAGAACGGCGGGCTTGCACAGGCCGACGAGGATCTGCTAGCCCGGGCAGGTATCCAAACCGATGGCCGCCCCGTGCTCAAGTTCCTGGCGTCGGAGACCGAACAAACGCTGGCCCGACTAGAGCGAGAGTACAAGGGCGCGTCGCCGAAGGACATCCGTCGGACCCGCTTCGGCATCAAGGGGTCCCCTGGGGCCTACGAGTTCTTTGTGATCGATCAACCGTTGAAGAGATAGCTGTGATGCGTGAAACGCACCAATAGTGAGAAGACGAGCGATGACAACGAAGCGCACGATCGCTGACGAAGCGGAAGCGGCGGCTGCCGAAGAGCGGCGGCTGGGCGTCACCGGCTACGACCGCGTTTCCAGCCTGCTGATCGCAATGCTGATCAGCGTGGGCGTCAGCGTCGTGCTGCTCGTGGCGCTTTGGCTGAGCGCCAGGATGGTCTCGACGCCGACTTCGCCGACCGTCACCTTCGGCCGCGTTGGCGAAGGGGGCGGCGACCGACGCGCAAGCGGCGGAATCGAGATCGACACGCCTGCGGACGAACCGGCCGCGGGCAGGGACAAAACGACTTCCGACGTTGCGAAGAACCTGAGCACGCTCGGCACGGCAGTGGCCGACAACGCGGCCGACCTGGACGCCGTCGCTCGCCTCGGCAGGAAGGGCAAGGGCAAGGGCGAGAACGGCGGCAATGGCGACGGCAAAGGCGTCGGCCAGCGAGACGGCCCGGTGGGCGATCCGGTGAAGAAGACGATGTGGTACCCTCGCAACTGGGAACTGGTTATCCCGAAAGGAAACACGCTGGAGCAATACGCCCGGCAACTCGACCACTTTCACATCGAACTGGGCGTCATCATGCCGGACAACCGAATCGTCTATGCCTACAACCTGGCCAAGGCGAAGCCGGACAGGAAAGAGATCAGGAATCCCAGCGCTAACGAGCATCGGTTTTACCTCGTTTGCCAAAACGGCTACCTCGAACAAGCGGAGAGCGAATTGCTGGCCCGGGCCGGAATCGAGTCCGAGGGCCGGCCCATCCTGAAGTTCCTGCCGCCCGAGACAGAGCAAACGCTGGCCCGATTGGAGCGGGAGTACAACGGAGCATCGCCGAAGGACATCCGTCGGACCCGCTTCGGCATCAAGGGGTCTCCCGGAGCCTACGAGTTCTTTGTTAGCGATCAACCGTTGAAGAGATAGCTGTGATGCGTGAAACGCACCAATAGGGAGAAGGCGAGTGGGGTGCGTGAATCGCACCGTTCGTTCGACAAAACAATGGCGTCTCACAGGCGTCTTACACGCGATGGACCAATGAATTCCACCGAACAGTTCCTGACCCTTCTGGAAGAGCGGCAAATCCTGTCGGCCCGCGCGGTGGCCAATCTCCGCGCGCAGGTCGCCCAGTCGGCCACGCCGATCGCCGCCGAGTCGATTGCCAAGCGATTGGTCAAACATGGGCATCTGACGGCCGCGCAGGCGAAACGGCTTTTGGCGGCCATCACGGAAGCGCCCGCGGAAAAGAAGGCGGCGTCGACGCGATCGACGGCCAAACCGGCGAGCAAGCCGCGTCCGGAGGAGGACGAGGTTGGCTTGGCGCCCCTGGACGACGAGCCGGCGCCATCGGTCGCCAAGAAGAAGCGCGAGGCGAAACCTCAGACGCCGGCGCCGGCCTCGCGCCCCGCGCCGGCCTCGCGTCCCACGCATGTCGCGCGCCCCGCGCATGCCACACCGGCGCAGCAGCCGGCGCCCGCCGCGAAAGGCTCGTTCTTCGATCAGGAGATGCCGTCGCTGGGGAGCTCCAGCGGCGGCGGCGGCGGCGTGCTCGACGGCCTGATGGCCGACGCATCGATGAGCTCGGGCGGCGCCAGCCCTTTGGCGACGGCCGGCCGGGGTGGCGGTGGGCTTCGGCGGCTCTTCAAGCGGCAGCCGAAGACGCACGTCAAGACCGAACAGGAGAAATGGGGCTCGCCGCTGATGCTTCTTGGCGGCGGCGGCTTGCTGCTGATGTTGGTCGTCGGCGGTTGGCTCTGGTATGGGCTGACCAAGGGCAACGCCGATAAGATGTACGCGATGGCCGAGGAATCTTATAAGGGCGGCTCCTTCCCGTTGGCCATCAAGCAGTATCAGGACTTCCTGTCTTCGTTCCCGAGCGACGGCTCGGCGAGCAGCGCCCGCGTGATGTTGGAGATGGCGCGGCTGCGGCAAGTCAGCCAGCCCGGCGCCGATTGGGCCGCGGCGTTGAAGATGGCGGACGAGATTCTCTCCGGCTCGACCGAGAAAGGGGCAAAGGACGCCGCCGGCGGCATCACCTCCGAGAAGGATTTCAAAGACGCTTATCCCGAATTGGCCGCGATGCTGCCGACCATTGCCGAGGGGCTCTCGGACATGGCCGCCAAGAAGCTCGACGCCACGTTGGTCGAAAAGAGTCAGCAGGCGCTGGCGATGGTGGACAAGTACGTCCCGAAGAAACTGCGGGAGGCCAGCGCCAGCCGGATGAACGACGTGCAGCATAGTCTAGGCAACACGAAGCGGAAGATCGCCCGTGAAAGCGAACTGACCAGAACACTGGCCGCCATGGCGAAGGCGGCCAAGGAGCGCAAGACGGCCGAGGCCTACGCTGCGTGCAACGCCTTGCTGCGGCAGTACCCCGACTTGGCCGACAATGCCAAGCTCAAGAAGAAGGTGCTGGAGGTGTCGCGGGCGCAGCAGACGCTGGTCAGTTGGGTGACGGCCTCGAAGTCGGCGGTCGCCGGCGACTCGAAGGCGGACGCGTCTTCGGCCGTCACACTGGCGCGGCGCGATACGAAGTCCGAGCTGCCCGACGTCAGCGGCCAGACGGTGCTCGCCGCCGTCGACGGTTCGATTTATGGGCTGGAAGCGACGACCGGCAAGGTGCTCTGGCGGCGATTCATCGGGTTTGAGGTCAACCCGCAGGCCGCCATGCTGCGAGTCGTTCCGCTTTCCTCGGACGCCAACGGTGACGCTCTGGTCGTCAATACCGCAAAGAACGAACTGATGCGGATCGAAACGACCTCGGGCCGCATCCGTTGGCGCTACGCCGTCGGCGAGGCGTTCGACGCGCGGCCGATCGTTGCGGACGACAAGATTCTCGTGGCCACGCCGGCCGGCAAGCTGATCACCATTTCGGCTGGCACGGGTGAGTCAACAGGCTACGTTCTGCTTCCGCAGCCGATCAGCGTGGCGCCGACGGTCGACGGCCGCCGTGGGCTGATCTATCAGGTGGCCACCCACGCCAACCTGTTCATCCTCGCGCTGGCCGACGGAGCTTGCCGCCACGTGGACTATGTGGGCCAGGATCCCGGAAGCGTTGTGACTCCGCCGGTGGTGCTGGACGACTTTCTGTTCCTGGTCGTCAACGACGGCGCCAGCGATGCCCAACT